>JAVCDC010000056.1 GCA_030765135.1 Candidatus Tritonobacter lacicola | reverse complement strand
CGCCGTCGTGGACGCACAGTGGCTCGAATACCGCGAGAAAGTAAGCACCTCACCGAAAAAAGGGGGATGAAATGAGAAAAGTATTTTATGTTTCAATTGGTGTTCTTGCCGTTTTTTTTATCGCGGCTGGAGTGCCGGTATGCCAGGTTGGAGTGGAGCCGCCTCCTCTCCCCCATGCGCCGGCCGAGGCGACGCCGTATGAGCCGTTTCTGGACGCGGGCGCGGACCTGTCCCCCAAGGATCTCCTCGTCCAGATGAACACCCTTTACGATGATTTAAAGCACCAGTACAAGCGCCGGAATTACACTAAGCTGAAGAAGCGTGCCAGGGACCTGAGAAACATGGCGGACAACCTCAAGCGAAAGAACAAGGAGACTCCGGACCCGACCGCCTTCTATGCCGCGGCGGACCAGCTGCGGAACTGGGCGGTCAAGCTGAGAGACGCCACCGGCCGCTTGAGCGGAGACGATATGTACAAGGCGTTCAAGAGGCTGGCCGACCGCTTTAACAACTGCTACAAAGTACTGGGAGAGGCAAAAAAAGTAAGCGCCGGGCCGCGCTATGATCCGCCCGTGAAAGACTCATCGAAAGCAGACTAGGGGAAAGCGGGCGGGAAGAAAAGAGACCGTCCGGCGTTACGGTCATAGGCTGTGAGATTTCCTCCCCGCTATTCTCAATACCTTTAGCGCTATTCACAATGGAAGAAGTGAAGATACTGGTGAGGAGAGAGGAAGGCTGCGATGATCTTCCCCTTCCGCGGTACATGTCCGGCCACGCCGCCGGAATGGACCTCCACGCCGCCGTGGAGGATGATATCGTCCTTGCCCCCGGAGAGAGAGCGTTCGTTCCCGCGGGTATAAGCATCGCCCTCCCCGTTGGCTACGAGGCGCAGATCAGGCCCCGGAGCGGTCTGGCGCTGAAACATGGTCTCACTGTCCTGAACGCTCCGGGCACGGTGGACGCCGATTACAGGGGGACGGTCGGAGTTATCGCTATCAATCACGGCGATAAGGAAGTGCGGATAAAGAGGGGGATGAGAATAGCACAGATGGTGGTGGTCAAGGTCGAAAGGGCCGGCCTGGAGGAGGTCGAAGAGCTCCCCGAAAGCGAGAGGGGGGCGGGAGGCTTCGGCCACACGGGCTAGGGGGCAACCAGTACCTGCGAATTGCATACTCATGGCAGCGTAAGCTGCCATGAGTATTCGTCCTCACTCTCAGTCTGAAGCCGGGACCAGGGTGTGAGGGCGCTCCGCTATCGATGTTCCCGGGATTTATCGAGTAAACCAGGAGAAGCAGTGAGAGGCGATATTCAGAGCATACTGATTATAAAGCCCAGTTCCCTCGGCGATATCGTTGACGGGCTGGCGGTCGTCGGGCCGCTGAAAAAGCGGTATCCCGGCGCCCGGATCGACTGGCTGGTAGGTGAGCGGTACCGTGACCTGCTCATCGATCTGCCGGGCATTGACAATCTTCTTGTCTTCGACAGGGACAGCTGGAAGAGGGTCGGCACATGGCCGCGTGCCATTGGGAACTTTCTCCGCCTGGTGCGCGCGGCAAGGGAGGGACGGTACGATATCGCCCTTGACCTCCAGGGCCTCTTCAGGAGCGCGTTCATCGCCTTGCTCTCCGGGGCTGGAAAGCGGGTCGGATTCTCGAACGCGCGCGAGTTCTGCTCCTTCCTGTACAACATGAGGGTATGCGTTCCCGAAGAGACAGTGCACGCCGTCGACCGGTACCTCCTTGTTGCGAAGAAACTGGGAGCGGACACGGCGCCGGTCTCCTTCCCTCTTAAAATGCGTCCCTGGGCCCTCCGGGGGGCCGGGGCGGTAATCGGGGGCGGTAAAGCTGCGCGGCCGGTGGTTGTTATCAATCCAACGGCAAGGTGGCAGACGAAGCGGTGGCCGTCAGAGCGTTACGCTGCGGTCGGCGATTATGTCGGGGATGTTCTGAAGGGAACCGCCGTCCTGATCGGAGGCGAGGAGGAGAAAGGCATGGTCTCGCTTGCCGCCGGCATGATGAAGGGGGACGTCATCGATCTGGCCGGGAAATTGAGCCTGCGGGATCTTACGGCTCTCCTGGCGGAGGCGGATGCCCTGGTGACGAACGATACGGGGCCCATGCATATTGCCGCCGCGGTCGGGACGCCCGTAGTCGCAATCTTCGGCCCGACGGATCCCGCGAGGACCGGCCCCTACGGCGCCGGACACCGCGTGATCAAGGCGGACCTCCCGTGCAGCCCATGCCTCTCCAGATTATGTAAAAAGGATGAGCTGGAGTGCATGGAGAGTATATCCATAGGACAGGTTGCAGCTGCGCTCGACTCCATCCTCAAAGTCCAAAATGAAGAATAACCAATATTCAATGGAAAAGAAGTTGTCCACTAATTACACTAATTGACACGAATTAAAAATATAAAAGGGACGCAGATCATCGCAGATAAGCACAGATAAAAAGCTAAAAATCCTGGTAATCCAATAAATCTGCGTCCAAATAAATTAGTGGAAATTAGTGTAATTCGTGGATAAATATTTTTATGTTTTAAATTCTTAAAGGGCAGAAGGTGTGAGAAAACGGAGCTTGATAAAGAGGATGCGGGACTGGGCGGCGTATTGGGCATTGCGGGTGCTCCTGGCCGTTGCCCCCTGTATCCCGAAAACGCTCCTTTACCGGTTCTGCAGCTTTCTCGGTTTCACCGCCTATTACCTGTGTGCCAGGCACAGGAAGAGGACAATAGAGCATCTTACTTCCGTCTTCGGTCAGGAGCTTTGCGGGCGGAGGATAAGAAGTATCGCCCGGGGAGTCTTCGTAAACCTGGGCCGCAACTGCTCCGAGATGCTGATCTTGCCGAAGTTCCACCGGGAAATGATACATAAGTACGTCACCATTGACGGCCTTGAGCGGATCGAGCGGGCGAAAGAGCGCGGCAAGGGGGTCATCTTCATCACGGGCCACATCGGCAACTGGGAGCTCATATCGTCCGCCTTCATCGCTGCGGGGCACCCCGGGACCGTCATAGGCAAAAGGATAAAGTTCGGCAGGTACAATGAGCTGATCACCGATATGCGCCGGGCCATCGGCCTGGGCGTCGTCCACACCGACGAGCCTCCTACTGGCCTCTTCAGGGAGCTCAGGAGGAACCGGACGATCGGCATCCTGGCCGACCAGGATGTCAAGAAGTTCGACGGGGTCTTTATAAACTTCATGGGAAAGAGAGCGTATACACCCACGGCGCCCGTAGTCTTTGCCGGGCGGACGGGCGCCGCCCTCGTTCCCGTCGTTATCGTACGGGACGGCCAGCACCATACCCTCCACGTCGAGGATCCCATAACCCTCCGCAACACGGGGGACAGGGAGGCGGATCTCGCCTATAATACGCTCCAGTGGAGCAAGGTGCTGGAGCGCTATATAAGGAGCTACCCGTCCCAGTGGGTGTGGATGCACAGGCGCTGGCGGACGACGCCCGAGATGATACGGGATAGAGCCGGGGTTTCAAATATAAAGTTAAATGTTTAATATGAGATGGAATAAACTGTAGGCGCAAAAGATGGGCGCTAATTTATTAGAATGATTCTATAATCTTGGTGTCTTGGTGGCAAAATAGCAATAATTAGCTGGTATTGATCCGGAAAGTAATGAGAAGGGGGGTGCATAGGTGGCCCGCATAGAGAAGGCGCGTTTGGAAGAGATTCTTGCCGGTTTTGCCGGGGTCCGGGTACTGGTTATCGGGGATCTGATGCTTGACCGGTTCGTGTGGGGGAACGTCACGAGAATATCCCCGGAGGCCCCGGTCCCCGTCATAGAGGTGAAGTCTGAGTCGGAGATGCCCGGCGGCGCGGCGAATGTCGCGCGCAACATCTATAAGCTGGGCGGCAAGTTGTGCATCGCCGGAATTGTAGGCGACGATTATACGGGCAGAATTTTAAGGGAGGGACTCGCAAACGAGAGGACGGATACAGGCGGGATCATAGTAATGAGTGAGAGGAAGACGACTCTCAAGATGAGGATTGTCGCCCACCGTCAGCAGGTGGTGCGCGTCGATTACGAGGACATCAATGAACTGTCCGGGTCACAGATCGGTCAGATCGTGTCCTACATAGAAAGTCGCCTGGATGAAATAGACGCTTTCCTTATCGAGGATTACGGCAAGGGCCTGGTGACCCAGCCCCTCGTGAACAGGCTGGTCAAGCTGGGAAAGGGTGCCGGCAAGATCGTGACTTTTGACCCCAAGGAAGGAAACGACCTGGATGTCAGCGGTGTGACGGCAGTGACGCCCAACAGGAGCGAGGCTATATGGGCCGCGGGAAGCGAGCTGCCGGAGAGGGATCTCGGAGCGGTACTTCTGGACAAATGGGGGTGCGATTCGGTGCTCATGACGCTCGGGGAGCACGGCATGCTCCTGTTCCAGCGCGGGGAGGAGCCCGAGGAGATCCCGTGCTCGGCCAGGGAGGTATACGACGTTTCAGGGGCCGGCGACACGGTTATCAGCGCGTTCACGCTGGCACTGGCGGCGGGGGCGACGATGGTTGAGGCCGCCACCATATCCAACTACGCGGCGGGTATAGTAGTGGGCAAGGTCGGAACCGCGGCAGTGACGCAGGAGGAGCTGTGGAAGGAGATGGCCGGCACGTGAAAAGAAGCGCGGTGTTTGTAGACCGGGACGGAACAATTAACAGTGACCCGGGCTATCTCTCCGATCCAGACGCGTTCGAGCTCCTGCCCCACGCGGGCGAGGGGATGCGGCTGCTCCAGGAGAACGGGTTCGCTCTGGTTGTCATAAGCAACCAGTCGGGAGTGGGAAGGGGGCTCATTACCATTCCGCAACTCCTGAAGATTCACGAGAGGATGAAGAGCAAGTTGGGGGAGGAGGGTGTTAAGCTGGACGAAATATATTACTGCCCTCACCATCCCGATGAAGGATGCTCTTGCCGCAAACCCTCGCCCCGCCTTGTTATGGATGCGGCTGGGAGCCTCGATCTGGATCTTGGCTCCTCATACTTCGTGGGGGACATGGTGACCGACGTCCAGACTGGAAAGGGCGCGGGGTTGAAGACGGTACTCGTCCTGACCGGATCGGGCCGGAGATCTCTTGGTGATGCCAGGAGGTTGGGCGTCGATCACGTGGCGGAGGACCTCCTCGAAGCTGCCCGCTGGGTGGTGGCAGACCATGGAAGTGAGGCCCTGTGAGGACGGTTGCCGTTATCCCCGCGCGGTTCGGCTCCGAGAGGCTGCCGGGTAAAGTGCTGAGGGAGGTGGCCGGCGTCCCCCTGATCCAGTACGTGTACCGCGCGGTAAAAGGCTCGCGCGGAATCGAGCGTATCATCGTCGCCACCGATGACGAGAGGGTGAAACGCATGGTCGAGTCTTTCGGGGGGGAGGCCGTCATGACCTCGCCGGATCACGCGAGCGGCAGCGACCGCTGCGCCGAGGTGGCATCAAGCCTGGACTGTGATGCGATCCTGAACGTCCAGGGCGACGAGCCGCTTGTCAGGGGGGATCTGCTTGACACCCTCATCATGGCCCTGTCCGGGGACGGGGCGGCTCACGCGGCGACGCCTTTCGTCTCGCTGGAGAACGCCGCGGATGTTGAAGACCCTAACGTCGTAAAGGCGGTATCGGGACTCGGCGGGTACGCGCTCTATTTCTCGCGATCGCCTATCCCGTATCTGCGCGAGAAGGCCGTCATTCACAGAAAGCACATCGGCGTTTATTGCTACAGGACAGCCGCCCTGTTAAAATTTGCCTCCCTGCCCCCGTCCCCGCTCGAGCAGGCGGAGAAGCTCGAGCAACTCAGGATGCTGGAGAACGGCTTCAATATTCGCATGGTGGAATGGAGCGGTCAATTTATCGGCATTGACACGGAGGAAGACCTGGAGAGATTCAGAGAGATGGTGGAGAGGGGAGAAGTTAGAATAACCAATGATCAATAGCCAATAACCAATGTTCAATTTGTAAGAAAAAAAACAAACCACTGAGGTATTGAATTTTAAAGAGGGTTGAAAAATATGAATTGCGTAAAGGTTGGGGATATAGAGATGGGGGGAGGGGCGCCACTGGTCCTCATCGCGGGGCCCTGCGTAATCGAGAGCGACGAACTCTGCTTCACAGTCGCGGCAGCGGTCAAGGAGGTGGCGGAATCCCTCGGCATGCCCTTTATATTCAAGACCTCTTACGACAAGGCGAACAGGAGCAGCCCTGACTCTTTCAGGGGGCCGGGGCTCGATGAGGGGCTGAGGATTATCAGGGAGGTCAAGAGGAGGTTCTCAATTCCCGTTCTCGTCGACGTTCACGGGGTGAGCGAGGTCCGTCCCGTCGCCGCGGTGGCAGACGTTATACAGATTCCCGCTTTCCTCTGCCGCCAGACGGACCTGGTGGCAGAGGCGGCAAAGCTCGCGAAGGCCGTCAATATCAAGAAGGGACAGTTCGTGGCGCCGTGGAACATGGAGGGCCTTATCAGGAAGGCCGAGGCGGCCGGGAACAGGAATATATTGGTGACCGAGCGGGGATTCTCGTTCGGCTACAATAACCTTGTGAACGACATGCGGTCCCTCGTCATAATGAGGAAGCTGGGATACCCCGTCGTTTTCGACGCGACCCACTCTACCCAGCTCCCCGGGGGACTGGGGACCGCCACCGGCGGCGAGCGGCAGTACGTGTTCCCCCTGAGCCGGGCGGCCGTTGCCACGGGCTGCGACGGCCTCTTCCTGGAGGTGCATCCCGATCCGGATGCCGCCCTCTGCGACGGGCCGAACCAGCTGCCGGTCGGCGAATTGAAGGAGCTTCTCGAAACCGTGATGGAGATCGATAAAGTGGTGAAACGAGTAATGAACCGCAAAGACACAAAGAATAATAAGCACCTGAGTAATCCTCCCGTCCGGCAGAGCCGCCGGGTCTGACGGAGATTATCCTGGAAAATGCAAAAGGTATAAAGGAATCAGAGTAATTCAGAGAAATCAGGTGCGAAAATAATTCGTGAAAATTCGTGGAGAAGAAAGAAAAAATATAACCGCGGATTAAACGGATTGAACGGATTATTTAGGTAGAGTGAGGATAAGTCCATTCGGTGTTATTTATATACAAATCCGTATAATCCGCTAAATCCGTGGTTTGAATTTATTGGTACGGGAGGAAAGCTATGTCTTCGATAGAAGTGGCGAAGAGAGTTTTGAAGACCGAGGCCGAGGCGGTGGAGGGCCTGATCGCCAGGCTCGGTCCGGAGTTCGATAAGGCGGTAGAGGTGCTTCAAGGGTGCGAGGGAAGGATCGTCGTCACGGGGATGGGCAAGACGGGAATCATCGGGCGAAAGATATCCGCCACGTTCGCGAGCATCGGCGTGCCGTCCTTCTTCATGAGCGCCGCCGAGGCCCGCCACGGCGACATGGGAATGGTCGAGCCCGGGGATGTGGTGCTTGCCATATCTAACAGCGGCGAGACGGAGGAGGTCGTGCTCCTGCTCCCCACCGTGAAGGAGATCGGCGCGCGCCTTATTGCATTGACGGGGAATGCCGGCTCCGCGCTGGCCAGATACAGCGATGTCGTCCTCGACGTCGGTGTTGAGAAGGAGGCGTGCCCTCTCGGTCTCGTGCCGACATCCAGCACGACGGCGAGCCTTGCCATGGGAGATGCCCTCGCCGTCGCCCTCATAGAACGGACGGGGCTCAAGGCCGAGGAGTTCGCGGCGTACCACCCGGGCGGCAGCCTGGGGAAGAGGTTCATCAAGGTCAAGGACGTCATGCGTTGCGGCGGGTCAAGCGCGATTGTCAGGCGGGACGCGGTTATGAAGGACGTGCTCCTGGCGATCACCGCAGCGCGGGCGGGAGCGGCACTAGTCGTGGATGAAGAAGGGGTGCTTGCGGGGATATTCACGGACGGCGACCTGCGTCGCTCCCTCGAACGGCATCCGGACCTGATGGAGAGGACGGTGGACGATTTCATGGTCCACGACCCTGTCAGGATCGGGTCGGGGGAACTGGTAGTTGAGGCGTTGAAGATAATGCGCGGGGACAACCCCAAGAAGAGGAAGCTGGACGAGATTCCTGTTGTGGATCGTGATGGGAAGCCGCTGGGCATCCTCGACGTCGTCGACCTCATCAGCTACAGAATAGAATTAAAATGACGAAACCCGGATCAATATACCGAATCTTTCGCAATGCTGAAATGGGGAGTCGGTGAGTAGCAATCACCAAGGTACAAGATACAATCACCAAACAATATCCGCATTATAAACCCCAAACTTGATACATTCATGTTCATAAACGGGTAAAAATAGCTATTGCTTTTGGTTATTGGGTATTGATGATTATTTGTATCTTGTGTCTTGTGTCTTGTTTCTTTAATTGTTAATCGAATAGGAAGTGGAATGAGCGAGGAATTTCAGGAAAAGCTGAAGAGTATCAGGATGATCATATTGGACGTGGACGGCGTCCTGACCGACGGACAGGTCTGGATTGGCGGGGAAGGCGAGGAGTTCAAGCCGTTTCACGTCCACGATGGTTACGCCATTAAGATCGCCTTGAATTCGGGGCTGAAGGTGGCTTTCCTGACGGGGAGGAGCTCGACCGCCGTCGGGAAGAGGTCCGGGGAACTTGGTGTGGTGGATGTGCACCAGGGGATTGACGACAAGCCCGGAGTGTATGAGGAACTGAAGGCGAAATACGGGCTCCGTGACGAGGCGGTTTGCTGCGTCGGGGATGATCTCGCCGATCTCGATCTCGTGAATGCCTGCGGTTTTGGCGTCGCCGTTAAAGGTGCCGTCGAGGAGATACGGGATGCCGCCGATTACGTCACATCGAAAGAGGGCGGATGGGGCGCCGTCCGCGAGGTCATCGAGATGATACTGAAAGCCCGGGGAGAATGGCCGACGTGATGAAGAAAAGGGCCGGATACCCGGTTGTGCTGGCGGCCATGGCTCTCCTGGTTGTTCACGGGACGGTGGCCCGGGCCCAGAAACGGGAGTCGGAGCTTAAGGACGGATTCTCCATCACGGACGTCGATGAGAGCGGTGAGAAGAAGTGGGAGGTTATAGGCTCGTCCGCCAGGTTCATCTCGGATGACGAGATGGAGATATACGATGTCAGGGCCTTCGTTTACAAGAAGGGAGAGGGGGACACCCTGATCACGACAGATAGCGCTATCTACAATACCAAGACAAAGGAGATCTACTCCGACCAGTTCGTTACGGTCGTGACGGAGGATACCGTAATAACAGGCATCGGCCTTATGTGGAAGCCGAAGGAAAAGAAGATCAAGATCCGGAGCAACGTCAAGATGGATATTGCGAAGGACGAGAAGAGGTATATGCAGTGAGGATAATAGCTGCAATTATCCTTTCTTTTACGGCGCTCGCCGAAGCGGCGAACGCCGCACAGCAAAAGATGCCGACGACGATTACCTCGGATATCCTCGAGGTAGACTATGCCGATTATATCGGCACGTTTGAAAAAAACGTCATAGTGACGGACCCGAAGGGGCGGATGACGGGAGACAGGATCGTCGTCTTCTTCGACTCGAAGGGCAAGGAGATAAAAAGAATTGAGGCGTACGGCGATGTTGTAATAAAATTGGAAGGTCGGGAGTCGAACAGCCAGAAGGCCGTTTACACGCCTGATGACGGGAAGATAGTCCTGACGGGCGAGCCCAGGATAGAGGAGGGCAGGAACATATACGCGGCCGATAAGATAACGATATACAGGTGGGAGGACAGGGTGATATTCGAGCCCAGGGCGAGGTTCATCCTCCATAAGGAAGGGTGGAATAACCGGTAGGGAGAGCTATGGAGCTTCTGAGTACCGATAATCTGGTCAAGGTTTACAACAAGAAGCCGGTTGTGAACGAGGTCAGCATCGAGGTGAACAGCGGGGAGATCGTGGGACTGCTCGGCCCGAACGGCGCCGGCAAGACGACGACGTTTTACATGGTCGTCGGCCTCATCCGGCCGAACGCCGGGAGGATACGGTTCAAGGGCGGCGACATCACCGATTTGCCCATGTGCCGCCGTGCCCGGCTCGGGATCAGCTACCTGTCACAGGAGCCTTCCATATTCAGGAAACTTACCGTGGAACAGAATGTCATGGCTATCCTCGAGACACTGAATCTGACCAGGAAGGAGATGAAGAAGAGGTGCGAGAGCCTGCTCGAAGATCTCGATATAGCGTATCTTGCCAAACAGAAAGCATACACCCTGAGCGGCGGCGAAAGGAGGAGGCTCGAGATTACCCGGGCCCTCGTCACATCCCCGTCCTTTATACTCCTGGACGAGCCCTTCAGCGGCGTGGACCCGATCGCGGTTTTCGATGTCCAGCAGATAATAGAGCGGCTCAAGGAGAGAGGCATGGGGGTTCTCCTTACCGATCACAGCGTGAGGGAGACGCTGTCGATAACGGACAGGACCTACCTTATCTACCAGGGAAAAATCTTGAAGCACGGTTCGAGCGAATTTCTCACCAACGACCAGGAGGCGAGGAAGCTCTATCTCGGTGAGCGTTTCTCGATGTAGCGATGCAACTGACCGTCACGGGAAGACATGTGGAAGTCACGGAGGCGATGAAGGAGCACGCCCGCCTTAAGCTCGAGAGGATAGCCCTCGATTGCCCCAGGATTCTCGGGGCGCACCTCATCATGGACATCGAGAAGTATCGCCACCGGGCCGAGGTTGTTCTCCAGGGACCTCATCTCACGATAACGTGCTCCAGGGAGACGAGCGATATGTACGGCTCTATCGACCAGGTGATGCATTGTGTCGAGGGGCAGCTCAAGAGGTACAAGGACAGGATCCAGGCCCACAAGCCGAGACATGCCAGGGAGGTGCGTGCCCCGCTGGGCATCATGGAAGTCGGGGAGCACGCCTCCTCATCCGTAATAGTACGGGCCGAGACCATTGCCGTTAAGCCGATGCACCTGGACGAGGCCATCCTGCAGATGGATCTGGCCCAGTTTAACTTCCTTGTTTTCCTCGATGCCGTCAGCGGACGGCGTGATCTACTAATACGACTCGGCGAGGATGTCTTCGGGTACCATGACTGGAACAAAACAAAGCTCAAGGGTACGCGGCTGCTGGCGCGGATGAAGGTTTTCTCGTCCGAGGGCCTGGAGGAGCTGGGCTCCCACCCGCGGCATCTCAGGGACGAGAAGGTGTCCATCGATGTCCTCCATCCGGGAGAGGCGCGGGAGAGGCTCGTGGCCTCGGGGCGCAATTTCATGCTTTTTCACAACGGTGAAAGCGGCGAGAGCAGCATCCTGTTCGAGCTGCGGCGGGGCGGCTTCGGACTCATTCAGGCCAGCGGGGAGCAGACTGCGTGAAGGGTATTACGGTCGGGGAGTTCTACGACAGGCTCAGGAAGAAGCTCAAGCTCAGCATCATAGCCGGCAGCGAGGGGCTTGACAGAAGAGTCAAGGTTGGCGAGCTCAACAGGCCCGGCCTCGCCCTGGCGGGTTATTTCGATTTTTTCGCTTCCGGGAGAGGTCAGGTCCTGGGGAAGGTGGAGATATCATTCCTCAGGCAGATGCGGAAGAACCATCGGGAGCGGAGGATCAGGGAGCTTCTCGAACAGGGGATCCCCTTCTGTATCGTCGCGAGGAACTATGTGCCTCCGGGAGAGCTTATCAGGGAGGGGAACCGTCTGAAGATACCCATCTTCCGCTCGTCCCTTATTACGATGGTCCTGGTCAACAAGGCCACAATTTTCTTCGAGGACGAGTTCGCGCCGACGATCACGAAAGGAGGAAATCTCCTGGAGGTCTTCGGCGTGGGGGTTCTTATTCAGGGCAAGAGCGGCGTGGGCAAGAGCGAGTGCGCGCTCGCTCTTATCCAGAAGGGACACAGGCTTGTCGCGGACGACGTCGTGCGGATAAGGCTGCGGGACGGCAAGGTCCTGATCGGCTCGGGAGCCGAGCTCACAAGGCACCACATGGAGATCCGGGGCCTGGGAATCATCAATGTCCAGACGCTCTACGGGGCGGGGTGTGTCCGGGAATCTATAAAGATAGACCAGGTTGTTACCCTCGAGGAATGGGACAGTTCCCGGGAGTACGAGAGGCTTGGCCTCGAGGAGAGGACGGCGAGCATTATGGGGATCAATCTTCCCAGGATCGTTATTCCGGTCAGGCCCGGGAGGGACATAGCCCTCCTTATCGAGACGGCGGCACTCAATTACCGGTTAAAGAAGATGGGCTATCATGCTGCCAGGGACCTGAACAGGGACCTTATAAAATTAATGAGCAAGTAGCGTCGTTATGAACCATGTCATGAAGGTTGAAAGAGAAATAAAGATAGAGAACGAGCTGGGGCTTCACGCGCGCCCGGCAGCTCTCTTCGTGCAGCTTGCCAACAAGTTCGCCTCGGACATATTGGTGGAAAAGGACGGGGACACGGTCAGCGGGAAGAGTATCATGGGCATCATGATGCTTGCGGCGGGTAAGGGGGCGAAGATAAAGATCATCGCGGAAGGGAACGACGCGGACGAGGCCGTCCGCCGGTTCGAGGAACTAATCGTCAACAAGTTCGGTGAAGATGACTGAAAGGATTTTTAAGGGGATAGCGGTATCGCCGGGCTCCGTTATCGGGAAGGCGTTCATCTTCGATAGCGAGGAGGACGTCGTTATCGAGCGCGAGATCGCCGACGGGCAAATCCCGGTCGAGATAGCGCGGTTCGAGGACGCCCTGATAGCCACCCGCAGGGAGATCATCCAGATACAGGATAAGATCACCGAGGCGATGGGCGCCAAGCACGCAGAGATATTTAACGCCCACCTCCTTGTTCTCGAGGACAGGGCCCTCATAGAAGACGTCATCGAGAAGCTTGAGCAGGAGAAGAAGAACATAGAGTGGGTCTTCAGCCAGGTGGCCAGGAAGTACGCGAAGATATTCTCCAGAGTGGAGGACGAGTACCTCAAGGAGCGCGCCGCCGACGTAAAAGACGTGACAAGGAGGATTCTCCACACGCTGCTGGGCAAGAAGCGTCAGGACATTGCGGAGCTTAAGGAGGAGGTGGTCATCGTGGCCTACGATCTCTCCCCCTCCGATACGGCCCTCATGCACAAGGAGAAGGTCATCGGTTTTGCCTCGGATGTGGGTGGTAAAACCTCGCACACCGCCATCCTGGCCCGGTCTATCGGCAATCCCGGCGTGGTAGGTCTTCACGACGCGAGCAAGCGGATAAAGTCGGGCCAGACCGTGATCGTGGACGGGAACAGGGGCATTGTTATCGTTTCTCCTTCAGGGAAGACACTTGAGAAATACCAGAAGGAGCAGCGGAAGCTGCTCGTCTTCGAGGAGAAGCTCTCCGAGCTCAAGGATCTCCCGGCGGAGACCATCGACGGCTACCGCGTTGTCATAGCGGCGAACATAGAGCTTCCGGAGGACGTCCCGGTAGCCCTAGCTCACGGGGCACAGGGGATCGGACTCTATCGGACGGAGTTTTTCTATATGAACAGGACCGGCCTGCCCACGGAGGAGGAGCACTATAAGGCATACAGGGAGGTCGCAGAGGGAATCCATCCCCACCCGGTTACCATAAGAACGTTTGATCTGGGAGGTGACAAGTTCGTCTCTCATCTCGACGTCCCCAGGGAGATGAACCCCTTCCTCGGATGGCGGGCCATCAGGTTTTGCCTCGAGCGGGTCGATATCTTCAAGGTTCAGCTGCGCGCGATACTGCGGGCCAGCGCCCTCGGCAACGTGAAGGTGATGTTCCCGATGATATCCGGCGTTGAGGAGCTCAAGGCCGCGATAGGCGTGCTCAACGAGGCAAAGCGTGAGCTGCGCAAGGAGAATGTGCCGTTCGACAGGGATATCCAGGTGGGGGCCATGATCGAGATACCGTCCGCCGCCTTGACGGCGGACATCCTTGCAAAAGAGGTGGATTTCTTCAGTATCGGGACGAACGATCTTATTCAATATTCCCTTGCAGTGGACAGGGTTAATGAAAAGATAGCTTATCTCTACGAGCCAAGACACCCGGCCGTGCTGCGCCTTATAAGGGACATAATAGAGGCCGCCCACAGTAACGGCATCTGGGTCGCCATGTGCGGGGAGATGGCCTCCGAGCCGTCTCTCACCCTTATACTGCTGGGGCTGGCGCTGGACGAGTTCAGCGTGAGCGCCGTGGCCATCCCGGAGATCAAGAAGGTGGTTCGCTCGGTGACGCTCCAGGAGGCCCGTACTCTGGCAAGGGAAGTCATGTCCATGGAGGCCATAGGTCCCATCCGGAGGAAGACGGCCCAGCTTGTCCGCAAGGCCGTCCCCGAGCTTATCAGGCTGAAAGGCCAGGAGTAATCCTCATAATAATCGCGGGGACCGCCCGGTATCCGGGTGATCCCCGCGATTATTAGTATAGTTTGGACCTATTAGTATATTTTGGTTGCAATAGGTGGTTTATTCATCTATGATTTTCCGCCATGTTTTTTTGCATTTAAAATAAGGAGGATTTGCTCAATGGGAAAGAAGCATTTGTTTACATCGGAATCGGTTACAATGGGCCATCCCGACAAGATGGCCGACCAGATATCCGACGCCATACTCGACGCGTGCCTGGCCGGTGACCCGAACTCGCGCGTGGCCTGCGAGACTCTGCTGACGACCGGCGTGGCCATCGTCGCCGGCGAGATCACGACGAATACGGACGTTGACTACGAGGGTGTCATCCGCAAGACCATAAAGGAGATCGGTTATACGCACGATGACATCGGCTTTGACGGGGACACGTGCGAGGTCCAGATAAGGTTACACAAGCAGTCCTCAGACATTTCCCAGGGAGTAACAGAGGGCAAGGGCCTTCACCAGGAGCAGGGCGCAGGAGACCAGGGCCTTATGTTCGGCTTTGCCTGCAACGATACCCCGGAGTTGATGCCCCTCCCCATACAGTTGTCTCATCGCCTGGTGGAGAAGCTCGCGGAGCTGCGCGAGTCAGGGGAGATAGAGTGGCTCCGGTCGGACGGCAAGTCCCAGGTGACGGTCGAGTACGAGGACGACAAGCCCGTGCGGATCCACACGGTCGTTATCTCCACCCAGCACGCTCCCGATGTCCCTTACGAGACGATACGGAAAGAGATGATCGAGAAGTGCATAAAGAGGGTCGTGCCGGCCGAATTGCTCGATGAGAACACGATTTACCACGTGAATCCGACGGGCAGGTTCGTCCGCGGAGGCCCCCACGGAGACACGGGGCTCACCGGGAGGAAGATTATCGTGGATACCTACGGCGGCAGGGGCAGCCACGGGGGCGGCGCGTTCTCGGGCAAGGACCCGAGCAAGGTCGACCGGAGTGCCAGCTACATGGCGAGGTACATAGCCAAGAACGTCGTCGCGGCCGGCCTGGCAGACCGCTGCGAGATCCAGCTCTCGTATGCCATCGGCGTCGCGGATCCCATCTCGGTCCTCGTCGATGCGGAGGGGACGGAAAAGGTTCCCGAAGAGAAGATAGAGGAGCTCATCAAGAAGCACTTCCCACTCAAGCCTCACGGAATAATCGAGCACCTTGACCTTCTAAGGCCTATTTACAAAGAGACCGCCCGGCACGGCCACTTCGGCCGCACGGGAGATGCCTTCACGTGGGAGAAAACCGATAAGGCCGAGATACTGAGGAAAGAGGCCGGTCTTTGAGAAAGGAGCAAAGCATGATAAGCGAATACGATATAAAGGACATAAAGCTGGCCCTGGCAGGTAAAGCCAGGATCGAGTGGGCGGACGAGAACATGCCCGTTTTGCGGGGGATCAGGAGGCGCTTTACGCGTGAGAAGCCTCTCAAGGGCCTCAAGGTATCCTGTTGCCTTCACGTCACAACCGAGACGGCGAACTTGATGCGCACGCTCAAGGCAGGGGGCGCCGATGCCGTGATATGCGCGTCGAACCCTCTCTCCACCCAGGACGAGACCGCGGCGGCGCTCGTAAAGTACTACGGCGTGCCTGTCTTCGCCATCAACGGAGAGGACAATGACACGTACTACGAACATATCAGGAGCGCCCTGGAGCACGGCCCGCGGATAACCATGGACGACGGGGCCGATCTTGTATCAAGCCTCCTCTTCATCGCCCTGGGCAAGATGAAGGAGCTGAACCCATCCGTCGCGAAATGGGCGAAATCACTGTCGAAGGCGGAGAGGGAAAGGCTTGTTAACAGCATCATCGGCGGGATGGAGGAGACGACGACGGGAGTGATCCGCCTCAAGGCGATGGCAGCCGACGGCGTCCTGAAGTTCCCCGTCATAGCGGTCAACGACGCCAAGACGAAGCACATGTTCGACAACCGCTACGGAACCGGCCAGTCGACCATCGACGGCATCATAAGGGCCACGAACACGCTCTTTGCCGGCGCCACCGTGGTGGTGGCCGGCTACGGCTGGTGCGGCCGGGGCGTAGCCGTAAGGGCACGCGGCCTGGGCGCCAGGGTTATCGTGACGGAGGTCGATGCCGTAAAGGCCCTAGAGGCGTTGATGGACGGTTTCAGTGTTCTCCCCATGGGAGATGCTGCATCATTCGGCGACATATTCGTCACGCTGACGGGAAATCTCAACGTCATAAGGCCGGAGCACTTCAAGAAGATGAAAGACGGAGCCATTGTCTGCAACAGCGGCCACTTCAACGTCGAGATCGATATCCCAGGCCTGAAGAAGATCAGCAAGAAGGTGCGGACCGTCCGCCCGTTTGTCGAGGAATACACCTTGAAAGCGGGCCGCAGGGTCAACATTCTGGCCGAGGGCAGGCTCATCAACCTTTCCGCGGCGGAGGGGCATCCCGCCGCCGTGATGGATATGAGCTTTGCCAACCAGGCCCTATGCACCGAGTACATGCTCAAGAACGCGAAGAGGCTCGAGAAGAAGGTTTACATCGTCCCCGAGGAGATCGACGAGAACGTGGCCGAGCTCAAGCTGAAGGCGATGGGCACCGGAATGGACAGGCTCACAAAGGAGCAGGAGGTCTATCTCTCCTCGTGGGAGATGGGGACATAAAAACAGCGGCTCTTAACAGAACCGCTGTTTTTAGTACCTTGCCCTGTATGTGAGGATGAGGCCCGCGGCACCGATGAGGATGCTCGGGAGCCAGGCTGCCAGCCATGGATAGAGGGACCCATCCCTCCCCAGGTCCTGGCAGATGATCGTTATGGGGTAGTATATTATCCAGATGACGATGCTTATCCCCATCCCGAGAAAAACACCTCCCCTTGTCCTCCTCACGCCGAACGGAAACCCGATCAGCACGACGATGAAGCTCAAGGCGGGGAGTGAGACCTTCTGGTGGAGCTCTACCAGCGCCTTCCGGGTTTGCGCCGACCCTGCCGGTATTGTCGAGCGGTGGTTCTGCAACTCCATAAAGCGCATTTTTGAGTATGCTTTTCTCGACAGCTCGAAATCCGCCGGCGTCTCGTTGAAGCCCATCACCGGGCTGAGCTCGGTCTTGATGAACGATTTTGCCGGGTAGGGACCCCCCAGGAGCTTGTAGCTTACCCTGTGGCCGTTGAACATCCACCAGCTTCCGTCGATCCACTTGCATTCCTCGGCCGAGATCTGGAGCTTTTTTATCAAATTCCTCCTGTACTCCCTGATGACCGGCTTGTGGATGATCTTGCTCTCCGTGTCGTAGTAGCCGCTCCAGTGCCGGTTGTGTTTCGAATTGAAATAGGAGACATGCAGCAGTTTTTTTTCGTCAACGCGTTCGTCGAGCTTCTCCATAATCAGGTGGATGAGACGCGCTTCGAAGCCGCTTCCCGCGGAGAAGTTATCGTTGATGATGAATACGATAATGCTGAGGACGACTCCCATGAGGGCGAACGGGGCCATGATCCTGTAGAGGCTTATCCCGCTGACGCGCATTGCCGTGAGCTCGTTGTGCTTGCTGAGCTGGTTGAGGCAGAAGAGAGTGGAGAGCAGCGTCGAGGCCGGTATCGCGTAGTTGAGCACGATGGGGATAAATTGGAGTCCCGCCCAGACGACGATTGAGAAAGGAACGTCCTCCTTGATGATCTCGTCGATTTCCGTGACGAGCTGGTAGGCCATGAAGAGGATGGTGAACGCCGCCAGGCAGTAGAAGAGCGGCACCAGGAACTCTCGTATAAGGTAGCGGTCGAGGATGTTCACTTTCTTGAAATCCTGTAGATGAGGATGATCCCGATCGTGATGAGTATCACGTTGGGGAGCCACATGAAAAGGTAGGGGCGGAGGTAGTAGTCCTTGTCGATCGCTTTCGCGAAGATGATCCCCCCCTGGAAAAAGGCGACGAGCAGGAGGCTTATGGCAATGCCGACGGACTTCTCCGTCCTGTGGGTTTTAATGGCCAGCGGCAGGCCGATGATGACAAAGGCCAGGCAGGAGAACGCGAGCGCGAGCCGCTCCTGTATCTCCGTGAGAACCTGCGATATCATCTTCCTTGCCCCGTGCTTCGTCTCCTCGGTGGCTCCTTTCAGCTTTGTCCAGGAGTCGTATTCCTTCGCCAGTCCGATGAGATCGCTGATGGTGCGGTCCTTGTACTTCCGGTAGATAGCCCCGGTTTTTTTTATGTCCTTATCGGCGCTCAGCTTCACGACATATACACCGAAGTTGCCGATGAACCACTTATGCTCCTTGTCGGGGTCCGGCTCCTCCAGCGTCCCGTCGTAGAGTTCCAGCGTTATCTTGTTCTTATCGTCCGCCGGCATAACCCTTCCCGATTTCGCCTTTATGAACCTCCTCCTGTCTCCCTCCATCCACTCGGTGATGGAGACGTTGTAAAACCTCTCCTCGTCCTTGCTCTCGATGTTTATGTCGTAGCCCGGGAAGAAGTCGATCGGGCGCCCCGGCTCCAGAAACGCGGCGGGGTCCATCATCCCGATATTTCGCTCCAGCTTCCTTTTGGCGAAGTGGCACTCCGCGAAGATAGTGTCGTTTATGCTGACGCAGAGGAGGGTGAGCGCCACCCCGATAAGGATGGCGGGCACGAAAATCCGGAAGATGGAAATCCCGCAAGCGCGCATGGCCGTTATCTCGTTGTCGGCCGAGAGCCTGCCGAAGATAAGGAGCGTCGCCGTAAGCAGGGACATGGGAATCGAGAATGAGAGAAGGTATGGAATGCCGATGAGGAAGTACTTCAAGAAGAGGCCGAGGTCGATGCCTTTGCCGGCGAACTCCCGCATGGCCATCAGGCTCCCTCCCAGGACGAGGAAGAAGGTGAAGACGAGGAGTGCGGCGAGAAAATATACAAGGAGGTCCTTCGTGATGTATGAGGTAAGAATTCGCACAATTTCCTCCGGGTGCACAATAGTATATCAGGCGCATGTGATTGGCAACAGTAACTCCGGGCCAACCTCAACGGCAATCAAGCCGGGAAACCTCGCCCTTGAAGAGCGGGAGTATTCCTTCTATAATTCCCAGTATGAGAGGCATGGGGATTCTCAGGGCGCTCTATCTTGCCGTGATCAACCTCGTGTATCCGGCAAACTGTCCCGTCTGCGGTGCGGGGTTGAGCCCGTTCGAGGATTCACCGCTCTGTCCCGACTGTCTCCGTGAGACATGTTTTATCCGGGGCAGGGCGTGCGCCGGCTGCGGCCTCCCCCTGCCTGAAGCCTTGCCGGCGGGAGACGGATTCCTCTGCGGCGAGTGCCGGATGACGCGCCGCTACTTCTTCCGCGCGATATCCGCATTTGTTTACGAAGGGCCGGTGAAGGAGCTTATCCACGTTTTCAAGTACTCGGGCCGCGCGTATCTTGCCGGGTTCTTCGCCGCGGCAATCGCTGATGCCATGAAAGGGCGCGTCGAAGTCTCCGGAGAGGAGGTGGTGGTGCCCGTCCCCATTCACCGGGCTCGACTGAGGGGGAGGGGGTATAATCAGGCCGGGGAGATAGCCAGGCGCCTTGCCGGTCTTCTCGGCCTGAAGGTGGAGTTGAAGGTTCTGCGGAGGTTGACACAGCCGGCTTTCCAGGTCGGCCTGACGAGGAGCCAGAGAAGGGAGAACATAAAGGGTTGTTTCCGGGTGGCCGACAGGCGCACGGTCAAAAACAGGCGCTTTTTTCTTGTCGACGACGTTTACACGACCGGCTCGACGCTCGACGAGTGCTCCAGGGTCCTTCTCCGCGCCGGGGCTGAGAGCGTAATCGCCATCACGGCGGCCCGTGATATTCTGGGATGAGGGGACTTGGTGTGTACAATCTAATTGCATACTCCCCTTAGTAACTGGAAATTGCTAATTGTTCATTGGTTATCGCTAATCGCTAATCGTTAATTGTTTGTTGTTTATTGGTCCTTTATTAACGGCTTTCAACCTTGACATATGCAGATGTCCCCATAGAATAGGGCAACAGTTATCTGAAATCCAGGAGGTACGTATGAGCATCAAGATAGGAATAAACGGATTCGGGAGGATCGGGAGGATTCTTTTCCGCATCCTTATGCGGGACAGCCGGTTCGACGTCGTGGCCGTCAACGATATAGTTGATACCCCAACGCTGGCCTACCTTCTCAAGTACGATTCGGTGCACGGCCGGTATCCGGGCTCGGTGGAGGCGGCTGAAGGAGCCATCATTGTTGACGGTAAGAAGATACTGACCCTTTCCGAGAAGGACCCCGCCGGGCTTCCCTGGAAGGACCTGGGCGTGGAGATCGCCGTCGAGTCGACGGGAATATTCAGGAAGAAGGCGGAGCTCGAGAAACACATCAAGGCGGGCGCCAAGAAGGTGCTGCTCACCGTTCCCGCAAAGGACGAGATCGATGCGATGATCATCGTGGGAGTCAACGAAGATACGCTCGGGGCGGATGACAGGATAGTCTCGAACGCGTCCTGCACGACGAACTGTCTCGCGCCGATGGTGAAGGTGCTCAACGACACATTCGGCGTCGAGAGCGGCCTCATGACGACGATCCACTCCTACACTGCGGATCAGTGCCTCGTGGACGCCCCTCACAAGGACCCGAGGCGCGGGCGCGCGGCGGCCGTGAACATCGTGCCGACGACGACCGGGGCTGCGAAAGCCATCGGTAAGATCATACCCGAGCTCTCGGGCAAGCTCAACGGCCTCGCCGTGAGGGTGCCGACACCCTGCGGCTCCATCACGGACCTCACGGTATATGTTAAGAAGGACGCGACCGTGGAAGAGGTGAACGCCGCGATGAAGAGAGCCGCCTCTGCCGGGATGAAGGGGATACTCGAGTACAGCGATGACGGGGTAGTTCTGCAGGACATCGTAGGTCACCCGGCGTCATGCATATTTGACGCGCCGTCCACTTATGTCGCGGAGAAGCGTCTGATCAAGGTGGTAGGCTGGTACGACAACGAGTGGGGCTACTGCTGCCGCCTGGCCGACCTAATCGCGCTGATGGCAAAATGAGAAGTAAAATCGTGGAGCGATAAAATTTTTCAGGGAAAAATTTTATAAGATGGCGAAGCTGACGATAGATGACCTGGATCTGAGGGGCAGGCGCGTCCTCATCAGGGTCGATTTCAACGTCCCCCTGACCGACGCCGGGAAGGTCGCCGACGACACTCGGATTGCAGCGGCCCTTCCCACCATCAGGCACGTTATCGAGAGCGGTGGAAAGGTGATTTTAATGAGCCACCTGGGGAGGCCGAAAGGAAAGGCCGTGGAGAGCCTCAGGATGGACCCGGTCGCGGAGAGGCTCTCGGCACTCCTCGGCAAGGACGTAAAGAAGCTCGACGACTGCGTTGGAAAGGACGTCGAGGAGGCGGTTGGCGGCATGGCGGACGGCGATGTTCTCCTTCTTGAAAACCTCCGCTTCCACGGGGAGGAGAAGGAGAATAATGACGTGTTCGCGCGGGCGCTCGCGCGCCTGGCAGACGTGTATATAGACGACGCTTTCGGCACCGCTCACCGCGCCCATGCTTCGGTCGCAGGCGTTACGAAGTACTTTGATAAGTGCGCCGCCGGGTACCTCATGGAGAAGGAGATCAGATACCTCGGCGGCGTCCTGGCTGCTCCCGGGCGGCCCTTTGTCGCTATCTTCGGCGGCGCGAAGGTATCCGACAAGATAGGGATCCTGGAAAATTTTATCCGGAAGGCCGACTCCCTTCTTATCGGGGGCGCCATGTCCTACACCTTCCTCAAGGCGCGCGGCGTCGAGGTCGGAAAGAGCCTCGTGGAGGATGCCAGTCTCGGCGTGGCGCTGGATATAATGAGGAATGCCGAAAGCAGCGGAAAGGGTTTCTTTCTCCCCTCCGACCACGTCATTGCGCCGGCTCCGGCTGCCGATGCCGAGGCTCGCGTGACCGATGGTGAGGCGATCCCTGAGGGGATGATGGGGCTTGACATTGGCCCCGGTACGATCGAGGCGTATAAGAAGGTCATCGATGGGGCTCATACGATACTCTGGAACGGCCCCATGGGAGTATTCGAGATCGAGCAGTTCGCTGTCGGCACCATGGCGATAGCTAGGGCGATCGCCGGGTCCTCTGCGACCTCGATTGTCGGGGGCGGCGACTCCGTGGCCGCCGTCAAGCGTTGCGGCCTCCAGGACAGGTTTACCCATATATCTACGGGCGGCGGCGCTGCCCTGGAGTATCTCGAGGGGCGTGAGCTTCCCGGAATAGCCAGCTTGAGCAATAAGTGACAGATGAGGATGAATTTGCGAACAAAGTGAGCTAATTTATGAGAAAAAGGATCATTGCAGGAAACTGGAAGATGAACGAGACGATCGATGAGTCGGTCGCTCTCGCTTCCGCCATAAAGAGCAGTCTCTTCGAAATTGACGACCCGGAAGTCGTCCTCTGCCCTCCCTTCACGTCCATCGCCCGCGTGGGCGAGATAATATACGGGACCGCCATAGAGCTCGGGGCACAGAATATGTACTGGGAGCAGTCGGGCGCCTACACTGGAGAGATCTCCCCGCCCATGCTCAAGGCGCTGGGTTGCAGGTACGTTATACTCGGCCACTCCGAGAGGAGGGGACTCTTCGGGGAGACGGACGCCGTGGTCAACAGGAAGATAAAGGCCTGCCTCGAGAACGGCTTGTCCCCGATCGTCTGCGTGGGAGAAACGCTCGAGAAAAGAGAGGCCGGTGTAACGAGAGAGATAGTCAGCAAGCAGTTCACGCGGTCATTGGCGGGCATAAGCGGCGAGGACATCAAGCGGTGCGTCATAGCCTACGAGCCTATCTGGGCCATCGGCACAGGGCGGACCGCCACGCCCGTTCAGGCACAGGAGGTGCACGCTTTTATACGGTCGCTGATCGCTGAGAGTTTCGGCAGGGAGGCGGCCGATGAGGTCAGGATCCAGTACGGCGGGAGCGTTAACCCGGACAACGCGGGCGGCATCCTCTCGCAGCCCGACATCGACGGCGCCCTGGTTGGCGGCGCCAGCCTGAAAGCCGAGTCCTTTTGCAGAATAGTTCTGTCTTGAGATTCATGAAACTCATGAATCATCGCGCCGACCTTGTAATTAAGGTACAAGATACAAGATACAAACAAACACTAATGACCAATAATCAATCACCAAACAGAAACGGATTTGGTCTTTAAGCTGAGACTGCTGGGTTTGGTTATTTGAATTTTGAATATTGTTTGGTTATTGCATCTTGTATCTTGGTTATTGTCGGTTATTGATTTCACAAGTGGAGGAATAAGATGTTTACAGTAATTTTAGTATTTCACGTGGTGTGCTGTGTGCTGCTCGTCGTCATCGTGCTGATGCAGTCCAGCAAGGACGAGGGGCTTGCTGGTGCGTTCGGCGCCGGCGGGGGGCAGACCATCTTCGGGACTCGGACGGGCGATATCCTCACAAAGATAACCACGGTGCTTGCCGTAACCTTTATGGTTACGTCCCTGGTGCTTGCGATGCTTTCGACTCACCGCGGGGAGTCCCTCATAGAGGGGTTGGTCGACACGGAGGAGGGCGCCCCCGCTCCCTCTGTCCCGGCTTCTCCGGAATAGCGCCGGCGTCCCGCTCTCCTTTTTACCGGAACCGTTGCTCAAGATATGGCCCTCCTCCAGGTAAATGATCTCAGGACGGTTTTTCACCTGCCCGGCGGTACCGCGAGGGCCGTTGACGGAGTGAGCTTCACCCTCGACGAGGGCAGGACTCTCGGCCTGGTCGGCGAGAGCGGCTGCGGGAAGACCGTGACCGCCCTCTCGATCCTGAGACTCATTCCCTCTCCCCCGGGGGAGATCTGCGGCGGGATGGTTGTATATGCCGGCCAGGATCTTCTCCGGCTCTCCGAATCCCGAATGCGTCATATCCGGGGGAATGAAATCTCCATGATATTTCAGGAGCCCGCCAGCTCTCTCAACCCCGTCTTCACGGTCGGCAACCAGATAGGAGAGGCGATCGCCCTCCACCAGGGGCTCCGGGGAAAAGAACTCAGGCGAAGGACCATTGATATGCTGGAGCGCGTGGGCATCCCGTCGCCTGAGATAAGGGCGAACGATTATCCCCATCAGATGTCAGGCGGCATGCAGCAGCGGGTGATGATCGCAATGGCCCTCTCGTGCATGCCTAAAATTTTAATCGCCGATGAGCCTACCACGGCCCTGGATGTCACAATCCAGGCCCAGATCCTCGATCTGCTGCGCGTGCTCCGAGACGAGACGGGCATGTCGATACTTCTCATAACTCACGACCTCGGCGTTGTCGCGGGCATGGCAGACGACGTCGCGGTTATGTATGGCGGGGTGATAGTCGAGACCGGAGGGGCTGCCGACCTGTATCGCCGGCCGTTCCATCCCTATACAGTCGGTCTTCTCGGATCCATACCGGGGATTAAGGGAAAGTCGGATAGGCTGAAGGCAATTCCGGGAAGCGTCCCCGATCCCCTGGACTTTCCTCCGGGATGCCGGTTCCACCCGCGGTGCGGGTACGCGGAGGCCGTGTGCGGTACGGACGCGCCGTCGCTGCGGAAAATCGAGCCGGAAAGGTATGCGGCGTGCCACTTCGCCGAAAAAATCAGAGAAAAAGGCAAACGACAAGAAAATATATAGGACGCAGATCGTCGCAGATTAGCGCAGATAGAAGATGTAAAATCTTGGTAATCATGTAAATCTGCGTCCTAATAATCTTAGGGCAGATGAAAGATTCAAACGATAGATTGCTTCAGGTAGAGAATCTGAAGAAATATTTTCCCTTGAGGTCCGGAGTCTTCTCCCGGACCCATGGTTACGTTAGGGCCGTTGACGGAGTATCCTTCGATATAGGCAGGAGGCGGACGCTTGGCCTCGTGGGGGAGAGCGGGTGCGGGAAGACCACCCTGGCCAGGGCGCTGGTCAGGTTGTGGGAACCGACCTCCGGGGAAGTTGTGTTCGACGGTGTGTCGATCCGCGACCTCAATACAAGGGAGATGCGCAGGATAAGGCGGAACATGCAGATCATCTTCCAGGATCCGTTTTCCTCGCTCAATCCCCGCATGACAGTCGGGGCGATCGTTGGAGAGCCTCTGGCCATACACAGGGTCGCGAAGAGGCGCGAGAGGCTGGACATCGTGCGGGGGCTCCTCGAGAAAGTCGGCCTCTCCGGCGGGCATGTCAACAGCTATCCCCATGAGTTCAGTGGCGGGCAGCGTCAGAGGATCTGCATAGCCAGGGCTATCGCACTCAGGCCGAAGCTGATCGTATGCGACGAGCCGGTATCCGCCCTGGACGTATCCGTCCAGTCCCAGATACTCAACCTGCTGAGAGACCTTCAAGATGATTACGGTTTGTCTTACCTGTTTATATCCCACGACCTCAGGGTCGTGGAGCATATGAGCGACGAGATAGCCGTCATGTACTTGGGAAGGATTGTCGAGATGGCCGGCGGGGATGCCATCTCCGAGAATCCCCTTCACCCCTACACGAGGGCGCTGTTCTCCGCCGTGCCCGTTCCGGACCCCTCATCCCGGCGGAAGGTGATCGTCCTTGGAGGGGACGTGCCGTCACCGATAAGTCCCCCGCCGGGCTGCCACTTCCATCCGCGGTGCCCTGAGAAGATGGGGGTGTGCGAACAGAAGTACCCCCCCCTGAAGGACGCCGGTGGAGGGCATGAGGTGGCCTGTTTTCTTTACTAAACCGTCTTCCGCGGATATACTGCGAAAGATGGGGGAAATGTAATGAAAAAGTTCTTATTGATTCTGTTGATTCTAATAATAACCGTCGGTGTTGTGTATTATCTTTACCGGCCCGAGGCCGTAAGGCCCGTTGCCCGGCTTGTCCCCCGGGATGCCTGCCTCTTCTTCTCGGTGGTGAAGGGTGAGGCGGCGTGGAAAAAGGTCGAGGGTTCCGGGTGGTGGAGGAGCGTCTCCGAGGTCGAAGCTCTTTCGAAGATGAGGGATACAATCGCATCCGTTGCCGGGCGGCAGGCCCTCGAGCTGGGCCTGGACCTCAAGCAGGGGCACCTGCTTGAGCTTCTCGGAGAAGAGGTCGGCATCGCCGTCGTTCCCGGCGTCAGGTCCGGGGGGACGCTTCTGCTGCTGGCACGCTCATCGGGCTCCCTGCCCGGAGATATCATGGACAACCTGGAGAACTCCGGGATATACCGGTGCGACGCCGGCAGCTACAGGGGGGCGAGGATGCTCCTCCTCCGGACGACCGGCGGGAAGGGCTCCGTGAGGGGAGTCTGCCATATCCGCGATATCCTGGCTTTCGCCGTTTCCGACGAGGATCCGCTGGCCGTGCTGAGACAGGTCGTGGATCTGGTGCGCGGCAGGGGCAAGGACTCGCTGGCGGAGAGCGACATTTACCGCCAGGTTGTATCCGTGAGCGGAGAAGCGTCGGAAAGCAGCGCCGTGGCGTATTTCGACTTCTCCGGTGTGGAAGAGGGCGATGAGCTTCTTCCCGGATGCCTGGATATCCCCGGGGACCTCTCCGGGCAGCTTGACCTGGCTAAAAGAAGCATTATAGTTTCGCTCAAACAGATGAAAGCGGGAGGAGGGGTGGCTCGCTTTGAGGGAGGTCTGAGGGCGACCCTCTACTATATCCCGGACCTCGGCAGGATGGACGAGGCTTCCCGGGAGCTTCTCAGGGTGAAGCCTAAGAAGCTCAAGTCCCTGAAGCTGATACCCGCCCCACAGATGTTATATTCCGCCTCTCTCCTGGGGGATGCCGGTGACCTCTGGGAATCCTTCATCGCGTGGATTGAACAGACGATCCCGGCAGCGGCGCCGGGGGTAAGGGGTGCTGTCGGTGAGTGGGAGACAGCGACGGGGTTATCGCTTGAAAGGGACCTTCTGCCGGTGATAGGCGATGAGATGGCGTATTGCGTCAGTCCGCCTGGCGGGGGCCAGCTCTTGCCGTTGGTGCCGGAGCTGGGCCTTATATTCAGGCTGAAAGATATCCGTGGAGCCCGAAGCGTCATGGATAAGATGGCGGCTTCCATGAAGGCCGGTGAGGGCGTGCCCGGGGAAGAGAGCGCCGCAATCCCCGGGGAGAGCGGGACCGGTGCCGGGGTTGAGGAAGTCCGGCAGCCCGAGACGGAGATGTATAAGGGGCACACAATCACTTTCATGCCCACGGGGTTCATAGGTCTTTGTCCGGTTTACACGCTGCTCGGCGACTTCTTCGTCGCCGCGTCGGATATCGGGTTGATGAGAGCGATGATCGATGTCTGGCTCGGAGAAAAGGAATCGGTGAATGCAAGCTCCCTCTACGGGAGCCTCTGCCATGAGTTCGGGGAGACAGCCAGCGGCGTCACGTTTGTCGACATGGGGCTCTCTCTGGATTACCTCAAGAGCCTTTCCCGGGTCTTCAGCTCGCTGATGAACATCGCCCCTGGCGAGGGTGGACAGCGCACGGATTTTACGCCTTTCCTGGATTCCCTGGGGGTGGTAAAGTATATTTACACCAAAACGGACACGAGTGAGGAGGTTGTGAAGCAGGTTATCTTTGTGAAGGTCGAGGATATCTGAATAAGCTTCGCTGATTTCAGATAGCTGACAGTATATGCGGAAGTGGCGGAATTGGTAGACGCGCAAGGTTGAGGGCCTTGTGGCCGACCTAAGGCTGTGGGGGTTCGAGTCCCCCCTTCCGCACCAGCAATATGATATAGAACAGATGATCTCACAAAAATAGGGTGCTGCGGTAAATGCTTCCTGCTCTTTATTCAATCTGATTTACTGCCCCGGAATTTTGTTGAGATTCCGGGGCAGTACATTATTGGAGGCGCCGGCGGGCGTCTTTTGTTTTATCCGCGTGCCCGAAATGTGGTACCTTGGGGCGAGGGCCGACATTGAGAAGAATAAGGGTTAACTACCACAATCACACGGTCTTCTCCGATGGGAGCTATCTCCCCGGCGTGATCGCCGAAGAGGCCCTGAGGACCGGGATGGATGCGATCGGCATTACAGATCACTGTTTCTCCGGAGGCAAGCTTGGTCCCAACAACCCGTCGCAGGTGAAGAGATACATTGAGGCGGTGAAGGATGTGCGGGACACGTACGAAGGACGGATCAGGGTCGCCACCGGCATGGAAGTCATCTTCGGGCCTAATATGGCCAACAGGGGTATCCCCCGCGAAATATGCTCCCGCCTCGACTTTATTCTCTTCGAGTACGTCGGGCTCTACAGGGGGTTCGGCCTGGATGAGCTGGTTTCCATAAGGAAGCAGTTCGATTGCAGGATCGGGCTGGCACACACGGATGTCGATGTCGCGTTCGAATCCGTCGGGAGGGAAAGGCTGGTGGATATACTGGAGGGGGCGGATATATTCATAGAGCTATGCCCGTCGCTAAGGAACATGCGGGTGATGGTGGACCCGGCCGACGGGAAGACGATCCACACCGCTCCGCCGTACAGGTGCAGCCCAGGTTTTTACCGCCTGTTGAAGGGAAGGGACATCGGCCTGACGATAGGCACGGACACGCACGAGGACATTTCAGACGTGTGTAATATCGGCGACGCGGTGGACTTCATCGACCAGATAGGGCTGTGGGAAAACGTAATTGAAATATAAATGAATTTGGAAAATGCATAATGAACTTTTTGATAGCCGGGCTATTAATTGCATTGATTGTGCTTGTGATTATTCTGCTCTTAAGGACAAGGTCGGGCGGGTACGAGGACAAGATCAGCTCGCTCCTGAGCGAGAGGTTTCTTAATTTCCAAGCGAGCATCCAGCAGACGATGGAGAACACGCGCCGCGAAGTATCCGGCGCGAAGGACAGGTTCTCCGATCACGCCCTGAAGACACTCAGGACTGTGGGGGAGCTGAGGGAGACGACCCAGAAGCTCGTCCGGCAGCAGGAGGACGCCCTCGGCTTCGCCGAGCAGCTCAAGTACCTTCTCCAGTCGCCCAAGCTCCGCGGGAACTACGGCGAGACCGTCCTGGAAGAGATGCTCGACAGGGTCTTGCCGAAAGGCGTGTGGGCCAGGCAGTACGCCATAGACGGAGGGGGGATTGTTGACGCTGTCGTCCTGTATCGCGGCGTGGTTCTACCCATCGATTCAAAATTCCCGAGGGAGGACTACGAGCGCTACCTGCAAAGCGAAAACACGCAGGACAAAAAGGCGAACTGGAAGAAGTACGAGGACGCCCTTAAGATACAGATCAGGTCAATAAAGGAGAAGTACATAAAGCCGGAGGAGGGGACGACCGATTTCGCCCTCATGTTCATACCCTCCGAGGCGATCTACTACGAGACCATCGCCGAGAGAAATTTCCTGGGGGATCCGTGCGCCATATACGAGTACGCGCGGGCCGAACACGTCATTCCCGTGAGCCCCAACACTTTCTACGCGTTCCTGCAGATAATCCTGATGGGAGTCCGCAACCTGGAACTTATCCGGGGAGCCAAGGAGCTCCAGGAGGCCCTCTCTGCACTGGAGAGGGATTTTGGCCGCTTCTACGGGCACTTTGAAAAGATAGGAAAGGAGCTGGAGAAGTCGTCCGAGGCGTACCGGCTGGGTGAGGTGCATATTTCGAGGTTCAGGAAGAGGCTGGACGAGGCGATCAAGCTGGAGCTGCCGGAGGGAGAAGGGGACGAAGGAAAAGACGAATGTTCAATACCCAATGCCCAATAACCAATGTTCAATGAAAAAAACACTGAAGGCGCTGGAAACATGAAAAAAGGAAAGAACGTGTAACGTGGGACGTGGGACGAATGATCAATGGAATTGGGAAGGAACTAATCATGAAATGGTTACCCTTAGTTAGGAGGGTGACGGCTGGCAGGGAAGCAGATTAGGTGTTATAATTGTTATGTACGCAGCTTGGCGCTTGGTGATATGAGGCAGGTCATGATCTTGTCGATCGGGAGAGATGGAATGAGAAAAGCCGCCTTTATCGTTTCATTTTTAGCTGTCTTCATCTGCGGAAGCGCCCTGTGCCAGGAAGGGAAGTCGGCCAGGGCTGTTACCCCTCTGAAGGTCACCTTCGTCGATGTGGGCCAGGGGGACTGCATCTGGATCAAGACGCCGGACGACGGCATAAAGGGGAACGGCATATATGAGGGGATGAACATCATCATCGACGCCGGTCCCAGCAGCAAGAGGATCTTTGGACAGCTCGAGAGCGCCAAGTTTCCGTACGGGGTTACCATCGACTGGGCCATCAATACTCACGCTCATAACGACCACTACAAGGGGATATCCGCCATCCTCGACCGCTACAATGTTAAGAACGTGATGGACCCCGGCTATCCCGCCACGAGCTCGGACTACTGCGGCTTCTGCTGGAAGGCGTTCATAGAGCCGGACTGCAACTTCTACCTCCCTGTCGCTGGAAAGCCCAAGTACGGCCTTAAATCGCTCGGAGAGAAACTCCCCATAGAGCTTGACTGGGGCAGGGAGCTCGACACGAAGATCCTTCACAGCGAGGATCGGCTTGTCGGCCTCGATATAAACGACACGTCGATAGTCATAAGGATGAAATACGGCGACGTGGGGTTCCTATTCATGGCGGACGCGCAGGGGAAGGACCGTCCGAGAGGCAACTTGAACGACGCCAAGACGCCCAAATACGTGGAGAAGTTCCTGCTGGACAACTACGTGAGCGGCGACAAGAACGAGATCAAGAGCACGGTACTCAAGGTCGGGCACCACGGCAGCGAAACGTCGAGCACGATCCCGTTTATAGAGGCTGTGGATCCCGAGGTGGCAGTCATCATGTCGGGAAGGAGAAGTTTCGGTGGGCGCGTTCTGCCTGAGGAGTCCGTCCTCGAGAGGTACCGCGAGCGGGGCGTCAAGATTTACAGGACGGACAGGAACGACGAGGGCAAGAAGTCCTCGGAGGCCGGTGGCGACGACCACATCCTCGTGCAGACTGACGGAAAGACCTACACGACACGGTACCTCAGGGAAGAATAGAGACGGGTCCAATGGTGAGCAAGCTTACTAAGTCTTGTTTGTGGTCGATCCTGTTTATTATTCTACCTTCACCTTTACTTTTCGGCCTGACCGGGCAGAAAGATATCCTTCCTTTCGAGCCGGATGACACAATTGAGGAGATCAGGTACAAGATTGAATATAACGGCTATGACTTCACGGTTGAGGAGAACTGGGTCTTTAACATGTCTCCCGCGGAGAGAGCGGCTTTTCTCAGCCGGCGGGCGCCCCTCCGCCCGAGATGGCGCGAAGTTGCGGATGATATCGGCCCCCTGGCCGGGCACCTTGGACGGAAGGCTCTCCCTTCCAGTTTTGATTGGCGGAATTACGGTGGACATTCGTACATCGGCCCCATACAAGATCAGGGTTTCTGCGGTTCATGCTATGCCTTCGCCGCCTGTGCGGCGGCGGAGGGGACGTACAATTTCGCCATGGGTCTCTATGACGGCAACTGCGCCGACTTTTCTGAATCTTTCATAATATGGTGCCTTGGGCGGCTGCCACAGTACAATTCCCATTTTTACGGTTGCTACGGCGCGGATTGGGATTATATGGAACTCGAGGCCCTCACCGTGGAAGGGGTTTGCAGCGAGGATGATTTCCCGTACCAGGAAAGCGATCCGGGTTCATGCGACCACTGGGGTGACCCGACGACTGTCTTTTCGGCGTGGCACAGGATACCCTGCAACGATATAGACGCTATCAAGACTGCCATAATGACCTATGGCGTCGTAGATGCCGCGGTATATGTCCAGGGCGCTTTTTCCGGTTACGGCGGAGGTATTTATGAAGACGCTTATACCAGCTGTCCGGGAACTCCATGCTACTACGCTTACACGAACCATGCCATTGCCCTTGTGGGGTGGGACGACAATCCCCCGGAGGGCGGCGGCGGCGTCTGGATACTGAGGAACAGCTGGGGTAGCACCTGGGGTGAAAGCGGCTACATGAGGATAAAGTATACCTCGGCCAGGGCCGCTTGCGAGGCGTGCTATCTTGTTTTCACGCCGCCTGCTCAAACAGCGCCCACTACCTGGCCGATGTTCCGCCATGACCCTGCGCGCACGGGGGTGAGCCGGTTCGCGGGTCCCGGGTCCGCGGAGCTGAAGTGGAGCTACAGCCTCGGGCTGCAATGGTCGTACTCCTCGCCTTCCATCGTATGGGTTGATGACGGCGGCAGCGGCTATGACGAGATATACATGGGCTCCAGCGACGGCAACCTCTATGCCCTGCAGTCGGGCGCGTTTGACTGGAGCTACGCTACGGGAGGGCAGGCGACCTCGTCCCCCGCGGTGCTGTGGCTTGACGACGGGGGCATGGGGTACGACGAGGTGTACTTCGGCTCCGACGACGACACTCTCTACGCCGTGAGGCGGGGAGGGACGGAGCTTAACTGGAGCTACGTGACGGGAGGGGATATAGCCTCCTCGCCGGCCGCGGTCTACGTGGACGGCGATGGTACCGCCTACGACGCTGTCTATACCGGTTCCGACGACAGCAGGCTCTACGCGGTGAGTTCCGGGGCCCTGAGGTGGAGTTACGTGACGGGTGGGGCCATCAGCTCGTCGCCGGCGCTCGGCTACGACGATCTCGGGACCAGGGGCTACGACGACATCTACTTCGGGTCCGCGGACGACACACTCTACGCGCTGAAGTCCTGGTCGGGCGGGTTCCACTGGAGCTACAGGACGGGAGGGGGCGTGACCTCCTCGCCGGCGGTGCTGTGGCTTGACGACGGGGGGCCCGGATACGACGAGGTCTACTTCGGGGCGGACGACGGGACGTTCTACGCTTTGCAGTCGTCCGGTCAGTTCCACTGGACCTACGCTTCAGGAGGCTCCATAGGCTCGTCGGCGGCGGTGGCATACGTCGATGAGGACGGCACCTCCTATGACGCTATCTATTTCGGGTCCGATGACGACAGGCTCTACGCTGTGAGCTCCGGCGCCCTGCGCTGGAGCTACGTCACGGATGCCGCCATAGTCTCCTCGCCGGCTATTGGCTACGATGAGCTGGGTGGTATCGGCTACGACGAGATATATTTTGGTTCGCGCGATAACAACATCTACGCGTTGAAGTCCTGGTCTGGCGAGCTGAGCTGGAGCTATCAGACCGGCGGTGATGTTCGCTCCTCGCCCGGGATAAGCATAGACGGGGGTGGGTACACATACGACGAGAATACGCTCTACATAGGCTCAGACGACGGGAACCTCTACGCGATCTGGGGCGGCGAGCCGCCCTCGCCTACGCCCACTGGACCCACGCCGACGCCGACATCTACGCCGACGGGTCCCACGCCGACACCTACGATTACTCTTACGCCGACGATAACTCCTACGCCGACGACCACGTCGCCGCCGACGAGCACGCCGACGGCAACGCAGACGCCCACGATAACCTTGACACCCACGATAACGACAACGCCCCTGGGGATACACCCTCTTGCCGCGATGAAGGACCAGGGGGGGGACTACAACCTCTACGTCTACAACGCGCCGGTGAGCGGCGACTGGATTTACTGGGACGCCTTCGTGAGGAACCCGAGCGCAGCGGCGCGTGACCTGTGGCTCATACCCTCCGGCAACGACACGCAGGCGATGGCTGAAGTAATCATCCCCGGGACGGGGGAGCAGGGTATCAGTGTGCTCAAGCTCAAAGGCGGCTTCGACCAGAACCTCTACCTGTACAACGCGCCGGTGAGCGGCGACTGGGTTTACTGGGACGCCTTCGCGAGGAACCCGAGCGCCCTGGCGCGTGACCTGTGGGTCATACCGGAGGGGAACGACACCGTCCTCATGGCGGACGCGGATGAATACCTGGCCGCCTTGAAGAGCGACGGCGGGGACTTCGGGCTCTATCTCTATAACGTTCCACGGGAGGGTG
>JAVCDC010000127.1 GCA_030765135.1 Candidatus Tritonobacter lacicola | reverse complement strand
TTTTCACCCCCACCTAACCTCCCCCATCAAGGGGGAGGAATTTGTATGTAATGGCAAAATGCCGAACCTTTTGAACGATACTAAATAATTTTGCTTTTGTAGTGCCTTTGCGAAAGTCGGGTTAGGCAGGGAAAGGGGAAAAGCATTCCTATCGATATCGCGTTATGGTCCGTGATCGGTTAGGAAACTCCGGCGGGAGGTCCGGGACGGGACGCGGTTTTTGACTCATCGCGGATAAACGTGTATCGTATTGACCGCACTTTCTGGCGAGGTTCCCGGATCAACGGGGATGCGTGAGGGCCCGGAGGCTTGCAGGCGGTAGTAACGAACGGAGAGGATCGCGGATGAATCTGGTTACGGGGGCGACGGGCCTCCTGGGCAGCCATATTGCGGAGCAGCTCGTGAGGCGGGGGGAGGAGGTGCGTGCCCTTGTGCGCCCGACGTCGGACACGTCCTTTCTCGACAGCATTGGTGTCGAGAAGGTCTCCGGTGATCTTGACGACCGCGAAGCCCTCGGGAAGGCGTGCGAGGGCGTGCGCGTGGTTTACCACTCCGCCGCGAAGGTGGGCGACTGGGGGCCGTGGAGCGAGTTCCAGCGTATAACCATCGACGGGACGAGGAACGTGCTCGAGGCGGCCTGCGAGGCCGGGGTTGAGCGTTTCCTTCACGTGAGCTCTATCAGCGCCTATGGTCACATCGACGGGGAGGGGCTGGTCCTGGACGAGACGGCGCCCCTGGGCAGGCAGCTCGGCAGGTGGAGCTACTACTCGCGCGCCAAGGTGCTCGCCGAGGAGATCGTATGGAGGTCTCACAGTGAAGGCAGGATAGCGGTTACAGTCATCCGCCCGAGCTGGCTGTACGGTCCTCGCGACAGGGCCAGCATAGGAAGGCTCGTTGCCGCGATCAGTTCGGGGAAGGCGGTGCTGCTGGGAGACGGTCAGAACAGGCTCAGCCTGACCTACGCCGGCAACGCCGCCGAGGGGGCCATCCTCGTGGCCGGCAGGGATGAGGCGAGGGGAGAGGCGTATAACTGCAGCAGCGACGGTGACATCACGCTGCAGGGTTACTTCGGCCTGATCGCCGGGGCCCTGGGAAAACCGCCCGTCAGGAAGAAGCTCCCTTATAAGGTGGTCAAGAACGTGGCCTTCCTGCTCGAAATAATCGGGCGTCTGACGGGCAGGAAAGATCCTCCGATGCTCTCCCGTTACGCGGTCTGGCTCATGGGCCGCAGGGTCTTCTTCTCGCCGGGAAAGATAAGAAAGCTCGGATGGACTCCCACTGTGGACTACGAGACGGGTATCCCCATGACGGTCGAGTGGTACCTGTCGCAGAAGTCGACGAGCGGTTAGCACCGACTTGCACTGGAGTTGCCGGCGCTACGAGTCGTTCTAAAAAACTGTTATGGGTCTCCGGCAGCTTGCGCTCTCCCCGATAAGGGGATGCCGGGCGGTGGATGATAAAATATGCGGGACTGGAATACGCTCTCGAGACACACAATATTGAAATAAAGCCAGGGGATTAACGGGGCCCGCGCCTCGCCTCGCGCCGGGCGGTGACGATCTCCTCGGCCAGCGAGTACGGCATCGCCTCGTAACGCTCGAAGTGCATGGTGAACTCGCCGCGGCCGCTGGTGATGCTTCTCAGCTCTGAAGAGTACCCGAACATCTCCCCGAGCGGCACGCGCGCGCGGAGGATGCATGTCGTGCCCTTTGTCGCCATCTGCACGATCTTACCGCGCTTCGAGCACAGGCTCCCCGTGAGGGCCCCGATATGTTGCTCCGGTGCTGTGACCTCGACGCTCATGACGGGCTCCAGGAGCCGCATCCCGGCTTTCCTGCAGGCGTCCCGAAAGCCGTCGGCACCGCAGATGCGGAAGGCCTGCTCGGAGGAATCGACCTCGTGGGACGAACCGTCGACAACGGTCACCTTGACGTCCACCATGGGGAACCCGGCGTATGGGCCCTCGGCCATTGCATCGATGATCCCCCGTTCGATTGCCGGCATGTACTCGCGCGGGATCCTTCCCCCCTTGACCTTATTGAAGAACTGAAGACCGGAGCCGGGCTCGCCGGGCTCCACCAGCACGCGCATATGCGCGTACTGCCCGTGCCCACCGGTCTGCTTGACGTGCCTGTGATCGTGCTCGACTGAGCTGATGATGGCTTCCCGGTACGCGACCTGGGGCTTTCCGACCGTGACGCTTACGTTGAACTCGCGGAGGAGGCGGTCCACGATGACCTCGATGTGCAGCTCGCCCATGCCCGAGATGATGACCTCGCTGGTTTCGGAGTTGACCTTCACCGTGAATGTGGGGTCTTCCTCGGCGAGCCTGGCCAGGGCCCTTGCGAGCTTGTCCCGGTCGGCACGGCTTGCCGGCGTGACCGCCACGCCGATGACGGGCGAGGGGAACTCGATGGACTCCAGCAGGATGGGGTGCTCCTCGCCGCAGATGGTATCGCCGGTGTAGGTGTCCGCCAGGCCCACCACAGCGCCGACATCCCCGGAGTGGAGCTCCTCGACAGCCATCTGCTTGTTTGCGTGCATCTCGAAGAGCCGGCCGACGCGCTGCCTCTTTTCCCGGTTTGAGTTGTGCACGAACTCTCCGGCCTTGAGAACACCCGAGTAGACCCTGACGTAGGTGAGCTTACCCATGTGCTTGTCGGTCTGGATCTTGAAGGCGAGGGCGGCGAGAGGCGCATCGTCGCGGGGATGACGGATTATTTCATTCTCGGCCTCGTCGTGGGTGCCGATCACGGGCGGCAGGTCGGCGGGGGAGGGGAGGTAGTCGATGATGGCGTCCAGCAGGCGCCTGACGCCCTTGTTCCTGAAGGCGGCGCCGCAGAGAACGGGTATAATCCGTCCGGCGATGGTGGCCTCGCGCATGGCCCTCGCCACCTCGCCGCGCCCGGGGGTCGCGCCGTCGATGAACATCTCCATCAGGTGGTCGTCCTGCTCGCTGATGCGCTCGATCATGGTCTCCTTGGCCTGCCGGGCACTATCCAGCAGCTCCTCCGGGATGGGCTCCTCCCGGAGCGTGACACCCTCCGGCGCCACGTCGTAGTAGATCGCCTTCATGTCCACGAGGTCGATGATTCCACGGAAGCTGTCCTCGGCGCCGATGGGGATGACCACCGGGACTGCGTTAGCGCCGAGTTCCTCCTTGATCTCGCGGACGACCCCCTCGAAGTCGGCGCCGGTCCGGTCCATCTTGTTGACGAAGGCGATACGCGGGACCTGGTACTTTTCGGCCTGCCGCCAGACGGTCTCGGACTGGGGCTGGACCCCGCTAACGGCGCAGAAGAGCGTCACCGTCCCGTCCAGCACCCGGAGCGACCGTTCCACCTCGGCTGTGAAGTCCACGTGGCCGGGCGTGTCGATGATGTTGATGCGGTGACCTTTCCAGTAAGTCGTCGTGGCGGCGCATGTGATGGTTATGCCGCGCTCCTGTTCCTGTACCATCCAGTCCATGGTGGCTTCGCCGTCGTGCACTTCGCCGATCTTGTGGCTTTTACCCGTGAAGAAGAGCATGCGCTCCGTGACGGTGGTCTTTCCGGCATCGATATGTGCCATCAAACCTATGTTGCGGACTTTGTTGATGTCGACTTTTCGTGGCATATGCTCCTCCGTAGCGCGTGCCGTGCAACTTAAACGGCCGGCAGATGCGAGGCCGGTACAGGATAGTCATCCCTCATTAAAAAGCAAGCAATTTGTTGGGTGGCTGACGGCCCGCGGGTGGGCTGGCGGGAAGGCCGCGCGTCAATTCACTGCGGCGCAGTTGATTGGCCGCCTGCCGCCGCCGATCGCGGAGGGTGGGATTCACTCAGGGAGAGGATGTGCGATGAGAGTTCCTCGATTCCACTGCCCGTGATGCAGGAGGTCGGGAATACCTTCGCCCGTGGGTTTATGTCGTTGATTGCCCGGATAACCCTCGTGTCGTCGAAGGGGGTGTGGCCGATCATGTCGATCTTGTTCAGGGCCACGATATCGGCCACCTGGAAGATGACAGGATATTTTATCGGCTTGTCGTCTCCCTCGGAGACGCTCGTTATGACGAGGCGGATGCTCTCTCCTATATCACAGCTCGCCGGGCAGACGAGGTTTCCCACGTTCTCGATAAAGAGGATGTCTATCGTTGAGAGGTCCAGGGCCGAAATTCCGTGCCACACCATGTTGGCGTCCAGCCGGCAGGCGCCGTCCGTGTTAATCTGGACCGCCTCGTAGCCCTGCTCTCTCAGGCGGTCGGTGTCCATGCTCGATGCGATATCCCCCTCGATGACCGCCGCGCGGATGCTCTTCGTGAGAAAGGGCAGGAGCTTCTCGATGAGGGAGGTCTTGCCCGATCCGGGGGAACCCATTATGTTGATCGAGATCACGCCTGCCCCGGAGAGAGTCTCCCTGATCCGCCCGGCGATCGCGTCGTTTTCCTCAAGCAGGTTCTTCCGTACCTTTATCTTCATATTTTTTTAGCCTGAATTATTCATCAACTTTGCGAAAATTGTTGCAATGCCAAGGAGAACAATAGGTTACAGCATATCATCTCGAAAATATAATTTTTCAGACCGATCTATTCATGAACTTTTGTTTATTGTAAGATTGCTTCGCTAACGCTCGCAATGACAAGGGGTAGTGTCATTGCGAGGAGCGAAGCGACGCGGCAATCTCGCTTTTTATTTCGGCATTTTAAATATCCAGTGAATAATTCAGG
>JAVCDC010000051.1 GCA_030765135.1 Candidatus Tritonobacter lacicola | reverse complement strand
TTATTCGTTCCTGTTTAACCTGTAAGAGATACGAGTAATTGCTTTTTTACCCCCACCTAACCTCCCCCATCAAGGGGGAGGAATTCGTATATAATGGCAAAATGCCGAACCTTTTGAACGATACTAACTCATTTAACTCATTTAACTCATCATCAGTACTTCATTCCCGCGGCATCAGCGAATTCTTTAAATTTATCCTGCTGCGCCTTCGTGAGTTTCCCGGGAATCTCCACCTTCAGCCTGACGTAATGATCCCCCTTCGAGCCGTCTTTTTTCACGACGCCCTTCCCCTTCAGCTTGAGAAGTGTACCGGATGCGATTCCTGGGGGGACCTTCAGCCTCGCAGCCCCCTGGACGGTATCAACATCTATCTTGGTTCCCAGAACGGCCTGGGCGAGGTTGATCGTTAAATCGTCATAGACATCCTTCCCCTTCCTTTTGAATCTCGAGTGTGGAAGGATCCCGACGCGGATGTAGAGGTCGCCGCGGGGCCCCCCGGCCACGCCGACTCCGCCCTGGCCGGAGAACCTCAGCCTGGTATTGTCGTTCACCCCCCTGGGGATCTTCAATGACAGCTTTCTGGTTTGCTTTACGGTCCCTGTTCCGCCGCACGAGCCGCAGGGCTGCGCCAGGATTTTCCCCCGCCCGTAGCACTTCGGGCACGGCCTGCTCACGGCGAAACCACCCTTGGAGAACTGCACGGTCCCCCTGCCTCCGCATTGGGAACATGTCTCCTCCTTGGAGCCGGGAGCAGCGCCCGTCCCGCCGCACGCGCCGCACTCCTCGGCCCTGGGAATACTGATTGTGACCTTTCCGCCCGCGACAGCGGTCTCGAACGGCACTTTCAGCTCGAAGTCGAGGTCGTCCCCCTTCCTCGGCCCGGACCGCTCCTGGCGGGCCCTCTTACCCCTGTCGAAGAGGTTGCTGAATATATCGGCGAAAGAGCCGAACCCGCCGAGATCCTCGTAGGTGAATTCCTGCCCGCCGTGGCCGCTGAATCCGCTGAAATCAAAGCCCGCTCCTCCGCCCTGACCGCCGAACCCGAAGGTCCTCGCGTCTCTCATCTGGTCGTACTGGGCCCTCTTCTTCTTGTCCTTCAGGAGGTTGTACGCCTCGCCGATCTCCTTGAACTTCTCCTCCACCCTCTTGTCGCCCCTGGTTTTGTCCGGGTGGTACTTCTTGGCGAGGCTGCGGTAGGCTTTCTTTATCTGCTCCTGTGTGGCGTTCTTATCGACGCCCAGGATCTCGTAGTAGTCTTTTCCGTTCATAGATAAATTAGCTCGCTGCCTGCCTGTCGGCAGGCAGGCGTTCGCAAATTTATGTTAAAAAAATCTAACACGGCGCCGGCAGAGGGTCAACTAATTTGGCACATGCCAAATTGATTGATATCGTTCAAGAGTTACGGCAAATGCCATAACCATATTTCCCCTCCCCAACGGGGGAGGGCGGAACGTAAATCTCGTCACCGCTGGGTACGTCTTGTAGAATTGCTCCCGATCTCGGTTAGCGCATCTCGATCTTAATGATCGCTTCAGCGGCGCTTTGGCGAACTGAAGGGCTCTCATCCAGGACTCGTATCTCTCGAAGAACAGGGAGAGCTTCACTCGCGTCGGGGCCTATCTCGCCAAGGGCTATGGCGGCAGCCTCACGCAGGCTGTCGTCTCCCACTCGTAATTCCTTGATCAATCGAGGGACTGCATCTCTAGCCTCGGGACCTATTTTGCCGATAGCAACAATAGAGTTCATATGTAAGTTGTCGTCCTCGCTGTTCATAGCTTCCAGGAGGGCAGGAACAACAGCCTTGCCTCTATCTACAACAAGCTCGAGAGCACGGCTGCTGACAAAACCTCTTTCATCTCCCAGGGCCCCCACAAAAGCTGCCAGCACTTCCTGGTTGTCTTTATTATCGGCGGATATACTTGTTAATGCAGAGAGAGCAGCATCTCGAACGTCTGAGTCCTCATCGCTCATGGATTCTATGAGAGGAGGAATTGCTTCCTTCGCACCCGGCCCTATTTTACCCAGGGCGCCTGCGGCAGCCTCGCGAACGCCGCTATCGCTATCCTTCAGAGCCACGATAAGTTCGGGTACGGCGTCGCTCGCTTCGGGCCCGATCTTTTCCAGTGCCACGCCCGCCGCTCTCCGGACATCGGTGTTATTGCTCCTCAGAGCCTCGACCGTTGAAGGAACTGCGCCCTTCCCTATGTCCGCCAGGGCATTGATGACACCGGTCCTCATCGCATTACTTTCGCATCCCAGGGCGTCAACGAGAGCGGCAACTGCTTGTTGGCTTTCACATTCGATCGCAATGTCCTTTAAAGCACGGATGGAGCTATTGCGTACCCCAATGTCATCGTCACTTAGAGTCCTCCTCAGTGATGGAACAGCACCCTCCGCAGCCTCACCCATTTTCCCGAGCGACGATGCCGCGGCTTCCCTGACGCCGGAGTTTTCGTCGTCCAATGCCCGGGTGAGTGCCGCAACAGCATCGCCGGCTGAAGGACCCATCTTCCCTAGCACAAGGGCGGCGCCTTCGCGAATGTTTATATCCTCACTGCTCAACGCCTTTACCAATCCAGGAACAGCTAACTTGCCTGTTTTAAAGAGTGCCGTGATCGCGTGTTCCCTGATGATTCTTTTCTCATCGCCCAACGCCTCAACAAGGCCACTTACAGCAATATCACCACTCTCATCGGAAAGTGCCAGGCGCGCCAGAACGCCGACGGCATTCTTTCTTGCAGTGTAGTTATCATTCTTAAGAGCTTCTTCGAGCAATGGAACGGCACTCCCTCCGAAACCCTCCACTATCTCCGCACTGCGTGAAGCTACAAACTCATCCCGACCTCCCAACGCTTCAATAAGTGCGCTTCTGACCTCATTATTCTCCAGACCAATACTACGCAAAACCTCTGCCGCTTCTTTTCGCTTGGCAGGATCCTCTCCCATCAAAGACGTGGTAATAATCTTTTCTACTTCCGCTCTAGTATATTGCGCCAACAAGGGGATGGGTATTGCCGCACAAACAATGATTATGCAAGCAACACAATAAAGAAGCGTTACCAAGCCTCCAACTAGTTTACCGGTAGCTCTCATGCTTGAAAATCAACACGCTTCAGTTCTCAAACCTCGAAATAAATTAGATCACTTCGTTTGCAAATTGATGAGGAAAAACACCCGCCTTTCGCGCGAGGTCTACATGTGCCGCGAGAGAGAGAACCTGGGTTTGAAGAAAAAATACCAGATGAGGCCGAGTGAAAAGATAAGGAGGATAATTCCCGGCGGCTCCGGCACTGCATCGAGATTATGCTGCGTCGGCCCTCCTCCGGGAGGGGCCTGGGCAGCGCTAATAACGTAATTGGGCAAGAACCTGATTTCCCGTGCTTCGCTGGCGTCCCATACAAGAAAATAGACGACCGTGGTGTTGGTTGCCCACACGTCCATAAAGCCGTACTGATCCGCTGTGCTGATCAAAAACCAACCGACGAAGACGTCGCCGGCCAGCGTGAAGGCCGCGAGCTCATCATTGACGGCAACGGATATACCGCTGAAATAGCCCCAGAGGTTCTCATACACCCCGGCGCTCTCATCAACATTGTCGGGGTTCCAGTGGTACGCTTCAGCGGACGTGCACACCGAAAAGCAGGCAATTGCAATCGAAACACAAATGAGCCAGCGAATGGAACACCGTGAATAAGTAATCATTTTTTTCTCCTTGCTTCTATCTCCTCTACCGATCAATTCAAACCGCGGATTTGGCGCCTGCCTGCCGCAGGCATGGGATTATGCTGATTAAAAATCAATAAATCATACTAATCTATGGTCTTTTCAGTAATATCCTCGTATAAAAGTCTTTTTTTCATCAAAAATAATCCGCTTAATCCGCACAATCCGCGGTTCCCTTTTTTCTTTGCGGGCTCTGCGTTTACCCGCCTCAGGAGGGCCTTTGCGGTTCAATCGTTTTTTTTGCACCTGATTAACCTGATTTCTCTGTTTTTTTCTCTGCGCCCGGCGCCTGTGCTGAGCTTGTCGAAGTGCTCACCACAAGTTTCCACTGATATTTTTTTATCCACGAATTAGCTTCAAAATAACGGAATACTGGAGTGATGGGAAAAATAGATTCTCCCATTCCAATTTTCCACTATCCCAAGCTCTTTCTCTTCGTTCATCTGCGTCCTATTTTTTTCTTTTATTTGCGCACTTTGCGATTCAATCAAATCCGCTTAGTTGACAGCGCAGGTCTGACCCCTATAAGCTTTTAACCTTTTTCCCTAGCCTTTTTGTCTTTGTGCTTGACTTATGTTTTTCAGCTTAATATCCTTCAATATGGAGGTTTTTTATGAAAACTAAAGCTTATAAGGACGAACTGCATCCCATAACCATTTCTGAACCAATTGTTATACTGCCTGCCTGCGAATACAGGGAGCTCCTGATAGAAGCCGGTTATGCAAAAGTTCCCGAGCTTGAAAAAGAAATTTCTGAAGCAGACATTCGTTTTCGAAAAGGCAAAGCGGTACCATGGGAAAAGTTGAAGCTTGAGCTCAGCAAGATATAATCTCTTCATTGATACAGCCACCGTTAGGGACCTCAAGCGCCTTAAGAGAGCCGATCCTGATAATTTTCGTAGAATTAGTAGAGCCATCGAATCTTTATCCCGTCACCCCTTCAAGGGAAAACCATTAAAAGGTAGTTTGAAAAATAGCCATTCTCTTCGCATTGGCAATTACCGATTAATTTATAAGGTGTATCCTGCTCAAAAAGCCTTGAATATAGTTCGCGTTGGGGACCGCAAGGAAATCTACCGCCTAACATAATCCCCAGGCTTCTCCGGTGTGCTTTATTCTTCCGATCATTTCCTTTTTGTCGTTGTATTTTTAAATCTGTCTAATCCGCGGTTCAATTTATTCTTCTTTTTCCATCACACATTACACGTTCCACTTTAAACCATTCTTATATGTGGAGCCTTTGGAACAGCTTGTCCCTCCTGAGGCCCGCCAGATCAGGATCCCTCTTGATATATTCGAAATCATCGAAACCCCGCCGTATCGATTCCAGCAGCAACCTGAACGCCTCCTCATTATCTCCCTTACGGGAGTAGATGCAGGCCATGTTGTAGTAGGCGTTTGGCTTATCAGGTGCGATGGAGATCGCTTTTTCGTACTGCTCCTCCGCCTCATCTATACGGCCGAGCTTCAAATATACATCGCCCAGTCCGTTGTAGGCGGGGGTGTACTCGGGGTTTACTTCCCGGGCCTCCCGGAACCATTTTTCCGCCGTCTCATAGTTCCCTTCCTTGAGGCAAATGGCGCCAAGACAATGCTTGAAGACGACGTTGTGGGGAAAATCATCAACAAGCTCCCGGTAAGTCCTCCTGGCATTATCCAGCTCCCCGTTCCTTGAATAGAGGCTGCCTAAAAAACACTTGGCCGGCCTCATACCGGGGTTGATCTCCAGCGCCCTCTCCAGATCCGACCGGGCCTCCCCGAACTCCCGCCGCAGGAAACGGACAACGCCGCGCCTGAAGTAAGCCCGCACGAAGGAGGGCTCCATCTTCAAAGCCTCATCGTACTTGGCAATGGCCTCTTCATACTTGCCTTTCTTCTCAAGGATAAACCCATCGTTAAAGGTATCCCTTATCCCTACGAAGCGCCTCCACTCCTCGAACTCTTCCGGGGAGAACTTGTTGAACCTCCTCACATGGTTGTCCCGGATCTGATCCAGCCATATGACTTTTTCGTACTCCCGTATCTGCTCTTGCTTCATCCCTTTGAAACCATAGATAGCCGCAAGCATGACGTGGGGCCTGATATAGCTCTCATCAATCCGTCCTGCTTCCTGATACGCTTCAACGGCCTTATCGAATTCCCCCTGGGATAGATACACGTTACCCTTATTAAGATGTGCTTTCGCCAGCTCGGTCTCCGACTCTTCCTCCGTTTCGATCGCCCTTTCGAAATGCTCCAGCGCCTCTTCAGTTTTTCCTCTCTCGGCATAGAGAATCCCCAGGTTGTTCAGAGCCAGGAGGTTTTCCGGATCTTTAACAAGGGCCTCCTCATATCCCTCAATGGACTTCCCTCCCTCTCCGTTATCTCCCTTCTCTACCGCGGCAACCTGATCCGACAAGGAGTCCATCCCCTTTATCTCGCTACCCTTCTCTCCCTTGACGAACGGCAGCAGGAAAAAGATCCCTGCAATAACGATTACTACACCCGCCCCAAGCAGGATGATAAATCTCTTCGTGCGCACGCTCATGTCCCCACTACTCCCGAATACCCTTTCATCCACTAATTTTCACGAATTCTCTTTTTCTTTTTTGTCGTTGTATTTTTAAATCCGCTTAATCCGTTTAATCCGCGGTTCCCTTTTTTCTTTGCGCCCTCTGCGCCTTTGCGGTTCAATTATTTTTCTTTAAACCTTGAACCTTCAACTTTTAACTGTTTTATTGCCACCCATAACCCCGCTGAATGCGATAGCTTTCGCCACTGTCGGGGATATAGCTCTCCGGGAGGCCACCCTCCTCCCCTAGTAAATCAGAAGGTCCAAAGTTGACCATGACAGCCGGTGGCGTCGAACCGGAGTCATCCGGATCGGTTCCGGAAGCTATCTCGAGGGGGTCCGTGTACGAATCGCCATCCGTGTCATGGGAGGTCGGGCTTGCTCCCACTCCATATTCATCTATGTTTAAAATGCCGTCTTCGTCCATATCCCCCAACGCTCCGGCACCGCCCTCACCGCTGTGCTCGTCCAAACCGTAATACTTCTCCCAGTAGTCACACATGCCGTCATTGTCCGTGTCGTATTCCGCTCCCGTACTGAGTGCCAGATCCACTGACGGGAATTGGCGACTGCAGCCGCTAACGATATAAGTGTTCGCGACGGTATATTCGCGCTTCCTCACCTTATCCACTATCCGGAATTGTACCTCCTCCCCGTTTCTAGCGTACACGGCCAGAAAGCCGTATTTACCGGCCTCCCCTACCTCGCAGCGCCCCACAACATTACCGCCACTGTCTAACGCCGCCACCTCGTCCCCCACGTGAGCCTCATAGCCGCCTGGGCTGAAATTAAGGTTGTAGAGCATTACGCCCATGCTCGCACTCGTATCGGGTGAAGGGTAATACTGGTCACCCATCGCGCCACACGGCACAAGAAGCACAATAAAAGCGATTATTATCAGTTTTTTCATGGCTTTACCCTCCGTATTCTGGGTTCTGCTCAAATTGAAACCAATGGAGACCTGGCCCAAACTCCTTAATAATCAATAACAAGTTCCTTCTTGGACGCAGATATTCGCAGATACTCGCAGATTTATTTTTTATCCAATAATCCTTATAATCTGCGTCCTTAAAAATCTCTTCTTTTCTTTTTCTGTCCACGAATACTTCGGCTTCGCTCAATACATGTTGTACCAATTTTCACGAATTCTTTTTAAACCGCAAAGGCGCAAAGAGCGCAAAGTCAAACCGCAAAGTTAAAGCAATTTTTATTGTTTTTCTTTTGCACCTGATTAGCCTGATTTCTCTGTGAACTTTGTGCTTGTCCTGAGCGTAGTCGAAGGGCACCTTTGCGGTTCAATTATCTTTCTTCTTTGCACCCTTTTTGTTTCCTTTGTTAATTCGTGTTAATTTCCGTCTAAAGCCGGACAGGCGTGAAATTCGTGGATAGTTTTTATCTCTTGGCTTTGTTTCTAATCTGTCTAATCTGTTTAATCCGCGGTTGCTTTTATTCTGACGGGAAATTGAACTCAACGCCGCTCAGGCCTTCCTTCATCTTTATCCACAAACCCATGCCCGGCCCCACGTACTTCAATGTCTGGAAACTGTCCGGATAGCCGTAGAAATAACTGTGCGCCCCTTTCCTATCAACAGCTACCATCTCTTCCACGTCGCCGGCGGCAAGCGGCGTTCCGCCGTTTTTGGTTATCAGCCCCATGATATAGTCGTGGAGGTAGCTTTCCGCCGCTTCAACCTGGGCCACCTCATCGGAACCGAACTCGGGCATAAGATCGGCAGGGATATTCTTATAATGCACCTTTGTGAAGAGATTGCCGATGAGGTTTCCTTTATGATACATGGGCATCTCCTCTGTGTCGCCAATGCTCTTCAGCCGGTGGTAGGTGTCCAGCTTCCACGTGCAGGACGCGTTCGCCTTGACCCAGTAACCAAACCCACCCGATATGTATTTGAGAGTGTTTGTAGGCCAAGTCTCGCTACTTTCATACTTCCATGCTTCATTTTGGGTACCAGTCGGGCACCATGCCGTTATTTCATCTATGTAGCCGGCTATTCCCATCTCGTACAAAAGGTCATCTATGTCAACGTTTCCATCACCATCACTGTTCGTTATTCCCACGTAATTGCTCACGGGAATTCTGGCTTTCTCATCGGCTGTGAGCTCGGTTATGTAGTAGCACACGTTCGAGCTTACCCCGATCAGGTTCCACCCCTCATGCAGGCCCTTGGCCTGACCACCTGAGTCAGGATTCCCGGGGTCGGCTTCATCACCGGTCATATCGTAGAATTGATATTCGGCTTTGTTCGGCCACCCATCGCCATCCGTATCATCCTCTGGCGTCACGCCCGTCGAGGTGGCCGGATACGCAATAAGCCACTCCTCGCAATTCGTAGCCTCGCTCGACTCATAAGCATATCTCGCAAACAGATCATCCCCCTCCCTGTACTCCATCGTACCCGTATCCACATCAGGGCCCGCTACGGTGAAAGTAGCGTAGATGTACTCCGTGAGAACATCCCCATTCCAATACTCCATGCTCCCGGTATTAACGGCTGCCAATAGCGATGAGGAGCCAGCCATGATGAATGCCGAACCCGCCAAAATATGCACGATCACTTTTAATTTCATGGTATCCCTCCCCTACCTCATTACAATTACCTTTTCATCCACGATTTTGCACAAGTTCATTCTGAACGCAGATTTGCGCACCTGTCCGGCATTCTTCTGACGGAGATTTTCTCAGATCTATTTTCTTTCCTATCCAGTAATCCTGATAATCTGCGTCCCATTTCTTTCCTTTTTCTCTCAACTGCTTGCCCCGTTGGATAGCGAAGCTTATCCAATGGGGTTAACCGTCAACTAGCTGTTTTTATTGTGATACCGATATATCGTCAATGTATACCTTTGCATCGTCGGCTGTGCTGAACGTCTCCACCTTCAGTGTAACCACGCCCTTCGCGTTCGGCGTTCCGGTGACCTCTAGCTCCTCCCAGGTGTCGGCGGCTACGCTCAGTGAGGCGGTTGCAGCACCCGTTCCATCAATACCCAGACCTGTGAGTGTGATCTTTGACTCCGTTCCCGTGTAGTCGCTGTTTTTCCTGAGCCACGCCTTCACCGTCACCGGCTCGTCCGGTTCGGGCGTCACACCGTCGTTCACGGCGACCTTGAACTCGAACGACCCTTCTTTCTCAAGCCTTAAGGAAGTGTCACCCGAGTGTGTCACTGTGGTCTCTTTGAAGGCGTTAACCGATGTCACAGATTGAGCTAACCCATATGAGCTCGAATTCGGCGACGGGTTCGTGGCAGCGTCTTCCGCGATTGCAGAGATCGAGTGCGAGCCCGCGTCAAGGGGTGATCCGGGCGTGTATGTCCAATCGCCGTTCCCGTCCGCCGTGGTTTCCCCGAGATAAACCCCTCCGTCATACACCTTGACGGTGGAGCCGGCCTCCGCCGTTCCGCTTATCGACTCGATCTGTCCTGAACTATTGTAATTGAAGTTGGTTATCACCGGCGCGTCGGGAGGATTAATGTCCACAATAATGCTGTCGCTCGCGGCGTTGCCGATATTGCCGTACTCATCCTTTGCCCAGACATACACACTGACTGTCCCTTGAGCCGCACCCGAAAGCTGGCCGGGAGATGCACTGTCCTCAGTGCCTGTTTCCGTGCCTCCGTTATCGTCGAAGGAGTAGTAGTAGGTGGATATGGCGTTAGTGTCGGTGAAACCGCTCCAGGTGAAATCGAGTGTTGTGTCCGTGGAATAAGTGGCGCCGCCGTCGATGCTCACCGTGGCGCCGGCTTCTGAGGGAGCCGCATTATCCACAGTGAACGCGGTCGAATCAGCGGCTGAACCGGCGTCGGTTCCATCGTAGGGAGTGATCCTTAACTTATAGGAACCGTCCGCGGTGGAAACATCCGTATTGGAGAGCCAGACGAAGGAGACCTTGTTGGCGCCGGAGCTCGTGGTGACGTATCCGCCGGCGTTTCCAACCTGGTAGTCATCGTCATTCTCAACCTTGGGGTCGCCGTAGGTGGCCGTTGTATCCGCGTCATCCTCGCTGAGTGTTGCCTTCGTCCAACTGTCATACGAAGGGCCGGGCGCGTATTCAACCTTGAACCGGCACATATCGTTATCATCAACATCGTCAATCTCAACTTGAACCGATACTTCTCCCGAACCGTCCGTCGCCTGCGAGATGGCCGCACAGCCGGTAAAAGAAGCCGTGGGTGATAGGTTTGCACATCCATACATATTATCGATGTAGAAAGTATTATCCGCATCAGCATTCGTGATTTTAAATACTATATTACTTATTGCGTCTTTATCCGCATCAACTATTCCACTTATATCCCAAGTAGTTGTTTCCCAACCACCAGCAGAAGTTATACTTATATCTTTTGTATGTAAATTATACGGGTGTTCTCTTGGAGGAGCGGTAAAATTAGAAGTCCATCTTGCAATTCCTTTGCTTATTCTTATTTCATCCATCCAACCATTAAGCGTATAACCACCGACATCAGGTCTATCACATCCTATTCCTAAACCTACACTAGAAGTAGCTATAGTATCAGTACCCATACTTTCTGTATTTCCTATTTGTGTACCATCTATAAAAACTCTTAAATCTGCTCCATTTCTTGTTACTGATACATGATACCAAGTATCTACAGCAACAGCAGGCCACGCAAAAGTTTTTTCAGTAGAATTTGAACCATCAGTAGACCAAGCAAAACGCAGTGTTTTATCTCTATGAAAATACCAAACCCATGTTCTTGAACCCGCATGGTAATTATTGGTCATAAAAGGATTATATATTTCTGATGATATATCATTAAATCGTAACCAAAAATCAATAGTAAAACCGTTATTACCAAGATGCCAATCCGAATGATCCGCATAAGAAAGCCAATCGCCAGAACCATCTAATAAAAGAGAACCTGTGCCAAATATTTTATATGTTGTATCTACTTGTGCATTACCATTTACGGTTGCATTTCCATGTTCCTCAACAGAAGCATCTGTAAATGTAGTAGAAGCATCTGCGCCATTGCAATGCAAAAGTAATTTGGTATAGGAATCTACTGGCCCTTCATCATACAATTGCGCCTGCAAATTCGTCCCCGTCCTGCTCGACCGCACATCCAATTTAACGGCAGTCAGGTCGGTCAGGTCTATTGAATCAACATAAGCGGAAGTTGACTCGGTTATGGTATCTGTCGTACCTACATTTGGTGAAGCATCAAAAACATTACTATGAACTATTCTTATTTCATCTAAATTACCTCCAAAATAAGCACTACTGTCTCCTTTTTGGCCAATGTATAAACTACCTGCAAGTGTATCTGTACTTGTGTCTGAAAGATAAGTTACTTGAGTACCATTTATATATATACCCCATTCTACTACTGAACCTCCACCACTTGTAACTTTACATAATGCTACATGATTCCATTGGTCTTTAGTTATCGCAGAAGTAGGCGAACTAAAGTTTATATCTGCACTACCACCACTCCACAAAACAAAGTTCAATATGTTGTCAGTTGATGCTTTAATATACCATCTATTACTAGCGTCTTCATATTGACCTACGAAGTATTCATCTCCAGTCATATCAGCAGTAAAATACATCCAAAAATCTATTGTATAATCTTGTGAGGTAGAACCGCATAAATCCCAATCAGCAAAATCTGGAATTGTTAGATAATCCGAATCGCCGTCTAACAATAAACTCGCGCTCCCAAATTCCTTTTGTGCCGTATCCAACTGGGCGGTCCCGTGGAAGGTGGGGATGTGATGGGAATCAGAGACATCCTGGGTGTTGCAATGGAGCAGGAGTTTGGTGTTGGCGTCGGAGGTGTATTCGGAGGTTGGCGCCTCAAAATTAGAGGTCCAACCCCTATCAGTTCCTTTTGAGATGCGAACTTCATCGAGCCAGCCATTTAAATATGCAGGCGTTCCACCATTTTTAATCCCTATTAGCAATGGGTGAGTACTGCCCGTTATGTCTGAGCTGTCTGTTATTGTATTACCTCTCTGTGTTCCATCAACAAAACATCTGAAATCTGTTCCGCTTCTGGTAAACGCAATGTGATACCAAGTTGCTGTTGAAGCAGTCCAGGCAAAAGTACTTCCACCCCCATTAGCCAATACCATTTGTAACGTTTCAAGCGTTCCGTTATAGTTAATATAAAATCCCGTATCATATACACATGCCCCAGTATCCATTATTTGGTTATATTGATTTATAACATTAAATCTTATCCAAAAATCAATAGCAAAATCCCCTGTCCCAAAATCCCAATCATCACTATCGGGAACAGTTAAATAATCGCTATCTCCATCGAACCATACAGATCCATTGCCCAGCTTTTTGTGGTCTGTTTTTATTTGTGCGGTACCAACATTTGTCACCGGATGTCTGGAACCGCTACTATCCAATACTGTAGCGCCATCGCCCCCTGTGCCATCATCACCATCCATATGCATAAGAAGCTTGGTCCCCGCCGCCGGGAAGCTTTTGGTCAGCGTGTCGTTCAGGGAGCCGGTTGCCGTGGCAACGCCTTTAAGGGAATAGGTGCCCTGGGTGGTCTCAGTAGATTCGGAGTGAGATAATAAATATGCACCAACATAAGGAGAAGTAGGTACGCTAAATCCCGTAACCCATCGTGCTACATTAGAAATTCTTAGTTCGTCTATAATTCCATCAAAATACTCTGAAGCACCAGATTCATTCCGACCTATTCCAAGATTTCCTGTTGCATTTACTGCATTACCTGAAACAACTTCTGTATCTTCTTGAACACCATCTATAAATAATCGTAATGTATTTACATCCCTCACAACTGCAATATGATGCCAGGCATCATCTGTTATTGTAGTGGTTGAATGTAAACCATTGTAGACAGTACCTCCTATATTTATTTTTACAAATTCTGATGCTAATCCATTTGAACGAATAAAAAACTCATTTGGGTGAGAACCTTGTCCAATTACTCTGGAGTTAGCTGTTTGGGCTGTTTTTATCCAGTAATCTATTGTAAAATCTCCGCCAGCAGCACCACCTAATTGCCAATCGGCATGGTCTGGAGCAGTTAACCATTCTGAGCCAGCAAAAACAGCAGCATGAGAACCAAACTTTTTAGTTCCCGAAGAAAAGGTTACACTATTATTAGTTATTGTGTGTATAGTAGTTCCTGAGTCTACTACATTATTGTCAAAATGCAATAATAATTTTGTATCAGTATCGTTACTCACATAAGCAGATTGAGCAGCTTCGTCACTGGCATATTCCATATAATCTAATTCGGTTTCAGCCTGAGCGCTATTAAAGCTTGTGAAGCACAGCGCCAGAGAGATTACTAAACCCATAAACACCTTTATCTTCTTACACTCCTTTATAATGTGATAATCATTGCCGCAGACCGTTTCACCAAACGCCAAAACCCCCGCCCCTTTCAGCCATTTCCAGAATCCGAGTCCTACATGCCTGTTACTTTTCATTATCCCCATCCCTCCTTTTTGATATAACTGCTTGCCAAATATGTTTTTTCTTCACCGCAAAGGCGCCCTTCGACTACGCTCAGGACAGGCGCCGAGCGCTAAGTTAAACTTCTATTTATGTTTTATTTTTTAAACCCTATTTTGTTCTTTGCGTCCTTTGCGTCTTTGCGGTTCAAATTGCTGTCTATGCGGTCCAATTCGTCATTTAACTGGCATGTTCTCGATGATTTTATCCTCGTATATAACCACGCCCTCCCCGGAAAAAGTCTCCTCAATGAGATCCTCCATGGCTTCGTCCATCATCTTCTTGCTACATGCAAACCTCACCTGCTCCGCGACCTCGCTGAACGGCCTGTCTTTTGCCGGTTCCTTCTCATCTACATTGAATATGTAAAACTCGTCCTTTGACTCTACTATTCCGCTATTTGCACCCACCCCAAGCTCAAAAATCTCCTCTAAAACATCATGCGATAATACCTCTTGAAGATCGGGCACAAACGGGGCATCTTTTGAAATCCAGTTGTCCACCTCTACTATCTCTGCTCCCGCAGCCTGCCTGAAACTCTCACCTTTATTCAGCTTTGCGACGATTTCTTCGGCCCTCTTTCTGTCCTGCGGCTTGATATAACTTATCTTTATCTTCTCCCTTATCTGATACCTCTCCTTGTTTTCCCCGTAATATTTCCTGATGTCATCTTCCGTGAGCTTAATTTTCGAAAGCCTCCTCTTTTTCAGCCTGTCCGCCAGTTCGCCCTGCCTTTCCCCTTCCGTACCATACGCGGCGTCCCCGGCAAGACCCTCTCGCGCCGCCCTCTTCGCAAGCGCCAGTTTGGCAAGGTATTTCTTTACAAAATCAAGCCGCCAGTCTTTACTCTTATCGAAGTTCTCTTTGTAGTGCCAGTCAAGATTCCCCGCCAGCTTTTCTATCTCAGAAAAAAGTATGTTTTCGTCTCCTATCCTCGCCACCACATAGTCCTTATCCTCACAGAAAGCTTTACCATTTCCTGTTCCAAAAATTACTGCCAGTGCCACCAATCCAGCAAAACTCTTCAGAAATATACCTTCTTCCATCATTAATTTCTCTTAAATTCCTTTTTTTTTGGCACCTGATTTCTCTGATTTTTTTTGTCCACGAATATTTTTCTTTATTTTCTCTTTGCGTACTCCGCGCCTTTGCGGTCTGCTTTTTTATTCAACTTAGCCTGAATTATTCACGAGGTATTCAAAATGCCGAAATATAAAGCGAGATTGCCGCGTCGCTTCGCTCCTCGCAATGACATAACCCTTTGTCATTGCGAGCGTTAGCGAAGCAATCTCACGATAAATAAAAGTTCATGAATAGATCGGTCTGAAAAATTAATTTTTCGAGATGATATGCTGTAACCTATTGTTATCCTAAACATTGCAACAATTTTCGCAAAGTTGATGAATAATTCAGGTTAGATCTTAAAAATTTGGTATCGTTCAAAAGTTGTGGCATCATGCTAATTGTATCGATGGGAATATCACCCAGAGGAGTTATCCACATGAGTCCCGAGCCGAGCGCTTTTAGCGTAGCTCGGCGAGGCGAGGGCGATTGTGGGCAACTCCGGTTTTTAGATAATTCTTTCTCCCCCAAGGTGATGGGAAACTTTTTGCCCTCTCCCATGGAAGAGGGGAGGGAAGGGTGAGGGGTCAAGTGTACGACGTCAACTACAGCCATAGAAATAAGTCGTGATTTAGTCAATTTTTGATTTGCCACAACTTTTGAACGTTACCAAAAATTTGTTTAAACCCCGTAAATTTTAGTGCTATCATTTTCCCACAGCTTAAACTAAAGGAGGCTACCATCATGCGTACCATATCCCTTGACGATCGGGTTATTAAGTCAATAAAATCATCCATCGATTTCAAAAAGCACATCCTTCTTCTAAGTCGCGATGCTTATTCAAAGCAGTTAAGGGAACTACAAAAGAAGTACGATATGACCACTTCACAATTCCTTAAAAAGTTTAACTCCGGAAAGCTTGGCGATGAACCTGATTGGTTTGATTGGCTCTTCTTCCACCAAGCATATTCGCACATAAGCAAAGAGATCAAAACCTTTAGAATTGCCAAGCTATGATTGACCGCTACCTTCAGCAAATTGACGAAAAACTCCGTAATTATTCTTCAAGCCATCTAACCCAATTGAATAGTCCGGGCTAATACATATCCCCTTTCTTATCCAGTAATCCTGATAATCTGCGTCCTATTTTATTCTTTTCTCCATTCCTCTCTTTTCCTGTCAACTAGCAACTATCCGTTGTTACTGCCACCCGTAACCACGTCCCGGAGCGTAGCCTTTCCCGCTGTCAGGCGCGTGGCCCTCCGGCCATTGCGACCAATCAGGCCCGAAGTTTATGCGGAGGAGGGCGGGGACGGAATCCATAGAGAGTGGGTTCGCCCCGAGTAGTTCCTCAATGAAATCGCCAATGCCGTCGTTATCATCGTCGGGATCGCCGATGTCGGGAGTGCCGTCAGTGTCATAGTCCTGGTCGATGGCCGCCACCAGAACGTTGTCGAAATAGGCCCCCATGTTTTGCCAGCAGTAGAGCCCTATTGCGCCACTCGTGAACGTAGAGTCCGACACCACCTCGCCAGTAGCAGGCAGTATCTTCTCACCGTTGAGATATACCTCCAGAGCATTCCCGGTCGCCCTGATCTCCACCACGCAGTTGTTGCCGGTTACGTAGCCTTCGCCCGGCTGCTCAGCCAGGACTGTGGCCGTGCCGCTCACCACCTTCACAAGCCTCCGGTTCTCATCATCGCCGTTCATGGAGAACCGGTAATAGTTGTACGCGTTCTGATAACGGAACATCACTCCGATCGCTCCAGTATCCCCGGACCTCATCCGCACTTTCATGTAGTAATCAGTCCATGACGTATCACCCACCAAGGCAAATGTCCCGGGAAGATGGGGCCGGTTATCAAAGATAAGACTCGATTGGATGAGCTCGCCATTCTCTACCTTCCAGTCCGACGGATAGAAAAAGTAACCCTGGTCAAATACCGTCCAACCGGCCATGTTGCCGTCGGAGAAGTCGTCCGCGAACGGCAGGGAGACACCGGGCGTCGGCGTTACAGTGGGCGTCGAGGTTATCGACGGAGTCATCGTAGGCGTACTTGTAATAGTAGGAGTATTTGTGGGCGTAGTAGTCGGCGTATTGGTCGGGCTATCTGTAGGCGTGTTGGTTATCGTGGGTGTCTGAGTGGGCGTATTCGTCGGCGTCGGCGTAGGCTCAGGCAGCCAATCAGTCTCCACCTTGTAAGCAGGAGAAGCGTTCGCGAAGTGTATCCAGCCCACGTTCTCTCCCCACGCGTAACCGGAGAAGTCTCCACCCGAATCGATCACCACCTGCGAAT
>JAVCDC010000026.1 GCA_030765135.1 Candidatus Tritonobacter lacicola | reverse complement strand
TTATTCGTTCCTGTTTAACCTGTAAGAGATACGAGTAATTGCTTTTTTACCCCCACCTAACCTCCCCCATCAAGGGGGAGGAATTCGTATATAATGGCAAAATGCCGAACCTTTTGAACGATACTAATATATTAGCCGATAAGCCCCGCCGGAAGTGGGCGGCCGGTACACCGCGTAGCGGCGCCCATCCGTATCATTGCGCGCGATTTCCAGCTCGCGGAAGAACGCTCGCACATCAGAAAAAAGTGAAGCGCTGGTCTGTGCGGTCCCGAACTTCTTCGGGGTCGCGCGCCAGCACGGGCCTCCATCTCACAATGATTTTTCCCGTCGAGAAAGGGTGATTCAGCTATGTGGTGGGATGGGGATTATGTTTGTCCCTGGTTCAACAACTCATTTATCAAGGGGAAAGATTTGACCTTCTTCCTTTCCCTCTTCTTTACACGGATTGAAAAATCACCCTTGACTATTGCCTAATTTATGGCACACTATGCCTAGTATATTAGGAGCATACTGCTAAATGTTAGGCATATCACTTGAAAAGTTATTACGTTCTCCTGGGCAAATCAGAGTTCTAAGGGTTCTCTGGCGAGCCGGGAATCCCTTAACAGGCAGACAAGTCCAGAACCTCTCTGGCCTGGCTAATCTCGCTGCAATGCAAGCTTTAAAAAAATTGACGGATCTTGGGGTAGTTAGCTGCCGCAAGGCAGGGCGATCTAACCAGTACGAGTTGAAAAGGAGCCACTGGGCTGTTTTAAATATAGTCTCTCCGATATTCGAAGCTGAGAATAATGCGTTGGATCATTTATCCATGCTCATAGTCGATTATTTGCAAGATCATTGTATTTCAGGATATCTGTACGGAAGCGCCATTTCTCGTACGGCTGAGCGCGTCGGGGATGTGGATCTTTTCCTGCTGGTGAAAAGTAAGAAAGACAAGCTGTTATTGGAAAGCGGTCCCCTTGTAGAGTTAGCCAATAAGCTTTCGGAAACGTTCAATCTTTTTTTAGAGCCCAATATTTACTCTCGCAATGAAATGAGTCGTCGCACGGTTCGAAAGTTAGCCAGGGAGGTTGTAAAAAGCGGGCAGAAGATATTCGGGCTGGATTTAAGAGATTGCCTGAAATGATCAGGAAGGGGAAGATCAGGAAGCTTGATCCAACCTCTTCGAGGAATTATTTTGGGAAATCCCAGGAGTTCGCTGACTCCATGAGGAATAATCTCCTGGCGGGAAAATGGGATGCAGCAGGCTTAAATGCTGTCCACACAGTAATTAGTGCTGCCGATGCGATTTTAGCCGCTTACGGTGGAATTCGCTCCGCTGAACAAGATCATAGGTCAGCTGTTAGGCTTCTTGAAGAAGTTCTAGGAAAAGCTGTTGGTCCCGCTCGGCGCCACATATCTTTCGTCATTGCCAAGAAAAACACCATAGAGTATGAGCAGCGTCGTCTCACGAAAAAAGAAGCGTTAGCAATAGCCGAGCATGCAGAGAGATTCCTCCGATTCGCAAGCGAAATGCTCGGAAAGATTAAATAAATTGGCTTGTTTATCCTAAATTAGCCTATTTCGCTGGCTCCCTGAGCAAAGTATTCCACCATCAGGTGGAAAATAGTTTTACTCTCTTAAATCACACACGGAATCTCTCACTTTTCCGTCAAATAATCCAGACCTCTTGCGTACGAAAGCGAGAATGACATATCTGCTAAGATGGACACCGGTGGTCCATTAACAGAAAAAGTGATGTAGTTGGATAAATTTTTAGAGGTTATTATGATTCGTTTCATGGTATTGATTTTTTATCCGTTGTGTTTAGCAGTAATTAGCTACGTATTTGGTGAGCGGGATCGGGAGATAATTGTTCTGCGTCAGCAGATCTTGATTCTCAAACGGCAGCTTGGGAGAAAAACGATTACCATCGCCCCGGAACGAGCGGCGATGCTTCTTTTTGGGTGCAGGTTGGCTCACTTGAGCCAAGCGATTCTCATAGTACAACCAGAAACCCTTCTGGGTTGGCACAGGAAACTTGTCAGGCGAAGGTGGACGTATGCAAACCAGAACCCAGGGAGACCGAAGAAATCCAAGGAGATCAGCAATCTCATCATACGATTGGCAAAGGAAAATCCTGTCTGGGGCTACGGTAAAATTCAGGGCGAGCTGAAAAAACTGGGTATCAGTATTTCTCAGACGACCATCGGGAGGATACTGATACGGAACGGATTTCCCGCGCGGCCATATAGGGCCGGTGCAAGCTGGCGAAACTTCCTGGGGCAGTACAAGGACTTCATATGGTCCTGTGACTTCTTCACTGTTGAGACAGCGTTTCTCGCCAGGTTCTATGTTCTTTTCTTCCTGGAGATCGGGAGCAGGAGACTACATATCGCTGGATGCACCACCAATCCCGGTAAATTCTGGGTGACTCAACAATCTCGTAACATAGCATGGAACATCCAGGGAATGACCATCAAACCAAGATTCCTTATTCATGATAGGGATGATAAATTCGTTCGCTCTTTCGATGGAGTCTTCGAAAGCGAAGGGCTCGAAATAATCAAAACACCGTATCGGGCGCCAAACGCGAATGCCTACTCAGAACGGGTGATCCGCAGCATACGTGAGGAGTGTCTCGATCGCATAATCATCCTGAATGAGAAACACCTGAAGTTTGTTCTGAAACAGTATGAGAAGTATTACAATGAGGCGCGGCCCCACCAGGGAATCGATCAATGTATCCCGAACACACCTCCATCCGGACCTGTTACCGGCCAAATAAAGAAAAGAGCCTACCTCGCTGGCCTTCTTAACGATTACTACCGGGAAGCAGCATAGCTCCCGCCCGGCTTGATGTTACAATCGCTCACAGGATTGCTGTATATGTTGCCGCTTTTTTCTTCTCGTATGTGTGTTTCAAGTCCTCTCTGACAACGAAAACGGCAGCCCAATCATCAACGGGCTGCCATGTCCTGCTCAATCTTAGTGAATTTTACGACCGGATTAGTTTTGACACCCTACGCGCCGTTTGGATAGACCATCTGGGTCAGGCGACTACCGGAATCATACAAGTACGAGGTTACATCGTCTCCCTTTTATAAGAGAGTGCGAACGGTTAGGATTCAATATAAGCTTGTAAAATATTTCACAAGCTATATTGGGAGAGGTTAGACGGTGAGGCTCCAGAAATATTTTGGGGAGTGAGCGAGTGGCCGGACTACGGCTACGTGAGCCGGTTCACGCAGCCCGCCACGACCGGCCCACCCGCTTGTAGTGAGCTTGCTTGTCCTGAGTTTGTCGAAGAGCTAAACTGTTAAGAGGCGGGCTTTTTTAAGGCATAAAAAATTCCGAAGTTTAGGCCTCAAAATACGTGGATTGAAAAAAAACGTATGTTGCGATTTTCTACATTTTCGATTTCTGCTCGATTTCTGCATTTTTTTCTTGACAGAATGGACTCCAATAATGTAACTTGCCTGATGTGAAAAGACAATGTTCTCTATTTCTCTTCCTCGCTCTTCTGCTGACCCCGACCTGCCTGAATGCACAACCGACAGCAACCCCAACCCCTATCCAGCGAGTGGTCGCCCTTGGAGGTCAGTCACGAGGTATGATATCGACGTCCGATGGCCAGTATCTCTACATTACCGACAGGAAGAACGCTCGATTAATCAGATTGAACCTGTGGGACCTCAGCCAATCTCAGACTATAATCGCCAGCCAGCCTAGCAGACTTGCTCTCAGCCCTGATGAATCAAAAATATACGTTGCGCAGAGTGGTGCAACAACAATAGCTGTCGTGGATACGGCAAACTTCGCCACCCAGATCTGGGACCTCAACGGAAATGTCCCGAGTGACATTGAAGCCACGGACGACCGGGTTTACATAGCCGCCAACAGCAGCAGCTCTACCGCGTTGGTTATTTTAAATGCTACGACGGGAGCCATTATCAATGTCCATGAACAGGACTGGCATAGTTCCACTGGCCTAATTGAGATAGATCCTATCCGAAAGAAGCTCTATGCCGGTGCAGTGGGAAGTCCTATTGAACTTAGCCGCTGGGATATCACTACAGACAATCCCATCCGGGAAACACGGTCCACCTCTCTGGGTGCAAACGGGCGGAACCTAACGTTAAGCCCTGATGGTATCCATTTACTATATATGGTCGGTGGCGGCAACGGGGCCGGTTACACCGTTTATAACCTCCAAGCATTGTCCAACCAATTTCTATATCGCGATGGCGAGTACGGTATCGGGACTTATCCTCTCGACATGGTCTATCATCCTGACGGTTCGCGCGCCTATGGCATTTGCAGTGATCCATACGATACAGACGTTAAAATATTGAATACGGCGACTCAGGCGCAAACAGGAATATTATATCCTCAGTATGTAGATTACGGCGAAGACCCATTGAAACTATCTCTGAGCGGTGATGGTGGAAATCTTGCCCTTTACGCAGAAGATACCTACAACGATGATGATGGTCATCTTTATCTATTCTCTTTTACACCACCCCCTCCGACAGCTACGGTAACTAGAACACCAACCTGGAATCCATCTACTCCTACAATAACCCCAACTATGGTACCTACTCATCGGATTGTTGACCTTGGCGGACGTTCCAAGGGAATGGTGGCAACCGCTGATGGTCAATACTTATATGTAAGCGATTGGGCTAACGATCGCGTGGTAAGATTCGATTTATGGGATCTTTCTCAAGTGCAAGTATCGATTGGCGGAGAGCCCACCAGGCTTGCTTTAAGCCCTGCTGAGTCCAAGCTTTATGTTGTGCAAAGCGCTGCCACCTCCCTAGCAGTTGTTGATACATCGACCCTTGATGTCAATATATGGGACCTGAGCGGCAATGTTCCGGTAGATGTCAGGGCAACGGAGGATCGTTTATATATTATGGCGAACGAGCGACAGTCCAATGCCGCGCTGCTTATTGTAAATGCTTCGAGTGGAGCTCTTATTAAAGTTCATCAGCAGGATTGGGATAATGGTATCGGTATGATTGAGCTTGACCGCACTCGAAAAAAACTCTATGCCGGTGTTAGAGGTATAAGCCCAAGTAATCTTTTCCGTTGGGACGTATCCACCGATAATCCTGTGCGGGAAACACAATGCGATCATAGTGCTCTAGGTTCAAATGGGCGAAATCTGACATTAAGTCCTGATAACATCCATTTATTGTTTATGGTTGGAAGCGGGAATAGAGGTTACGTGGTATTTAACCTCCGGGCGCTATCTGATAAATTCCGCTCACGTGATGGCGAGTATGATATCGGGACTTATCCTCTCGATATGGTTTATCATCCTGACGGTTCGCGCGCCTATGGCATTTGTGGTGATCCATACGACAAAGATGTCAAAATATTAAATACGGCAACTCAGGTGCGTATTGGCACTTTAAATCCCCAATACGTAGGTTATGGCGAAGACCCCTTGAAGCTATGTATGAGCGGTGATGGAGGTAATCTCGCCCTTTATACGGAAGATTCTCAGGACAATGGCCGTCTTTACATATTCACTTTGCAGCAGTCAGGTCCCACGCCTACGCCGACGCCGCAACTGGTTCAAAAGCTTGCTGTGGTTAAGAAAAACGCTTCCGGCGATGTCAATCTTTACTACTACAACAGCCTGGTGAGGGGCGATTGGAATTGGAGCCAAGCTTACTTCAGGAACCATACTCCCTATTGCAGAGACCTGTGGAAAGTGCCGGCCGGGAACGACGCTATAGACATCACGGCAATAAGGGGAACGAGCACGCCCCTCCTGTACGCATTGAGGAAAAGGGAGCCGGGCAATTTAGACCTGTACCTTTACAGCGGGTTGGCTAAAGATGACTGGACTTTCTCAGACGCACTGGCAAGGAACGGCTGGCCGCGGGCAAGGGACCTGTGGATCATTCCCGGCGGAGATGACGCAGTCGGCATAGAGGCAGTCGATATCTCCAGCCCGCAGGACGGGACGGAGGAGCTCGCCATCCTGAAGAAGCAGCACGTAAGCGACCTGAACCTCTACTACTACAAAATGCTCGTCACAAGCGACTGGAGCTATTGGGACGCGGCATCACGGAACCCCTCGCCGGTGGCGAGAGACCTGTGGATCATTCCAAGGGGTAACAACGCTATTGATTTCACCTCCGTCTCGTCCGGCGGCGGCGTCAATAATCTCATGGTTGTGAAAAGAGACGGCATAAACGACCTGAACGTCTACATGTACAACAATCCCGTTGAGGGCGACTGGACATACTGGGACGCCATCGCGAGGAACCCCTCTCCCTTGGCGAGGGACCTATGGGTCCTGCCGGCCGGAAACAACATCAGGGGCCTGACAGCCATCGACGCAGACGGGGATGGTACAGACGAGCTAGCAATCTTCAAAGAGCAGGGACCAGACGACATCAATATCTACTACTACAACGCCCTTGTGCCCGGCGATTGGACGTACTGGGACTGCATAGCGAGGAACCCCTCGCCGCTGGCAAGAGACCTGTGGTTCGTCCCCGACGCGGACGACATCCTCGGTGTCACTGCGGCCTGGACGAAATAGCACCCTGGAATTTATCCCCCTCTTCTGCTGCCGAAACAGCCGGATCGTTTTTCACGTGAAGGAATGCAAGAACCGTTATAAAGCATCTACACAGTACGCAAAACACTGTGCGAATAAAAATAAGAGTAATGCGTAGACCTGACCCCTTGTTTTTTAGGGCGCACCTCGGGCTTCTTTTATCTCAAATATATTGCCGGAATTGTCTTTGAGAAATATAACGTCATCTTTTGATTCTCTTTTTATATTTGTAACGGGAAATCCTTTGGATTTTGCTTTTCTAATAACATTGTCCCTGTCATGAATAGAAATACAAATATGGTTGTAAACCGGGCTTTGCTTTTTGCCTGTTAAAAATAATTCTATAAAAAAATTATCCCTGGAAAGAAACGTAACGGAAGCCATGTTGCTTATGCCGAATGCCTTTTCAGATAAATCCTCGTAAAGGTCAAATTTATTTACTTCTTCCAGGCCCAGCAAATCTTTGTAAAAAGCCTGTATATCGCTTTCCTCATTGATTGTTATTCCAACATGCTCAAGCATAATTACCTCCATCTATGAATAAGGGATATATACAGTAACATAATTATTCTCAAAAGTTTACTGCCCGGAAAAACACCGGAAAAAAGCGAAACGTCCGATAGCTGCACCAGCACTTCCGGTCAGCTTGAGCGGGTGGTTGAGCAGGCGTAACTACTTCAGACTGCGGCAACTAAAGCCTGTTGTGCTTTGCGAGGTAGCCTGACAAGGATGAAATAAGACTCCGGATACAGGTAATCCTCCCCGGACTCGTCAACAATTCTCAGATAGCCCTCTTCTTCCGCACGCTTGTCGGCGATTACCTGGTAGATCTTACGCAGCTCCAAATCCTTACACTTGTCGTCTCTGACGCAAAGCGCAAACTTTTTTTCTGTATGTTGTGTCATAATAGTCCTCAGCCTAAAAAACGTTTGATTTTCATCTTCTTCATGCCAATCCCGTGGGCTTCATACCAATGGACTTCCGCTTGGCATGTTTTACCACTGGCAAGGCGCACTATAATAATACCCTTAAGCTTCCTCCAACGTCCAGGACCGGACTACTTCCGAAGACACATAATATCTTGGATTCTGCCACCGATAGCAATAATCTCAGTCTTTTCGACCTTGCCAATGATCTCGAAATACATGCTGCATTATACCTCAGCGGTTATCAAGCCTGCCGGAGGGGCAAACTATTGATGAAGCAACGGTTTTGCTCTCATAAGAAGTAAGGCTCGTGTCAAATCGCTACTTGCCGATCCAGGTGTCGCCCCATCTGCGGCCGCGCCATTCGGAAGCATAAGCGTAAATCATCGAGACCCTTTTTTCTTTGTCGAACTTGAAGGTAATCCTGTGCTTCCCTTTTTCATATCCGATAAAGAGGTTTATATAGGCGTCCTTACGGTCAACCCTGGCGGCCAGCTTTTTTCTCTCGTATTTTACCAGGTCATCGGTGCTTCCCAGAAGACGGGTAACTTTTTCAAGGGGATCGCCGATCCTGACACCGTAAATGCTCGCGCGGGACGGCTCTCTCGCCCAAAGGGATATGATATCATCGTCCCAGACAATAACCTCCAGGCCGGGGTACTCGAGCTTGTAAAGGTCAAGGTGCTCCTGCAGTTCGCGTTTTATTCTCACCCTGTTGAGAGAACTGCACGCCGTCCGCGACACCTCGGGGATACTATAGGGTTTTAATTCTTTCGGCTTGCCGAGATAGCCAATGAGCTTGCCCTTCTTGTCCCCGACCTGCAGGGTCCTCTTCCGGTCGGGCGGGAGAATCCGCCTGCTGCCCTCTTTTATCCTTTGCCTGAATATACGTTCGGTTGCGGCGGCGCGAAGCAGAACAATCCCCGAAATCTCCTCGTCGTCCAGCTTCACCAGGGAGACAACATCACCGGAAATCACCGGTTTCACGTAATACCAGCTCCCCTGCTCCCACTCCTCTTTATTCGTGTCCACGACCTCCCGCACAAGATTTCCCATGTACTTTCCGGAAGCGTTGAGAACGGGGTAGCTTCCCTCCTCAAAGGAGTCCATATCCGGACCCGGCAAAAGCTGGCCCGCCCGCTTGAGGAAGACATCCTTCATCTGTTCGATCCTGTGGGGGAAATAATCACCGTGAAGGACCAGCAGATCTTCCAGGCTGTCGCCGACCTTTATCCCCCCCACCTTTCCGGCCCGGGATTTACTCAATTTTACCTCTTCAACCATGTCCCTCTCATCGAACCTGACGGAAAGGCCCAATTCATCGTAATTCCACCAGTCCCCCTTTTCCTCCTTGTCGGCGCCCTTGAGACGCTCCTTTACTTTCTTAATATTATCCCCGGGCAGAATACCCAGTGTGGTTGCTTTATCCGAGGCGGATCGCAAGGCGACGGCACAGGCATTTATAAGCCTCCATGCCCGGGGCTCATCGAAGAGAACTTCATCGACCTTCGTGTAATCGAAGAGAAGAATGCCAAGATCGTGAAAAGCCCCCCTGAATTGCTTGACAGCGTCCGCGGTCTTCTTCTGCCTGAGAAGCTCTCTCCCCTTACCAACAGCTTCAGATGACGCGGCCAGCTTCTTCTTCGCCTCCTCCTTCAGGTCCCCCGATATGGAATTCTCCCACTCATCGTTGATATCGTAGATGTCCTTAAACCGGGGATAGTAGCTCCTGAAATAGTCCTCGAACTCTTTCTTCCGGTTCCTCGCGACGTAGCGACAGAAATCCCGGAACGTTTCCTCTTTCGGCTTGTTCTCCAGGAGATAGTTTACGAAGATAAGGGCCTCGGAGTAGAAAACACCCGCCCCCGCAGCAGGTTTATCGGGCGCTGTGAGCTGCCAAAGGGGAAGAAAATCACCATCTTCTCTTGCCTTTACGATCCTCAACCGAGCCTTCTCCATGGAGCGCTCCAGATTGCCCTCCTGGAGCTGGGCAAAGCCCTCATGGAGCCACGAAGGAAGGTTCGTCGTCGCGCTGGGGTCGGCGACATTGTAGATAACGATGTGCCCTATCTCGTGAGGAAGCGTCTCTTCGAAGAAGTCCTTCCTGACAAAGCCGAAGACCGCATCGGTGTTGGGCAGCACATCCCTGTACGCGAAAGCGAACGCGTAGCGGGCGGAGAGGGAATAAATCGACGCGCGCTTTTTATACTCCTCCTCATCATCCCAGAGGCATATGACGCATTTCTTGTTTATACGCTGCGTGTGCCCGAAATTTTCCAGGGCCTTTTCGCAGGCAGTAACAGCGACTTCAAGGCCGCGCTCGGCTGTTTCCCGCGATGTCGCATAACACGTGAAAGGGGGTTGCTTCGCCTCGTGGATCAACCCCATCTTTCGCAAGTTGCTTGCCCCGAGCCATTCCTTCTTGTATTCAACAGAGGCCCCTGCCCCCAGGGTAAGAAGGAAAGGCAAGAAAAGGAAACCAAGAATGAATGGGCTCTTTACCTTCATCGGCACTACCTTAAAGATATGAAGACGAATAACCAATATCCAATAACCAATTTTCAATGAAGAGACTGAAGACCAAAGACCATAGACAAAAACAGAAAAAGAAAGAACTGATAAGAAGAAATTGCCACAAAAACACCAAGGCACGAAGAAAAGACGAAATGCAAAGCGCAAAAAGGACAACACAAAAAAAGAAACTGGAAGAAACGCTTGGCAGGGAGGTTACTTCATCTTATAATACCCCGGGCAAAGGCCATGCGGGCTATCATACTGAACTTCGATAACTCGGTGACGCGGCAGGACAAGCTGCTGGAGATGTTCCGCCCGGAGGTCGTCGAGCTCACGGACATCGCGCCGCTGATCCGCATAGGGTGCCGATCCTCGTGCTACGAGAGGCTTCTTTCCCGCCTCGACGATGTTTACCGCTTCAAGGACGATCCTCCCCTGACGTTTACCGGGTCGGGTGACTTCCACCATGTTAGCCTGGCGATATTGCGGAGGATGCCGGAGCCGTTCAACCTGGTCGTTTTCGACTCCCATCCGGACTGGATAAGGCATGTCCCCATCGTCCACTGCGGCGCGTGGCTTGACCGGGCGGCAAAGCTCCCGAACCTCAGGCGCATGTATCACTTCGGCGTCCACCACGACATCAGCGGCCCGTGGCTCCTTTTCACGCCGCTCCGCCTCATGCGGGGGGGGAAATTGAGGGTCTTTCCCGCGCGTGAGGGCGAGAGCCTCGCCCTCAGGCGGAGGGCCCCATGCAAGGCGATCCACAGGCATGAGGGGGACACCGCCATCGAGATCTTTCTCGCCAACACCCTCTCCCGCCATCTGGACGAGATGTGCCGCCACCCCGTCTATATATCCATAGACAAGGACGTCTTCTACAACGGTGAGGCGATAACCAACTGGCAGGGAGGGCTGCTACGGGTCGGAGAGGTTCACAAGATATTGAAAGCTATATTTCACCACCCGCACTTCAGGCCGGCGGGCATGGACATCGGGGGGGATTACTCGGAGACAGAGCTATCGGGCCTCCTGAGAAAGATCCTCTACCTTTACGAAAAGGACGTGCGTCGGACGGCATCAGTGGAAGAGGCACGGCGCAACAACGAGGAGGTCAATATCAAGCTCGGGAAGCTTTTCATGAGATAAATGGAAATAATGAACCGAGGCGACGTGAATCGGAGAAAAAGATACAAGACACAAGATACAAGATACAAAAAAGATAGAAAGCTTGAAGCGTGAAAAAAATAGCCATAAAGACACCAAGGCACGAAGAAATTAAGAAGAATAGAAATATGGAAGTATGGAAATAAGCAGAAACAAAGACACGAAGGAAAAGACGAATGTTCAATAACCAATGACCAATAACCAATGTTCAACGAAAAGAGGCGGGATGCAGGATGCGAATGACCAATAACCAATGATCAATATGGCTATTAGGTTAACTCATCATAGATTTTATGATTTACCGTTGATAAATTGCAAAATAGGCAAATTTTTAATGCGCTAAATGGCATTTTTCGATGTTTGTTGATAAAAGATTAACATAACTAATTGCCCCGCAATATACTGGGTGATGAGTTAACCTAATAGCCATAATGATCAATGTTCAATTTTCAATCTTCAATAGTCGATCTTCAATCGCCCTGCGCTTCACGCAATACGAGATATGCTTGAAGAATGGGAGAAAAGGTGATATGTTTGTATTAAGAGGGAGGATGGTGCAATGAAATATATAGCGATCTGTTCCATTGTCCTCTTCGGAGCCGCAGCATCGGCGCAGGATTACCAGGTAGGCGAATACTACGCGCCGTACGGTACCTGCACGGGCGTAGATACAACATCTGTCAATACGGTCTATGACCCGCCGCCGTCCGTCAGCTACCCTGAAGGGACATCCTATTACCCCGATTACCCCGAGTCCTATACCCGGCCCAGGCATTACAGCAGGCGCGTCAGGTACGCCGAGCCCTGCTATCGGCCCCGGTATTATGACCCCGGGTGGTATCGGCGCGGCAGCTGGAGCAGCCCGGGGTGGAATCGCCACTATCGCAGGTACAGCGGCCGTCACAGTCATCACCGCCATCACAGCCATCACAGAAGGCACCGGTAAAAGCAGACAGGGGCAAAAAACCAATGTTCAATGTTCAATAACCAATGAAGAGACTGTAGACCAAAGACAATAGACCATAGACAAAAACAGAAAAAAGAAAAAAGGCACATCGTACTTCGTCCATCTACTCGTCTGAAGATACGGAATTCTCCCCCTAGAGCGTTACGGTTTTTGCTATAATTTGATGCTCTATCCGGCTTTTCTGCCATGGAAGTTTCCTTTATAGGTATGTATGTATATATAGTAATAGCGATCCTCTCCCCTATTATCTGGATCGCCGGCCTCATCTTTATCGTCCGCACCCTCTCCAGGTACCTCTCGGCAGCCCGCGTCCGCAGTGAGTCCGGCAAGGTATACCTCGATGCCCAGAGGGGCAGATGGCTCGACCGCCAGCTGAAGGAGTGGGTAACTGCGGGAGTCATCACGGGTGAGACCGAGGCGAAGATTCGGGACCGCTACTTCTGGGCCGGCCGGCACGGCGGCCGCGCGGTGGTCGCGAAGACTTCCCTCATAAAGGTCCTCGTCACCTTCGGATGCCTTCTCGTGGGGACCGGCATCATCTTTCTCATATCACATAACTGGGCCAACATCTCCCCCTGGGGAAAGGTCTCCGTCATAGTAGCCGGCCTCGTCCTCGTGCAGTGCCTGGGGATACGCCTTCTCCGGAAAGAGAGGAGTGCGAAGTTCGGTCACGCAGTCATCTTCCTCGGGAACATCATCTATGGCGGGGGGATCTGGCTGGTGGCACAGATATTCCACATCAACGCCCATTTTCCGACGGGCGTCTTCCTGTGGGGCCTCGGCGTCATCCCGTTCGCGATACTGCTGCGCTCGAACCTCAATTACTTCTTCGCGCTCTTCCTCTTCGCGCTCTGGACGCTTCTCGAGTCCATCTACTTCACGAAGACCCACCTGTATTTCGTGCCCGTCTTCTTCTTCGTCCTTGTCCCCGCCGTCTACCACATCCGGACGCGGACCGGCCTCGTCTTCACCTACCTCATCGGGTACGCGTGGGTCCTCACCAACCTCTACTACTGGACGGGGGAGGAGTTCTCGCCGTTCACACTGGGCCCGATGCTTCTCTACGGCCTCGCCCTCTACTCACTGGCCGTTTTTCACCGCCACGGTGACAGGTCCCGCTACTACAAAGCGGCGTACTACTTCCTGGCGGTGTTCCTCATATTAGCCGCGTGCGCTGCCTACACGCTCCTCGTCTTCGCGGACACCGGCGCGCTGGTGCTGGCGGAGCGGACAAACCTCGCCTACTGGGCGATAAGCGCATTCCTGGCGTGCCTGAGCCTCTGCGGGTTGCTGTACTGCATCCGCCGCAGGAAGCAATACGGGGAACTCTCCGGCGACGGCGTCCTCATAGCATCGCTCTTCGGCGTCTTCGTCCTTTTTCTCTTCACCGGCTACCTGGGCTCAACGGCGTTCATCTACTTCCTCCCCCTCTTCGTCTTCTGCGTCTGCCTCCACAACGTTCACAGGGGTGGCGGTATACTCCTGGGGCTCTCAGCTTACTTTCCCCTCTGGCTCATCTTCACGCTCGCGCGGTACAACTCTGCGACGGCGATATTCTCCATGCTCCTCGTTTACGGCGCGTGCGAGTACGCCATGAGCCTCATCCTCGACGCTAAAGGGAAGCACGGGTACGCTGCGGCCAACAGGCTCCTCGGCCTCTTCATCGTTTTTGCCGTCATATACCTCCACACGATAAAGGACTTCGCCGGTGTGGTCGTCGGGCCGCAAGCCCTGGCCTGCTCGGGCGATTTCTGGCTTCTCTACACCGTGCTGTACTGCTCCCTGGGCGTCCTCATCTGGCGGGGCGTTTTCAAGCCCCTGGGCGCCGGGAGGGGCATCCACATGAGGGAACTCATGGCCTTCCCTCTCTTCGTCGTCCCCCTCCTCTACGTCTCCTACATGAGGTACGGCGGAATCGAGGTCCCCATCGCGATCATCTCCAACGTCCTTCTCTTCGGCTACATCATCGCCTTGTTGATCATCTCCTACCAGCATGACCAGCCTGAGACGAGGGCTTTTTCGATCGCCGCTTTCGTCGTCCTGGTCGCCACCAGGTACTTCGACATCGGCCTGACACTCGTCACCAGGTCGGTCATCTTCATCTCGGTAGGCGTCGTCTTCATCATCGGCAGCGTCCTGCTGGAGAAGAGAAAGCAGAGCCTTAAGATACGGGAGCCCCATGAAGAATAGAATCCTCCTCTATGCCGTCGTCGTCTTCCAGGTCGCCGTCATCGGCGCCATAGCCCTCAGCAAGGGCTACACCAGGCTCACGGGGAGGAAGATAATGGTAAAGGTCGTCCCCGTCGATCCGCGGAGCCTCTTCAGGGGGGATTACGTCATCCTGAAGTACGATTTCTCCACCGTTGACCTGGCGAAGCACGGCTTCAAAGACGAAGTACCCCCGAGGGGGGAGTACCTCTTCCTGACACTGAAGAGAGGCCCTGAAGGCTTCTGGGCCCTGGAGTCCGTCTCACCGGAGTTCCCCGACACCGGCACAGGCGACGACGGCATTGTTGTGAGGGGCCTTATCGCGAACGAGGCGCGCTTCAGCAAGAGGGCCGATTTCATCTTCGGGATCGAGAGCTACTTCGTGCCCGAGGGAGAGGGGAAGTACATCGAGAAATACCGGGAGAAGAAAGAGCTCTCGGCCGAGATAGCCGTGGACAGGTACGGAAGGGCCGCTCTTTCAAAGCTGTTCATCGCCGGGAAGGAAGTCAGATTTGATTAGAAGATTGAAGTCAAATTGCAGATTGCAGAATGCAAAGTACAAAATGTAAAAAAATACATATTGCATCGTACTTCGGAATAGAAGACAGGAAAAATGACGAAACCAGAAATCCGATTCAATGACGAAGCCAGAAGATAAAAAAATAAATAATTAACCGCAAAGACGCAAAGAGCGCAGAGTTAGAGGCGGTTGAAAGTTGAAAAGTTAAGGACAATAACAACAAACCACTGAAGGCACTGAAAAGGTCCACGAATTACACTGATTACCACGAATGAAAAGAAGGTTCTCTCGCAAAGATCGCCAAGAACGCAAAGTAGGGCGGAATAGTTGAAAGAAGGAAAAAAGGTACTCGATATTGAGATAACAACGCGATACGCAGTACGAGGTACGAATAGTGAAGTCTGACACAAAATGACGGCGCGGGGAGACAAGCGGTGGATGGCGCTGATATGGGTCGTCGCCCTTGCGGTCCAGATCCTCTACCTCTCCGGGGGAGGGAAAGACCCCTCGTTTTTCGAGCCCGTTATCGACGCGGCCATGTACGACAAGCTTGCCCGGTCCATCGCGTCAGGGGAGCTGCTTCCCGACGGCGCCTTCTGGCAGCCCCCCCTGTACCAGTACTTCCTCGGAGGCATCTACTTCTTGTTCGGGCCGCATATCCTCGCGGCGAAAATAATCCAGGCCCTCATCGGCGCCACCTCGTGCCTCCTGACCTTCCTCATAGGAAAGCGCCTCTTCTCTCGGAGCGTGGGGGTCATATCCGGCCTCGTCATGGCGTTCTACGGCCCGATGATATTCTTCAACGGCCAGCTCCTCTCAACCGGCATGGAGGTCTTCCTCGACCTCCTCGCCCTGCGGCTCTTCCTGGCAGCCACGGACAAGCCGCGCGCGTCGCGCTGGTTCGCCTGCGGCCTGGTCACGGGAGCCGCGGCGGTAGCCCGGCCGACGATACTCGTCATCCTCGCCGAGGCGGTCGTCGTGCTCATCATCATCGCGATACGGCGGAAGTCCCTGGGGGGGTGGGCCGCCGACACGTTCAGCCTCGCTCTCGGCGCGGCCCTCGCCATAGCCCCGGCGACCGCCTGCAACTACCTCGTCGAGCGCAGGCCGGTCCTGATATGCACGAACGGAGGGGTCAACCTCTTCATCGGAAACAATCCCCACGCCGAGGAGACGATAGCGATACGGCCCGGCATCGACTGGAAGAACCTCCTCGACCAGGGATGGACGACGGGGGCGCCGACCAGGATAGAGCTGGACCAGTACTTTTTCAGCGAGGCGAAATCTTTCTTCCTCGAACGCCCGGGCGACGCCGCAAGCAACCTCCTCAGGAAGGCGCGTCTCTTCTGGAGCTCGTACGAGACGCCGCGGAACGTCGATATCTATGTCTTTACAAAGTACTCCCGACTGCTCTCCCTCCTCGTCTGGAGGCAAGGCTCCTTCTCCTTCCCCTTCGGGATACTGGCCCCGCTCGCCTTTCTCGGCATCATCACCGGGTGCAGGGGATACCGGGGGAGGGTGATGCTGGTCGTCTTCGTCCTGCTTTACAGCCTCGCCGTCATCGCGTTCTTCAACGCCGCACGCTACCGCCTCCCCCTTGTCCCCGTCCTCTCCGTCTTCGCCGCGGCGGGGATCGTCTGGCTCCTGAGACAGGTGCGTATCAGGAGGTACCTGCGCGCAGCGGCAGCAGCCCTCGCCTCCATCGCCGTCGGCATCCTCGTCAACCTGCCCGTCCGGGCGCCCTCCGACGGGGTGAACTTTCACGCGGAGCTCTACAACTTCCTGGGTATGCGGGACCTCCACACGCACAACGACCCGGCCGGCGCGGAGGAGGAGTTCCGCAGGTCCCTCCGGATAGACCCGGAGTACGCGGTCGTGCACGGGCGCCTCGGCTCTGTACTGGCGGAGCAGGGAAAGGTGAACGAGGCCATAGAGGAGTGCCGCCGAGCCATCCAGCTCGCTCCAAGCCTCTACGAGCCGCACTATACGCTCGCCAACCTCCTGGCAGCCAGCGGCCGCGGCGATGAGGCCATCGGATACTACACGCGCACGATCGAGCTGAAGCCCGACCACGCGGAGGCGCACAACAACCTGGCAAGCCTCCTGGTCAAGAAGGGGAGGATGGAGGAGGCACTCGAGCATTTCAGGAGGTCGCTTTTCCTGAAACCGGACGCGCCCGAGGGCGTCTACTTCAACCTGGTGCTCCTTCTGAAAAAGAGGGGCTCCTACGCCGAGGCGACGAGGGTCCTGCGGGCGGGAATCCTGAATCACCAGGAGAGCGCCGCCCTGAGGGCGAACCTCGCCTGGGTGCTTGCCACGTGCCCGGACGACACCCTGCGAAACGGAGTTGCCGCCATCACGCTCGCGGAGTCGGCCTGCATCGCGACGGGGTATTCCAACCCCGACCTCCTCGACATGCTCGCCGCGGCCAATGCCGAGGCGGGGCGGTACGACGAGGCGGTCGAGACGGGTCGGCGGGCCGCGGAGCTGGCGAAGTCACTCGGAAATATGGACCTGGCCGGCCAGATAGAGAAGAGGGTGAAGCTGTATAAAAAACGGCGGCCCTATAGAGACGGGGGTAAAGACCCAATGTTCAATGACCAATAACCAATAACCAATTTTCATTTAAAAGACAGCGACTAAAAATAACGAGACCAGAAGAAAAATACAAATAATGAACCGCAGAGGCGCAAAGAACGCGGAAGATTACGGCGGTTCCTGGTTTCTGGAGGAAAAGAAATAACAATTAGGTAACCACTGAAGGCAGTGAAAAAAGGTCCACGAATGACACTAATTACCACGAATGAAAAGAAGGTTCTCTCGCAAAGATCGCCAAGGCCGCAAAGTTGAAGATGGTGAAAAGTTAAAGGAACAGAAAAACAGCACCTGATTAACCTGATTTCTTCAGAGTAATCAGGTTAATCAGGTGCTATTTAATCTTCTTTTCTACTTTTTCAGGTAGACTTTCTCGATGACCTGGTCATCGACGGGCTTGTCGCGGGGGCCCTTGCGGCATTTTTCTATCTTCTCTACGATGTCGTATCCCTTGACGACCTCCCCGAAGATGGTGTGCTTGCCGTTGAGCCACTTCGTGGAGGCTACGGTGATAAAGAACTGCGACCCGTTCGTGCCGGGGCCGGCGTTGGCCATTGCCAGTATGCCCGGCTTGTCGAAGACCTTATCCTTCGTCACCTCGTCCTCGAAGGGCTCGCCCCAGACGGAACGGCCGCCCCTTCCGGTGGCCGTCGGGTCGCCCCCCTGTAACATGAAGCCGTCGATGACGCGGTGAAAAACGGTCCCGTTGTAGTAGCCCTCTTCGGCCAGCCTGAGGAAGTTCTCGCAGGCCTTGGGCGCTACGTCGGGAAAAAGCTTGATCTCTATCGTCCCCTGGCTGGTCTCCATTACGACGACCGGGTTCTTCGGCATCTTGAATTCCTTTTGTTTGCCGCCCATTGCCAGGGCAGGCGTTGAAAGCAGTATCGCTGCTACAGCCACGCACGTCCGTATTTTCATCCGGTCCCTCCTCTTGTCAATGCAGGTTTGCGCTCCATTATAGTAGCGGACAGGGATATCTGTAAGGAGAAAAAGGCTTTAAACCGCCACGCACACTAAAGTGTGCGGCTACCGGTCTGAATGCCGCGCCCAGGGTGATGCAATAGTGGTAGCCGCAAGCTTTTCGTAGACCCTGAGCCTGCCGAACGGAGTGTAGTGCGCCCTGGCCTGCTGGTGAACGCAGACCGTCGCTCATCACGGGAAAATCCTTCGCAGGACCCGTGATTATTGGTATTCTCTCTCTCCGCGCTTCGGGCAGGACGACCAGAGCGGCGCACCGGGGCCGATCGTATGGAAGAATTTTTAGGCAGATTGAGCGGGTGGGTCTGGGGCCCCGTCCTCATAACCCTCCTTTTCTTCGCCGGAGTGTACCTGACCTTCAGGCTGAAGTTCATCCAGGTGAGGGGGTTCAAGCGGGGCGTGCTTCTCATCATGGGCCGCTACGAGGAGCCCGACGAGGCAGGCGACATCAGCCATTTCCAGGCGCTTTGCGCGGCACTCTCCGCCACGATAGGAACGGGAAACATAGTCGGCGTGGCGACCGCCATAGCCTCTGGCGGCCCGGGGGCCGTCTTCTGGATGTGGCTCACAGCCGCGTTCGGGATGGCCCTGAAGTACTCGAGCTGCCTCCTGGCGCTGAAGTACCGCTTCATCCACCGCGACGGCTCCGTCAGCGGCGGCCCGATGTACTTCATCGAGAAGGGACTCGGGGCGAAGTGGCTCGGTGTACTCTTCGCAGCCTTCACCATTATCGCGTCGTTCGGCATAGGGAACATGATCCAGGCCAACTCCGTGGCGGACGCCATCGAGGGGGCCCTCGGCCTTTTCGGCATGTCCCCCGAGGTGATGAACCTTCCCCTGTCATCCTCCCCGAAACTGGCGTTCCTCACGGGCATACTCCTCTTCGACCTCTGCATCGGCATCGTGATCGCCTCGCTCGTGGGCCTCGTTATAATAGGCGGGATCAAGAGGATCGCGAAGTTCGCCAGCCGCGTCGTCCCCTTCATGACTGTCGTTTACGTGGGGGGAGCTCTCGCCATCCTCATCATGAACTATGACAAGATAGGCGCCGCCTTCTCGCTCATCTTCAGGGATGCCTTCAGCTTAAAAGCCGGACTTGGAGGCCTCATAGGGTCAACGATACGCTACGGCGTCGCGCGCGGCGTCTTCTCAAACGAGGCGGGCCTTGGGAGCGCCCCGATAGCCCACGCCGCCGCGAAAACTAAGTGGCCGGTCAGGGAGGGGCTGGTAGCGATGCTCGGCCCCTTCGTGGACACGCTCGTAATCTGCACAATGACGGCCCTCGTCATCATCACCTCCGGCCTGTGGGACTCGGGCCTCGACGGGGCCGCCCTCAGTACCGCGGCCTTCAAATCACAGCTCTCCCTCTGGGGTCCGCTGATCGTGGCATTCGGCCTGGCATTCTTCGCCTTCACCTCACAGATCTCCTGGTCCTACTACGGCGATCGTTGCGCGGAGTACCTCTTCGGCCCGAAGGCCATCATCGTCTACAGGTGGATCTACGTACTGGTCATACCCATCGGCGCTGCGTCCGCCCTCAAGGTTATATGGAACTTCGCCGACATCGCCAACGGCCTTATGGCCTTCCCCAATCTCATCGGCGTAATCGGCCTGGGCGGCATAATCACGGCCGAGACGCAGACGTACCTGAGCCGTTACAAAGAAGAGAAGCCCCGGAAAAAGACCCAATGTTCAATGACCAATCTTCCCCGAAACAAAGCCCGGAAATAAGCCGGATGAACACCACCAGCACCAATTCTAAAGATCGTGGCAGCCTTTTAAAAAGTTCCTGCAGCAGAATATCCCCACCCGGGATGCCGGGCGCCTGGTTTCAACGCGAAACCCAGCTTGCCCTGCTTATCTTCATTCTAAATGCTCTCCTATTATTCCCTGTTTTCTTTCCGACCATGGGCTACATAGGAATGTTTGACGAAGCCGTAGATATAAATAGCGGGCGACACTTGGCCGAAGGCAATCTACCGATGTACGCCTGCAAGCCACTGGTGGCATTGCTTTACACAATAACCTATCTCCCCGTTCAAAATTCTCCTTACTGGTTAATCCACAGCTGCGGGATCGGACGATTCGCACTCTTCTGCCTGCTGTGGTGGAGCGCTTATCTAGTAGCGAGGCAGTTAAAACCTCCCTCTTCTCCCCTAGTCGCGGCTGCGCTCCTCTCGGTCTCCCCCATTATCGTCAATCTTCTACATATCCCCAGTCATGCGCTTTTTGCAGGACTCTCCGCGCTGGCGTTCTGGCAGGTTTTGTCATTTTACAATAGCAAAGAGATAAAACATTTGTGGATAGCTTCAATTCTGATCGCCCTGGTTGCCCTATCCAGGAACGAAGGCATACTTCTATTTCTAAATCTAATCCTCATTTCTATTTTGTTGAGTACGTCTATCAAACGTATGGTTATATCTGTAATTGCCTGCATACTACCTATTGCACTCATTGTGGGAGGCTATATTTTATTACATGGGTTTATCACCGGTACCTTTGAGATTGGAGTGACCGGAAGAGCATATACGGCATTTGAACAGGGACAGGCGGTAGCGTTCAGCCATTTAGAAAAGGAAAATCCTTTTATCGAGGGTCAATTCCAGGCCCGGGAGCTTTTTGGAGACCCCGAAGAGAATCAGTGTTCCATCATAACTGCGATACGCCGTAATCCTAACGCCTTCCTGCGACGCATATTGCAAATAACAATGGGCGCACCCCTTCGAGCTATTAATATCTACGGGGCTGGAATAGGATTAATTTTGGTCCTACTAGCCGCGAGAGGGATAATTGAATTAATTATAAAAAGGATGTATTTGCTCCTATGCATTGTGCTGTTATGGCCTGCTTATTTATTGGTGTATTTTTTAACTTTGTTTAACGCTGAATATTTTCTGCTGCTATATTTCTTGGTAGTCTCCCTCGCCTCAGCGGGCCTGATTTCAACGGTCGCCAGGCTCGGGAACCCCGGGGAACGCTATTCGTGGTCCGCCATACTCATCGGCCTCGCCAGCGCCGGGATCATCGGACGGAGGCCATCTCTATTCGCGGCATCGCTCGTCTTCCTCCTGGGTTTATGGATCATATGGTTTATCAGGAGCCGGTACAGAAATCCCGGACAGGTAGAGGTAACAGCGCTTGTAGTGGCCCTCTATCTCGCCCTACTCATGCGGGGGGACTATCCCTGGCCGGTATTCCGGGAATTGGGAACACACGCGGATGAAAAGGCGGCACTATTCATGATGGAGCAACTGGAGCCCGGCGCAAGGGTGGGCGCCTATGCGCCCGGTAACGTATGGATTACCAAAATGAACTACGTGCCCATGTACCGCGACCTCCGCTACATATCGACCGACAAGGACTTATTGGATTGGATGAAGGAGCAGGACCTGGAGGCGATCTACGTGGATAAGGCCCTCAGGGATTATGAATCATCTTTGTGGGCACTTATCGAACGACAAATAGGTACAAATCTGGAGGTAGCTTTCACCTGCGACGATAGTGCAGTACAGGTTCTACTCGTTACAACGAAACGTTAAACTCCGGTATATCCGGCGCCCTGCGCTTCACGAGATACTAATAGAAGGCTCAGTCTTGCCTTACAGAGTGAATGAAGACCCTGTCGGGCCAGGAGACCGATTTGAACTCCTCATCGACAGCATTAAGAAGGGGGTACCTGTCGGGGTTGTCCCGGATATACTTGATCGTCTCGTAGCACCAGATATTCGGCGCGTTAGCGGCGCTGATCCTGCCCCAGTAATGCCTGCCGTAGAGAAGATAGTGAATGTCGTAAAGCCGGATAAAATAATCCAGCTTTTCAGGTGAGACCGGCAGCGCTATCACCCGCTTGCCCGTGAGATAGGCGAGCTCCGGCGGATAACCCACCTGGGCCATCACTCCCTCGCCGGGGAGGCTTTCAAGGTACCGGGCCGTTTTGTTGCCTTCCACCTCCTTCTCCAGGGTGAAAATCGAGTGCCTGTTCCGCGCCACATACATCCCCGACCCGATCAGCAGAACAATCACGAGCGCCCAGGCGACGTATTTCAGGGGACGGGTCCCGCCCGGTATCCGGGACGCGATGAGGGCAACTCCCTCCGCGAACAGGTACGCCATGGGGAGCAACACCGGTATCAGGAAGCGGGGCTCGGGGTGAAACACTACCGGGAGCACGCAGAGAACGAGCATAATGGAAAAAAAGAAAGCCGGGTTATTCCTCGCATCTTTCTTCACGATTGCCCGGACAACGGCAAAAAAAGCTGTCAATGCCACGAACGAGTAGAAAGCAACGCGCCAATAAGAAGAAAAGTTGAGCAGCGGGCAGAGAGGGTAACAGTTGCCGTGCAGGCCGAAGTGCGTCAGGTCGAAGCCGAAGTCAAACATGGTCGATGTGACGGGGAAGTAGCGCGGCGTGAAGAGCTGCCGCAGGGTGACTTCGCCGACGCTCTCGATTGTTCCATCGACTCCGGCGGGATAGTATGCGTTGCTTTTAAATAAGATAAACCTGACCAGAAGCCACGCGGCGTAGGGAATGAACGCCAGGAGGAAGGGCACGGAAACGCTTCTCAAGCGCGCGCCGGGTTTCCGGAACACGAGATAGCCCAGTACGAAACAAGGGAATAAATAGACGCCAAGGTCCGACGTGAGGCAGCAAGCCGCCCCGCATACCCCGGCGCCCCATAACCAGCCGTCTCTCCCGGCAACCAGCCCCCTGATGTAGAAACCGAGACTGAGGAGGAAAAGCCCCAGGAACATCGAGTCCTTATAAACGACACGGGAGGTCGGGATGTGCAGGGGGGAAACAACCAGGATGAACATGGCGATTGTGATCCAGCAGGAGCCTTTACCCAGGAGGCCGAAAAGCTTCACCATCGCGAAAAACGTCACCACGGCGAATAGAAGGGAAACGGCTATCCCCGCGGTATGGTCCGGGAGAGCCACGGTGAAGAGCCTGATAAGATACGGGAAAAGGGGCGGGTGAACAACATATATCTGGTCATTGAACAAGGTATGATGGGGAAATGCGGATGTAAGGGCCAGGTACTTCGCCTCGTCCATGGATACGAAGTAAAACGGGGAAGCCACAAAAATCCTGGGGAGGATGAACGCCAGTAACAATAACCCGAGGAGTATCTTTTTATTCACCATTCGACCTTGTGGATGCTTATGTCCCCGGGCGTGCCGGCAAACCTAAACGAGGGGCCGCGGCTCCTTCCCGGAGAGGACGGGGAGGCTATCAGCCTCGTGGATATACACGCCGAAAATCCCCACCGAGCTCTCCTTACCACGCCCGTCCCCCCTCGCCGAGGTTACGTAATATTTCCTGCGCGGCAGGTCCATCTTTTCCAGGAACTCCGGGTCATTGCTATAGCTGCCGATCATCTCGACGCCTCTCATGGTGACTGCGAAGACGGGTATCACGACGCCGAGCTGGAGCAGGGCGGCAGGCCCTGCAATCTTCCTGACGGGAGCCGACGCGCACGCCCACACGAGGTCGCAGGTATCGTTTATCTCCCTCGCTTCCTTATCCGTGATTCCCGTAAGGCACACGGCAAAGAGGGTAATGCGGGCGCCCGCCTCCTTCTCCATCGCCCGCAGCTCCTTCAGCCGCGCGATGTCGATGTGACTGACGGTGACGGCTATCCTCCTGTTCCCCATCTTCAAAGCGACCCCGGCGGCTTCGACCTGGTCGATCTTTCCATCCCGGGCGAAGGGGACGGAAGAGCCTCTCTCCTCCAGCCTCTCCACGACCTCCCGGTACGGCGTCGTGTGGAGGATGCCGTTCATGTGGGCCCCTATTCCCTGGACTACGCAGGGGTCGGTAGCTATGACCGATCCCGCTCCGTCGCACACGACGACGGCGCAATCCAGGAAGCCCTTCTTCATGGCCACCATTATCATCTCCGACGCTCCGAAGGGAATGGCGAGTTTTTTCTGGTACGCAGTCCTGCGCGGCGAGAAGTACCCCATCTCCTCTATACGCCTCTCGATCTCGCGGGACAGCATTTCCGGCGTCGCCACCACCCTGTACTTTGAGATGGCCTGCGCGAGGGGGCAATGCGTGACAATAGGCTCGCCCATCTTGATCACCTTCCCCCCGGAGATAACGGCGTAGGTACCGCTGTCCTTCTTCACGTGGAGGTCCCGCGGCAGGGAGCCGAGCTCCGCCTCGAGGCCTTCCAGTATCTCATTAACGTCTAAGTGCATCGCCCTTTTAAAACACCGGATAACCAATGTTCAATTAGAAATATATATCACCGAAGACATATAGAAAAGACGAATAACCTCAGTCTTTTGGCCTGATGCGGTGAAGACGCAAAAGTTCAATAAAAAAGAGATATCACGAATACTTCGACTTCGCTCAGCACAAATTAACACAAATTAAAAACCAAAATTACTGAAGGCAATGAAGAAATAAATAGGGGACAGGCTGCCTTTTTAAAAAAGGCAGCCTGTCCCCTATTTATTTTAAGCTGCCGAGACTTTTAATCGTGCGCCTGAGCATGGCAATGCACTGTCCGGGCTTTTTGAGGATCATGGTGTCCGTGAAGCGAAGGACGCTCCAGCCGTGCGACGTGAACACGTTGTCCCGCTCCCTGTCGCGGAGCACCTGCCTGTAGCCGGAGTGGCTGGCGCGGGAGTCACACTCCAGGTCTATCGCCCCGCGCCTGCAAAAAACGGCGAAGTCAGTCACGAACCAGCTGGCGTCCATCTTGACGTGGAACTGCGGCACCGCCCGTATCCTCTTCTTTTTCAAGAGACGGGCCATCGAAGCCTCCAGGGGAGTCCTCATCAGGAGGGCGTTGACCCGCCGCGCCTTGAGCAGGCGATTAAGGGTCGTGTAAAAGAAGTTCACGCGCAGGTAGGGCTCGTGCCGGATGAGGCGTGGGAGCCTAACAACCTTCCCGACGTTTATCTTAAGGTAAAGGTTCGCGGCGCGGGGGTGGCCCTTTTCGTCGGGCAGGAGCCTGCTACGCCTGACCCGCTCGAAGGACTTAACACCCGCGCAGCAGCGGATGCCGTGCTCCCTCTTCCCGAACCGGGCGGTCTGGTAGAGGGCGATGTACTCGAAGGGGCGTTTCGGTGCGTGACCAACGGGGACGCGGTACCAGCGCTCCCGCTTGAACAGCTCCAGGTCCTTCCGCCTCGTGACGACGGCGACCCAGACCACTCCACGGCCTGCCCAAGAAGCCTCTCTCACTGTTTCCGGAGATCGCGTTGCTACTTCTTGCCCTGCTTCATCCTGATGGCAATCACAGCCACCAGGATAACGGCGAAGATAACTATAAGTGCAATTTGCATTTCTACTCCTCGTGTCCGGTTAAGCCGGTTCCCCTAACTTCTACCCGGCTCGTATTATGCCACAATCACACCGCATTACAAAGAAAAGCCTGATATTATTAATTGCCGGGATTGCACGAATTTTTCTATAAAATAATCACACGAAAAAATGGCGTCAGTATAAAGCTCCGCCAATGAAGAGACGGGTAACATCAATAGTTCTCGCAGTCCTCGTGCCGGTGGGGATCAGCACGAAACTCTACTGTGGCCCGATGGCAGGATGGGTGAACAGGTACGCCGGTGACATCGTCTCGCCAATCTTCATCTTCTTCCTCGTCCTGCTGTTCATGCCCAAACTCAAACCGCTTCCGTGCGCTGCCGGAGTGTTCATCTTCTGCGCGGCCGTGGAGTTCTCGCAGCTCCTCTCCACGCCCCTGCTGTTATCCATCCGCGGGAATATCCTCGGGCGCACTATCCTGGGCTCGGATTTTGAATGGCCGGATTTTATTTTTTACGTCATCGGTATCTTCATATCCGTCAAGCTCTACAATATCCTCAAGAATGAGACATGAAGACACCCTATCCTAATCCCAATATGAATCGTAATCGTAATCGTAATCTTACTCTTAATCGTACTCTCATTCTTACTCTTCTTCTTTATTTATCGCTTTCTATCCTCGCCGGAGCCTCTATCGCCCCGGTAAGAGAGGAGGCTCAAGCTGAATCAAGGCAAGTAGTCCGCATGGGCCCTGAGCATCCATTTACGTTGAATTGCCGGGTTTATAAGAATAGCATCGGACAACACAAGAAAAGCGAGGTAAAGAAAAGATGAAGAAAATACTCATTACGCTTGCCGTCATATTTTTAGCGTCCTGCGCACCACGCACACCGGTTCCTCCGGAGACGCCCGAGCCTGCGACGCCCTTCAGCGGAACGTGGCGGGAGATGCGGAACCAGAACAAGCCCGTCCGCGACAAGACATGGACCTTCGAGGGAAACACGATAACAATTATTGAAGGTGAAAACACCTACACCGGGACATTCACCTACAACGAGGACGCCGAGCCCGGAGAAATCAACATCTCTTTCGAGGGATACCCGCCGAACAAGGCGATTTACGAGATCAGGGGCAACACGCTGATGCTGAAGCTCCTCGACACGGCCACGACACGATCGAAAAAGCTACGGCCGGAGAGGGGGTATATACTTATCATGTGCCACAGGGAAAAAGACGAATAACCAATATCCAATAACCAATGTTCAATGAAAAAAATGCAAGATGCAGGATAGAAACGAATAATCAATGATCAATTATCGAGGCGTGAAACTTGAAACTTGAAACTCGAAAGAGGAAATAAAGAGATCAAGGCTCGCCACGAAGACACCAAGGCACGAAGACACAAAGAGAAGACAAATTTTTTATTTTTTCAGAGCAATCAGGTTAATCAGGTGCTATTTTTTGAAATTTTGAGGTAGCGATTTAATCAGCGTTAATCTGCGTCACAAATAAATTCGTGGAAATTCGTAAAAACTTGTGCTGAGCGAAGCCGAAGTATTCGTGGATGATTTTTTGTATTTTCATATTTCCATGTTTTCATATTTTCAAAAAGTTCTGTGGCTTCATCGGTTCTGATTCAACGCCATAAATTACTTACAAGGGGACGCGGGATGACGAATGTCTTTGCAATTAAAGGAGATGAATGCCTCAAGGAACTCAAGAGCCGGGAGGAGGGGCTGACGGAACAGGAGGCCGGTGAAAGGCTGGCCAAGTACGGGCCGAACGAGCTGGCAGCGGGAAAGAAGGTCAACCCCATCGAGCTCTTCTTCAAGCAGTTCAGGAACCTCTTCACACTCATCCTGGGCCTGGCGATGGCAATCTCCATCTGGATCACCATAGCGGGCACAGAGAATCGCCTCCCGGAGGCGTTCTTCATCCTCCTGATAATCCTTGTCAACGCCATCCTGGGATTTATCCAGAACTACAAGGCCGCACGCGGCATGGAGGCCATGAAGAACATGGTCGTTCCAAAGACGTTGGTAAAGCGGGACGGCAAGAACGTGGAGATTGAAGCAAACAAGGTCGTTCCGGGGGACATCCTCGTCCTCTCCGAAGGGGAGCAGGTGCCAGCCGACGGCCGCCTCCTGAAGGCGCACGCCCTCAAGGCCGACGAGTCGGCTTTCACCGGCGAGAGCGTGCCGGTCTCACTGAACACCGACCCCCTGCCCGGGACAACCTCCCTTCAGGACAGGAAAAACATGGCCTATATGGGGACGTACATAACTCAGGGTCAGGGAGAGGCGGTCGTCACGGCCACGGGCATGAAGACCGAGCTGGGCAAGATCGCCGAAAGCCTCTCAGAGATTAAACCCCGCAAGACGCCGTTCGAGGTCGAGGTCGACAAGCTCGCGAAGCAGATCACCGTGGCCGTCGCATTCGCGGTCATCCTCGTCGCGGCCATGTCCCTTCTCAGGGGGCACATGCCGTTTGTCGATATAATGATCCTCTGTATGGGCCTCTTCGTGGGAGCGATACCCGAGGCTATGCCGGCCATCGTCACGTTCGCCATGAGCCTGGGAACGAGGAGGATGGCCGAGGAGAAGGCCCTGGTCCGCGACCTCCCCATCGTGGCGAGCCTCGGCTCCGTCGACGTCATCTGCTCCGACAAGACGGGAACCCTCACCGAAAACCGGATGACGGTCGAGAAAGTTTTTTTCAACGAGCACGAGGTCTCATTCGGCGGACAGGGCTACGAGGAAGAGGGGACTATAAAACACAGGAAAAACGAACCGGTCCCCATGGTGGACCTGGACAAGCTGCTGCGGTGCGGCCTGCTCTGCAACGACTCCTCGGTCGAATCGAAGGACGAGAAGACGATCTACACCGGCGACCCGACGGAGATCGCGCTCCTTGTTTCAGCCCGGAAGGCCGGCCTTCACATTCACAGGGAGAAGGCCGCCTGGCCGCGCGTCGAGGAGATACCATTCACATCGGAGCGCGAGCGGATGACAACGATCCACCGCAATAACGGCAGGGTGATAGCGTTCAGTAAAGGGGCGCCGGAGGTCATGCTCGAGGGCTGCGACCGGATACTTGAAAACGGGAAAGTCATCCCGCTGACCGAGAATAAGCTGAACCTGGCGATCAGGGCGAACGAGGACTTCGCGCAGGGCGCGCTCAGGGTCCTCGGCTTCGCCTACAAGGAGCTGGATTCAGAAGGGAACACGAAGAATGCCGAGGAGGGGCAGGTATTCGTCGGCCTCCAGGGCATGATCGACCCCCCGAGGAGAGAGGTCAAAGGGGCGATCGACATAGCCCACGGCGCGGGCATGCGCACGGTCATGATCACGGGTGACAACGCGATGACTGCCGCAGCCATAGGGAGGAAGCTCGACTTCGGCCAGAGGGCGGTCCTCGGGAAGGACCTGGAGCAGCTCCCTGACGATGAGCTTAAACAGAAAGTCGAGGAGATAGACATCGTCGCACGGGCCCTACCGCAGGACAAGCTGCTCATAGCCCAGACCCTTGAGAGGAATGGGCACGTAGTCGCCATGACGGGTGACGGGGTGAACGATGCCCCCGCCCTCAAGGCCGCCGACGTGGGCGTAGCGATGGGCGTCCGCGGGACGGACGTTGCCAAGGACGCCGCGGGGATAATCCTCCTCGACGACAACTACAGGACGATCGTGGATGCGGTGAAGGAAGGACGGACAATATACGATAACATCCGCAAGTTCGTGAACTACCTTGTCACCTGCAACCTCGCCGAGGTCTTCGTCATATTCTTTTGCTCGATGGTGGGGCAGATCCCCCTCTCCGTGATCCAGATCCTGTGGATCAACATAGTGACGGACACGACGGTTGCAATGTCACTCGCCTCCGACCCGCCGAACAAGAAGGTAATGTCGAGGCCGCCCAGGCCGAAGAAGAAGGGGATAATCGATGCGCGGCTCAAGTGGCTCGTCGGCCTCATCGGCATGAAGAAGGTCATTGTCCTCATATCCGTCTTCGCCATAGGAATGAAGATGGGTGGATACCAGCTCGCCAACACGATGCTCTTCACGACGATCGTCCTCTACGCCTTCGTCCGGATAACCGTTCTGCGTGTCGAGGAGCAGGTCCCCATCTTCTACAACAAGTGGGTGAACCTGGCCATCTGCGTCTCCCTGGGCCTCCAGTTGCTCGTGCTGTACACGCCTATGAGCGACCTTTTCAAGACCGTGCCGCTCGGCCTCGTTCCGTGGGCCATAATGCTGGCCTTCACAGCCGCGTCGTGGTGCCTGGGCGTAATCATCACCAAGCTGGTCATCAAGCACGTCCCGTACTAATAGCCCAGAGGACGAAACGGCATCACGGAACGTCATTGCGAGGCCCGAAATCATTCGGGGCGAAGTAATCTCTCTTGGCCCCTCTCACCTTTTCTGCATACGTGAAGCACCAACCTCGCGAATGGTAATCGAGGGCAACAATCAGCCTTGCAATTAATGAGACAAAATGCTACATTTTTAGTGCAATCCCTCAGAGGCTTTACAATGAAGCTCAAAGATGGCCATCCTATAGTAGCTGTTCTCTTCTGTTTTTCATCAATTGCCATCCTTTCAACCTTCCTTCTTTCTCCCGCCGCTCACGCCCAGCCCGCCGACACTCCCTGGCCGATGTTCCGCCATGATGCGAGACATACGGGCCAGAGTCAGTACGTCGGGCCACAAATGGGCGCACTCTCGTGGAGCTATGTGACGGGGTTAACTATTTTCTCCTCACCGGCCATCGGGAGTGACGGGGCCATCTACGTAAGCTCATATGATAACAGGCTCTACAGTCTCACCTCCACGGGCGGACTCTCGTGGAGCTATGTGACGAAATCCGCTTACTCCTCGCCGGCCATCGGGAGTGACGGGGCCCTCTACGTGAGCTCAGATGATTACAGGCTCTACAGTCTCACCTCCACGGGCGCCCTCTCGTGGAGCTATGTGACGGGATCCAATGTTTTCTCCTCGCCGGCCATCGGGAGTGACGGGGCCCTCTACGTGGGCTCATATGATAACAGGCTCTACAGTCTCACCTCCACAGGCGGACTCTCGTGGAGCTATGTGACGGGATTCAGTATTCTCTCCTCGCCGGCCATCGGGAGTGACGGGGCCCTCTACGTGGGATCATATGATGGCAGGCTCTACAGTCTCACCTCCACGGGCGCCCTCTCGTGGAGCTATGTGACGGGAGGCAATGTTTCTTCCTCGCCGGCCATCGGGAGTGACGGGGCCCTCTACGTGGGCTCGGAAGATAACAGGCTCTACAGTCTCACCTCCACGGGAACCCTCTCGTGGAGCTATGTGACGGGAGACGAGGTTCGCTCCTCGCCGGCCATCGGGAGTGACGGGGCCCTCTACGTGGGCTCATATGATAACAGGCTCTACAGTCTCACCTCCACGGGCGGACTCTCGTGGAGCTATGTGACGGGAGACAATGTTTACTCCTCGCCGTCCATCGGGAGTGACGGGGTGGTGTATGTGGGTTCATATGATGATAATATTTACGCTTTTCAAAATCCCATAGCAACGCCGACACCAACAAATACACAAACCATTACGCCAACACATACCTCTACGGCGACTCCGTCGCCTACAAGGACTCCGACTTCGTCTCCGACGAACACGCCTACAGCTACGCAAACACCTACTCAAACCCCATCAATCACTAATACGCCAACAATTACCCCCACACCGACTCAAACGCCAACGACCACAAACACCCCTACGACTACGAATACGCCAACGATTACAAGCACGCCCACGCCGTGGCCTGCGGGAAACTACTTTGTGGACGGAAGCAACGGTAACGATGGGTGGGATGGAACCTCCCCGTTTTATACCGGAGGCACTAGCGGCCCCTGGCAAACAATCGATTATGCAGTTTCTCAGCTTAGTGCGGGCGATACCTGCTGGGTTCGAAGTGGAACGTACAATGAGAAAGTCGATGGGATGGTAAACGACGGCACAAGCGAAAATCCCATTGTGTTACAGGGAGATTATACGGGAGCCGTGTGGTCGGACTCCCTCACACGGCCCGTGATAGATGCTGAAAGCACCCGAAACTACTGCCTCATGTGTCATAGATCATATTGGGTATTTAAAAATTTTGAGATAAGAAATGCCGGCATACGAAACGTGCAGTTCTGGCAGACCGGCGGTGACTACAATGAGGCACACAACATAATTTCCCACGGTGCCGATCGCTCAGGATTCTATTGCGAGTACGGCTCTACGGGAAACCTCATTACAGACTGCGTGAGCTACGGCAACAGTCAATGTGGAATACGGATTTACGGGGACAACGAATTTGCCGCCTCGGCAACCGTCAGACGCTGCACGATCTACGGAAACGGGCAATATGGGATTCATGGCAACCTATTCCAGAACCCGGGTTCGGAAATAACCGTGGAATCCTGCCTCATATACGAGAACGATAACGGCAGTGGCATCGAAGGAGATTGGGCTGATCTGGAGGTGGTCAATAGCACAATAGCGGACAACACATCGGGTTACGGTATAAGGAGCAACCATGCAACAACTACCGGGTCCATACGCAACTGCATAATCACGGGCAACGGAACGGGGATATGGGAGAACTCCGCTGTCCTAGATACTGATTACAATGACGTATGGGGCAATTCCACCAACTGGGATGGCGGTGCCATCAAGGGAGGTAACTCGATAAGCACGGAACCCCGCTACGCAGATGAAGGGAACGATGACTACCACATACAGGATTATTCACCATGCAACGGAGCGGGAAGCAGTAGCTATGCTCCCAGCTACGATCTGGATAATAACCTATACCGCAATCCACCAAGCATAGGCTGTTATGAAACGGAGAATCCGCTGGTCTGGCCGATGTTTCATCATGACGCACGGCATACAGGCCTGAGCCAGTACGCGGGCCCGCAGAAGGGAACACTCTCGTGGAGCTATGTGATGGGAGACGAGGTTAATTCCTCGCCAACCATCGGGAGTGACGGGTCGGTTTACGTGGGCTCACTTGATAACAGGATCTACAGTCTCACCTCCTCGGGCACCCTCTCGTGGACCTATAGGACGGGAAGCGATGTTTCCTCCTCGCCGGCCATCGGGAGTGACGGGGCCCTCTACGTGGGCTCAGTTGATAACAGGCTCTACAGTCTCACCTCCACGGGCGCTCTCTCGTGGAGCTATGTGACGGGAGACTCTGTTTGGTCCTCGCCGGCTATCGGGAGTGACGGGGCCCTCTACGTGGGCTCAGTTGATAACAGGCTCTACAGTCTCACCTCCTCGGGCGTCCTCTCGTGGAGCTATGTGACGGGATCCTGGGTTCGTTCCTCGCCGGCTATCGGGAGTGACGGGGCCCTCTACGTGGGCTCAGCTGATAACAGGATCTACAGTCTCACCTCCTCGGGCGCCCTCTCGTGGAGCTATGTGACGGGAAACGATATTGACTCCTCGCCGGCCATTGGGAGTGACGGGGCCCTTTATGTGGGCTCAAGGGATAATAGGCCCTACAGTCTCACCTCCTCGGGCGCCCTCTCGTGGAGCTATGTGACGGGGGGGAGCATAATTTTCTCCTCGCCGGCCATCGGGAGTGACGGGGCCCTCTACGCGGGCTCACTTGATAACAGGCTCTACAGTCTCAACTCCAATGGCTCCCTCTCGTGGACCTATGTGACGGGATGGTATGTTGCCTCCTCGCCGGCCGTCGGGAGTGACGGGGCGATCTATGTGGGCTCATTGGATAACATGCTCTACAGTCTCACCTCCACGGGCGCCCTCTCATGGAGCTATGTGACGGGAGACATTATTGACTCCTCGCCGGCCATAGGAAGCGACGGGACGGTGTATGTGGGTTCATATGATAATAATCTTTACGCTTTTCAGGATCCCACAGCAACGGCCACGCCCACTGTAACGCCAACACCAACAAGTACGCCGACACAGACCTCTACGGCGACTCCGTCGCCTACGAGGACTCCGACTTCGTCTCCGTCGAACACGCCTGCAGCTACGCAAACACCGACAAATACACCCACAATAACGAACACACCCACTATTACAAAGACGCCAACTATTACGCCCACTCCGTATGCACCCTGGCCGATGTTCCGACACGATGCGAGGCATACGGGACTGAGCCAGTACGTTGGCTCGCAAACGGGCACCCTCTCGTGGAGCTATGTGATGGGAGACGAGGTTAATTCCTCGCCAACCATCGGGAGTGATGGGACCCTCTATATAGGCTCATATGATGACAGGCTCTACAGTCTTACCTCCGCGGGTGGACTCGCGTGGAGCTATGTGACAGGATCCTATGTTCGTTCTTCGTCGGCCATCGGGAGTCACGGGTCCCTCTACGTGGGCTCAGGGGATAACAGGCTCTACAGTCTCACCTCCACGGGCGTGCTCTCATGGAGCTATGTGACGGGATCCTGGGTTAACTCCTCACCTGCCATAGGGAGTGACGGGGCGATCTACGTGGGCTCACGGGATAACAGGCTCTACAGTCTCACCTCCGCGGGCGGACTCTCGTGGAGCTATGTGGCGGGAACCGATGTTTCCTCCTCACCTGCCATAGGGAGTGACGGGGCGATCTACGTGGGCTCAGATGATTTCAGGCTCTACAGTCTCACCTCCGCGGGCGGACTCTCGTGGAGCTATGTGACGGGAACCGATGTTTCCTCCTCACCTGCCATCGGGAGTGACGGGACGGTCTACGTGGGCTCATATGGTCACAGGCTCTACAGTCTCACCTCCACGGGCGGACTATCGTGGAGCTATGTGACGGGATCCAATGTTTTTTCCTCGCCGGCCATAGGGAGTGACGGGTCCCTCTACGTGGGCTCAGAGGATGTCGGGCTATATAGTCTTAACTCCACGGGCACCCTATCGTGGAGCTACAAGACGCGATACCCTGTTCGCTCCTCGCCGGCTATCGGGAGTGACGGGGCCCTCTACGTGGGCTCAGAGGATAACAGGCTCTACAGTCTCACCTCCACAGGAGCCTTCTCGTGGAGCTATGTGGCGGGAGACACAGTTTACTCCTCGCCGGCCATCGGGAGTTATGGGGCGGTCTACGTGGGTTCATGGGATAACAAGCTCTACGCTTTTCAGGATCCCACAGCAACGGCCACGCCCACGATCACGCCCACTGTAACGCCAACACCAACAAGTACGCCTACCGTTACTCCAACACCAACGCTGACCCCGACCTCGACATCTACGCCGACTATAACGCCCACAAACACTCCGACGAGTACGCCGACACGGACGCCGACCGTGACGCCTACGGTAACGCCAACCCCCACGGTTACTCCAACACCGATAAACTTTGGAATAAACTACCAGCCAAATTCGGCGCCCACGCCATCTGGAAGTCTGGATTTTTACAAGGACAGCGGCGGACCGTATGGTACCCATCAAGGGCCACAGGGCGACAAGGACTACGGATGGTATTAAGAAATATATACGAGGACGTACTCTCTTTCCCAGGCCTCGTTTCGCAACTGAATTCCCACGGTCCTTTTCTTCCGACACCGCGACGCTTTTAGCTTTTCATTCCAGCCGGGTACCTGCTATCCTTTCAGGCTCGAAGAATCCCCTTCTAGGAATAAAGGTGGAATTAACGACTATGGGCGACAGTTATCTATGATAACTTCCCGTAGATTAACATAGGTGGGTAACGGTTGGGGTAACGAAGCCCTGCCTGCCCCGGTGAACATCGGGGTATCGGGAACGTTTAACGGTTACGTGTCTATAGTCAAGACGACAGACGTTACCGGAAGACGAAACGGGCATCGTCACCGTCACCCTTGCCGTTCGCTCGTTCTATCGGGAGATACAAATTTCCGATAAAGGGTGAGTCGAATAATTATAAACAGAGACTATTAATACTATAAAGTCAGGGCGACAGATCGTGAGGAAATTCAAGGAAGGAATGAGGCTGTACAACCTCTTTCCCCGGCTCGTCGGCACCATCCCGAAATGGCTGGAGCACTGCCGGCGGGCGAAGGAGATGGGCTTCAACTGGATATTCATCAACCCCATCAGCCTGACAGGCTTCTCAGGCAGCCTCTACGCCATAAAGGACTACTACCGGTTGAACCCCGTCTTCATCGAGGGGACGGAGGAGGACGGGCCCGCCCAGCTCGCCGCTTTCATGGAGGGGGTCAAAGAGATGGGCCTGAAGCTCATGAACGACCTCGTCATCAACCACACGGCTTACGACTCCGTCCTGGTGGAGGAGCATCCCGGATGGTTCCTGAGGGGAGTGGACGGCAAGATCCAGCACCCCTTCTGCGTCGATCCGCCGGGATCTGACAACATCGTCGTCTGGGACGACCTCGCGGAGATCGACAACCACTCCTCGCCCGACAGTGACAACCTCTGGAGCTACTGGCTGAAGCTGGTGGACCATTACATCGACGCGGGCTGGGACGGTTTCCGGTGCGACGCCGCCTACCAGGTGCCGCCGGAGCTGTGGCGGGAGATACTCGGGCGGGCAAGGTCGAAAAAAGACGACGTTCTCTTCGCCGCCGAGACGCTCGGCTGCACGAACGAGCAGACGCTCGAAACGGCTTCCTGCGGGTTCGACTACATCTTCAACAACTCCAGATGGTGGGACATGACAAGCCCCTGGCTGCTCAAGCAGTACAACATGACGCGCGAGATAGCGGACTCGATCTCTTTCCCAGAGACCCACGACACGACAAGGACCGCGGCAGACTCGCACGGGGACGACCGGGTCAGCAAGATGCGGTACCTCTTCTCCGCCGTTTACAGCACCGGTGTCATGATCCCCATCGGCTACGAGCTCGGCTTCACGAAGAAGCTCGACGTCCTCTGGACGTCGCCGCAGAACTGGGAGGAGCCCTCCTTCGACATCTCCGGGTTCATCCGGAAGACGAACGAGATGAAGGCGTCGCACAGGGTCTTCAACGAGGAGGGCCCGCAGGAGGCGCTCAAGGAGTTCGGCGAAAACCTCCTGGTCATGAAGAAAAGTACGAACGACGGGAGGGAGAAGGCGCTTGTCGTCATAAACCGGAACAACAAGACACCGGGGAACCTTGCGATAGAAAGCCTCTCGGGCCTCCTGGGGACGGATGCGGCGGCGGTGGACGTCTCGCCCGAAGACCACCTGGACAGCGTCCCCAACCGGCTCGACATCGTAATCGGGCCGCTCCAGTCCAAGATTTTCGTATTCAAGGAAGAATAAGAACCCTTAAAAGGAGGTGCTGAGGATGAAAAGATGGCTGTTCACATTGGCCATGCTGCTCCTGACGGTTTGCGCCGGATGCCTCTCGCTAAAGACCTGACCGGCATGGGAAACGGAATACGGCGACAGGAAAACATCAGGAATTTCTGCATCATAGCCCACATCGACCACGGCAAGTCTACGCTGGCTGACCGCCTCCTCCAGATCACAGACACCATCCCGAAGAGGGAGTTCCGCGACCAGGTCCTGGACGACATGGACCTCGAGAGGGAGCGGGGGATCACCATCAAGGCCCACCACGTCCAGATGACGTACGCGGGCGGAGGCGAGGGGCCTCACACGCTCAACCTGATCGACACGCCGGGCCACGTCGATTTCTCGTACGAGGTCTCCCGGAGCCTCGCCGCGTGCGAGGGAGCACTCCTCGTGATCGACGCCTCCCAGGGGATGCAGGCCCAGACCGTCGCAAACCTCTACCTTGCCGTGGCAAACGACCTGGAGATCATCCCCGTCATAAACAAGATCGACCTCCCCAACGCGGACGTCGAGGCGACGATGAAGCAAATCGCCGACCTGATCGGGGCATCCGGCGACGAAGTCCTGACCGTGAGCGCGAAGAACGGCACGGGGATCGGGGAGGTTATCGAATCGATCATCGTGAAAGTACCTCCCCCCTCGGGGGACGCCTCCGCCCCGCTCCGCGCGCTCATCTTCGATTCGGTCTTCAACAACTTCCGCGGCGTGGTCATCCACGTAAGGATCTTCGACGGGAACGTTGCTCCCGGGCAGAAAATCAAGCTCCTGAGCACCGGTAAGTCCTACGAGGTCGCGGAGGTCGGCGTCTTCAGGCCCGGGGCGACACCCGTGGACGGACTGTCCGCAGGAGACGTCGGGTACCTCATCGCGAACATCAAGGACACCGCAGAGGTGAAGGTAGGCGACACCGTGACCCTGGAGAAGACGCCCTGCGCATCGCCACTGCCCGACTTCAAGGAGCTGAGGCCGATGGTCTACAGCGGGCTCTACCCCGCCAGCAGCGCCGACTACGACGCGCTGCGGCCTGCCCTCGAGCGGCTCAGGCTGAATGACCCCGCCTTCGTTTATCAGAACGAGAGCTCGGCCGCCCTCGGGCTCGGCTTCCGGTGCGGATACCTGGGGCTCCTGCACATGGAAATAGTCCAGGAGCGCCTCCAGCGGGAGTACGACCTCGACATCATCATGACCACGCCGAATGTTATCTACGAAGTGAAAATGCGTGACGGACGGACGCTCCGCCTCGACAATCCGGTCCACTTCCCGGACCGGAGCGAAACAACGGAATTCCGGGAACCGTTTATACGGGCCTTCATCATATGCCCGACGGACTGTATCGGCCGGATCCTGAAGCTCGCGAGGGAGAGGCGCGGCGAGTGCGTGGCGACGGAGACCCTCGGAGGCCGTAGCGTCATCCTCACGTTCGAGCTCCCGCTCAACGAGGTCGTGATAGACTTCTACGATCTCATTAAATCGACGACACGGGGCTACGGGTCGCTCGACTACGAGTACATCGGCACGCGCCCCAGCGACATGGTCAAGCTGGAGATCCTTGTGGGCGGCGAGCCCGTCGACGCGTTCTCCTCCATCGTGCACCGGAGCAAGGCTACCGAAAAAGCGAGGAAGATGCTGGGGAAGCTCAAGGATGTGATCCCCCGCCACCTCTTCCAGGTCGTCCTCCAGGCAAGGGCGGGAGGAGGGAAGATCATCGCCCGCGAGACGATCAAGGCGCTCAAGAAGGACGTGACCGCGGGCCTCTACGGGGGCGACATAACCAGGAAGATGAAGCTCCGGGAGAAGCAGAAGGCGGGAAAGAAGAGGATGAAGAAAGTGGGGAAGGTAAACATCCCCCAGAACGCCTTCATAGCCGTTTTGAAGCCGGAGTGATAAGAAAAATGATCAATGTTCAACGCTCAATGTTCAATGTTCAATTAAGAGACTGAAGACAATAGACCGTAGACTATAGACCAGAGACCCTAGACAATAGACAAAAACAGAAAAAGAAAAAACTGATAATAAAAAATTGCCACTAAGACACTAAGGCACAAAGAGAAGACGGCGGCAGAGCCATAATGTTCAATGGAAAAAGAAAGATACTCTCGCAAAGACCGCAAAGAGGCGCCTGTCTGCGCGCGGGCACGCACAGCCAGGCAAAAAAGCACGGATCTTGATAAAGGCGACGCTATCGATCCCGCGGCGGGGGCAGGGCGGCCTTGTGGCCGAACCACTTCTCGCAAATGCCCGAGTACTCCCCTGATTTGCCGATCCTCTCGATCGCGGCGTCGAGACGGGCGATTAAATCCGGATTACTCTTCGATACCGCTATGCCGTACTCCTCGCGCGTCAGGTTCCGCGCAACGACGCGAAACTTGAAGGAACGCTGGGCGGCAAGGTGGGACAGTAGATCCTCGTCCAGTATTATGGCATCGACCCATCCGGCCTGAAGCGCCCTGGCGAGCGAATCAGGAGTGTGGTAGGCCTGGATCTCCGCGCCCTTGAAGTTTTCCCTCGCGTACGCCTCGCCCGTCGTGCGGTCCATCGCGCCCAGACGCTTTCCCTTCAGGGCCTCCACTATGCCGCCGTCCTTCCACTCGGCTTTTTCCACGACGGCGACAGCCTGCCCGGAAACGAAGTAAGGACGGGTAAAGGCCACCATCTTCAGGCGGCCCGGCGTGATCGTAATGCTGGCCACCGCGGCGTCAGCGACCTTCGTATCCAGGCACCTGGCGAATATCTCCGGGTCGAAAGTCATCTCCTTCCAGACGAGCTTCGAGCCGAGTTCCCGGGCCAGGGCTGTTACCAGCTCTATCTCGAAGCCGGCCGGCGTCAACTTATCCCTGAATGAGAAGGGGGGCGAATCGAAATCAGTGATGACGGTGAGCGTGTCCGGCTTCACGGTATCGTCCTGGCAAACCGCACACAGAGGAAGAAGCGAAAGCAATACAGGCAGAAAGAAAAGCTTTAAACAAGAAACTATTTTACCGCCTTTTATCACCGATGAATGAACCCTATTATTCTAATAACCATTTGTGATTACACACACCAAGTGTATCGAGGAGCTTGGAAATATGAAAGTATGAAAATACAAAAAACATCCACGAATTTCACGAATTTTCACCAATGTATTTGGGACGCAGATTAAATCGCCACCTCGGAATTTCAACAAATAGCACCTGATTAACCTGATTACTCTGAAAAAAAATGAAAAATCAGAAATATCTCCGTTAGATCCAGCGGCTCTGCCGGACGGAAGAAAAATCAGATGCTAATTATTATGCCATTTTTTTTCTTCTTGCCCTTTTGCATCCTGTTTCTTTTTCTGTTTTAGTCTATGGTCTTTGGTCTTCAGTCTCTTCATTGAACATTGGTTATTGAATATTGGACATTGAACATTGATTATTTATTTCTTCTTCCTCACCCAACCGCTCTCCGTCTCTATCCACATCCCCGGCTCAGCCCTCTTCCTCAGGACCCCGGAGAAACCCCTCTGCACCTCCCTCAACGGGACGCCCCTCTCCCGGGCCGTCTCGACATATATGATTTTCCTGTCCTCGTTCTCCTTTTTTATGAGTATCTTCTGGTGGGGCGCGGCCTTTGAGCGAACCGTGAGATATCCGAGAATATTCTCGCCGGCTACTCCCCTGCGCTTCAGCTCCTGAACGCTGCCGTACCTTTCCTTTCTCCGAGCCACCGCCTTCCTCAACCCCCGGCGCTCGCCCGCGTAGGCGCTCGAAGCAAAAGGATCGAAGAGAAAAGAAGAACTGCCCCCCTCATCCTCGGGCAAATCTATGGGCTGTTTGCCGCTCACCATATCCTCTATCTCGGCGGCGTGGTTATATACGTCTATCCTCGCCTCGACCTTGATTATAATGGGCTCCCGGGACCTTACATCCACGCTGTGTTTCATGCAAGCCAGGGATAAGGCAACGCCGAATACCATAACTCCTAAAGCAAGTCTCCTCATGTGTACTATCTCCCGGTTACAAGGAGGGGATTACTTACTATCCTTCCTCCCTTAAGAAAATCGATAAAGTTTACGTATAAATCGCGGGGCCCGCTCGCCCCGTCAAGCTCCACGTGAGCCACGATCCTGTCATCGATAAGCTCTGCACGGATCACGCCCCTATTAAATGTGTAATCCCTCAGGGACTCAAGAACAATCTCCATGGATTCGCGCTGAGGGCCGGCGGCCATCCTCCCGAGATAGCCCTTTATAAAATCCCCGGACATCGTAACCGAGCCCCCCCCCTCGGAAAAAAGCTCAACGTCCACCCTTTTTAGCCTCCCACCATCCATAGCCGCGTTCGCGCTGCCCGCGAACTTTCCCGTGGCCAGGAACTTCTCCCTTTTTCCGAGGCCGGACAAGGCCTCCATGTCCAATTCAACGCGGCCTACACCGGCCTCCACGGAGCCCGCAAGAAGAGAGGAAAGAGTGATAGCCCCTTTCCTTTTCGAGCGGCCGCTGAGCTTCACCTCCTCGAGGATGGCGACAAGGTCACCGGCTCTGCTCACCCTCATGCAATGAAGATCACAGGATACCAGGATATCCTCTCCGGAGGCGCACTCCCCCGCCAGGCTGGATTCATCGCACGAAAAGAGACAGCCGTTCCACAGGACGCGGAAGCTCGCCTCCGGCAACGCCACGCGAAAGCGGCGGAACAGCCCGAGGAGTGGGATGGCCTGCCAGACCGCGTCCCCGTGGGGCTGTATGCGGCCCTCCACGGCGACGGACCCCGCCCCGACGAATATATCCCTCCTGAGCCAGGGATCGTAGGCTATAAAGACGTCGCTCCCCGTTATCTCCAGCGAGGGGCCTGCAGGCATTTTCCCGGCAAAAAGGAGCCTCTTAACGGCGACCATGCTGATAACGTCGGTGGACAGCCCCACCACTTCAACTCTCGACTCCGGCAGAAGCAGACCTATTCCTCTCACCCAGAGGACCGGCAGGTTGGCCGCGGAGAAGAGGGCGAGGGCTGCGGCGATAAACACGAGGAGGGCCCATACGGGACCTGTACGCCGCCGATGTGCCCGGCCGTCGGGCACCGTTTCTCTTCTTCTTACTGACCTGGCCTTATTCATTCTTTACCCGCACCCGATATTACTTTATTATACATGTCACCGGGAAAAAACGGGGAAAAGGAGGCAGGATATGGAAGAACAGAAGTTATCGCAGGAGGAGTTCGTCCTGAGGGCTATCGAGAAGCTCAGGAAGCCCCCATACAAGGGGATCCACACGGTCTACAGCGGCTTTAACCAGGCTTTCAGGGCGGAATACGACGCCGACCCCGTGGCGGTGACCAACAGGATGGCGAAAGAGGGAAAGATCACGATCCGGCCCGTCAAGGGAGGAGTCATGCTCTACCTCGCTAAAGACGCTCCCGGCTCGATAAACGTCCGGGACGTTCTGAAGAAGATCAAGGAAGGCTGAGCCAGCCGGGCGTCGCACACGGGCTGCAAATCCACGGGGGCCGCACGGCAGGGTGGAAGAGCGTCACCACCACCTTCCCGGGATGCTCCTCCTCCGGCAGAGTTCGAACAGGATAAAGCAAAAGGCGGCCAGGCCGCAGAAAGATCCTATCATGAGCGATTCATCTTCCGGGCAGGGAACCATAGGCTTCTGGGGCGTAGTCGCAATCGGCATCGGCGGCATGGTCGGCGGCGGCATCTTCGCCGTCCTCGGCCTTGCCGTGGTCCTCGCCGGAGGCGCCACACCTATCGCGTTCGCCATCTCGGGGTTCGTGGCGGCGGTTACCTCGTATTCATACGCCAAGCTGTCCGTGAGGTACCCGAGCGAGGGCGGCACGGTCACGTTCCTGAACAAGGCCTTCGGCTCGGGGCGTCTGACGGGGAGCCTCAACGTGCTCCTATGGATCAGCTACCTGGTAACGCTCGCCCTGTACGCGTTCGCCTGCGGCAACTACGGCGCCACTTTCTTCCCCCCGGAGCAGCACACCTTCTGGAAACACGTCATTATCTGCGCCGCCATTATCGGCTTCACCATTATAAACGCCTCGGGAGCCACGTTCGTCGGGAGGGCGGAAAAAGCCATCGTGGGCATCAAGCTCGCGATATTGATGTTCGTCGGCGTAATCGGGCTGTGGTTCATAAACCTGCAGAGGCTGGCCCCCGCGACCTGGACAAAGCCCATACCCCTGATAGCGGGAGGGATGATCATCTTCGTGGCCTACGAGGGTTTCGAGCTGATCGCGAACACGGCCAACGACGTGAAAAACCCGAAAAAAACGCTCCCCCGGGCATACTACACGGCGGTGGGGTTCGTTATCCTGCTTTATATCATTATCGCAATTGTGACGGTGGGCAACCTGCCGCTGGCGAAGATCGCGGCGGCCCAGGACTACGCCCTCGCCGCGGCGGCCCGGCCTTTCCTGGGGCACTTCGGTTTCGTCATAATAGCGGTGGCGGCGCTGCTGGCAACGTGCTCGGCCATCAACGCCACGCTTTACGGGTCGGCACGGATCAGCTACATCATCGCCAAGGACGGCGAGCTGCCCCGGCAACTGGAAAAGACGACAGGGAAAAACCCCATGCCGCTGGAGGGCCTGATAATCACCTGCGTACTCTCGCTCTTGATAGCGAACTTCTTCCATATCGACAGGATCTCGACGATGGGGAGCGCAGGCTTCCTGCTCATATTCGCCATGGTCAACCTCTCTAATGCCCGGCTCCATAAAGAGACCGGCAGCAAGCGGTGGGTCGCCTACCTAGGCTTCGCGGTATGCCTCATCGCGCTGGGGGCCCTTATCTGCCAAACCGCATTGAAGGCGCCGGGGAACCTGTGGGTCCTCGTCATAATGGTCGGCGGATCCGTCCTGATCGAGGTGGTTTACCGCGGCATTACAGGAAGGGAGATCCGCGTGGGAATGAAAAAGCATTAACACGCGTCAGAAATCCGTTGTCAGGAAGATGGTAAATATGTTTTGTTATTCATCAGAACAGGAAGGAGAAAAAATATGACAGGACAAGGTGAAGCATACGTGGCCCCGGCGAGGAAGATCATAAAGAAAGAGGTCCAGAAGCTCCTCCCCGACGCGGACCCCAAGCTCATACAGGGGCTGGACTGGTGGCAGCTGTACTCCATCCACCAGGACGTGGTGAAGTCGGGAAAAAACGCGGAGTCAATGGCCATCAAGTACATCAAGGGCTACAACCCGGCGAAGATCCGGGCCGAGCGCGAGAAGGCCGAGGCTGAGAAAAGAAGGATCGAGGAGGAGAAGGTGCGGCGCGCCGAGGAGAAGAGAAAGATGGCCGAGGAGAAGGTAAGGGCCGCGGCGGAGCGCGTACGCGCCAAGGCCGAGGCCGCGAAAGCAACGGCAAAGGCCAAGGCGGAGCAGGCCGCGGCAAAGGTGCGCGCCGCCGCCGAAAGGGCGAAAGCCAAAGCTGACGCCGACGCGAAAAAGGCCGGGACAAACAAGTAACATCGAGCCACTGTAACAGGGACTGTATTCATCATGAGACTGTTCGGCAAAGCCCGTCAGGCGAGGTCACCCTCCATGGAGACGACGTTGTTACTGGTCAGGCACGGCGAGACCGACCAGAATAAAAAACGCGTCTACATGGGCCGGAGCGGGGACCCCCTGAACGAAAAGGGGCGTGGCCAGGCCGAGGCCATCGCCGAGAGGCTCTCCTCGATAGGCATAACGAGGATTTTCTCCTCACCGGTGGCGAGGGCCGTTCAGACCGCGGAGGCGATCGCCGGGAAAGCCGGGATAGACGTGGAGACGCTGGATAACTTCACGGAGATCGACTTCGGGCCGTGGCAGAAGCTCACGGCGGAAGTAATCGAGAAGCGCTGGCCGCGGGCCTGGAGGCTCTGGAAGCAGACACCCCACCTCCTCGACTTCTCCGGGATAGAAACCCTGACCGGAGTCCGGATGAGAGTTGAGGAAGGCCTGAATATCGTCCTGGATGAATGCGGCGGCGGGAAGGTTGCCATCGTCACGCACGATGTCGTAGTACGAATCCTGGTGTCCATCGCCCTGGGCATCGACAACAGCCACTACCGCTCTTTCGCGGTCGGTAACGCCGCGCTCTCAGTCATCACCTTCGAAGGCGAGCGGGGCCGGATCGACCTTCTCAATGACACCTGCCACCGTAAAATCCCACTCAACCGACGAGAAGCTGGATAAGCTGCTGCGGAAATAACAGGGTCACGCGCTGAATTACCAGCCGTAGCCGCGGGAGGGATTGAACGACCATCCCGTGTCCGACGCGTATCCACCGGGCCTCGACGAGCCTGACGGCTGGAAGTTTACCCTGATGTACATGTCTTCGGCGTCCCAGCCGTAAACGATTGGGCTGCTTCCGCCCGCTATCTCGACAAGGTCGCTGAAACCGTCTCCATCCGTGTCGGCGTCCATAGGGTTGGTGTCGTTCCCGGCAGAGTAGGAGGTCGGGTCGCCGTCGTAAGCGAGCTCCTCGCCATCGGTGTACCCGTCGTTATCAGAATCGGGATCGTCGCTGTAAGTCCCGACGGCCTCCTCCACCACGTTCGGGAGGCCGTCGCCGTCATCGTCCGGGTCGGTCAGCGCCTTTATGCAGAAGTTAGCGGTGCCGTTCCATGAGGGGTCGCTGAACTCATAATCGTGGAGGTCCAGCCAGGTCGAGCCGCTCAGGTAGTAGCTCTCGCCGGGATTCGCCGCCGACTCAACGATCGTGCCGTCGCTCTGCCTGTCGTAGATGCACTCCCATATCGCCCGCCCCCCCTTGTCGAACTTATCCGGGATGGGCTCCGGTCCGCTCACGCCCAGAAGGACCGGTATCTCGGATGTCCGGTCAAGGGCGTGGCCGCCCCCCGACAGCTCCAGGTACACGTAGAAATCGTCGCCCGCCTCGAGCACGGCGGGAG
>JAVCDC010000071.1 GCA_030765135.1 Candidatus Tritonobacter lacicola | reverse complement strand
ACAAGCTGATTGTGAAGGTCATCGAGGGGGTCAAGTTCGTAGATGGAGAGATGAAAGAGATAGCTGCTTAGGAGCTGTTACACGAGGATGCGCACATGCTCCTGTCCACAACATTTGACAATATCTCGACATTCTGTCAGCCGGGTTAATTCCTCGACCGGAAATATATTTTTCTATTAATAGGGAGGTATGCGGCGTCTTCCGGTTTCCGGTTGCCGGCTGGTGTTGATATTGGCCTGTCTGATCCCAATAGCTGATCTGCATTATTGATATCCAAGTGTCCTCCCGGGTTTGAAAAGTTTCCAGTTTTGCCGGACCAAGTACATTCATTGCATCAGATCGGGCCTTACAGGCCATTCTGGAGGCTCATTTACATAGACCCGCTCATTATCTCCTGTATATCCATCCAGTTTCTCCACAAGTTATCCACAGCATATCATAATACCTTGCACTACAAATAGTTACATATATTTTCACCTATAGGCTAGTTTACATAAGGTGCATTATGCCTGCCTATGTCAGATATTTAAATATAGGGAAAATAGGGATGCTTAAAGTGAGTTCTTATGGGCCTACAACAGGTTACGCTTTATTACGAAATTCAAGCCACTCAGCAATCAGCATCGCTTTATGAGGCCTTGGAAGCGCTTTCCTGTTAAGCCACCTGTATACAGTATCCCTGGAGACAGAGACATGGCGCGCCAAGTCTACAATATTGGCATCAAAGCGCCTGTGGAAATGCCAGAACGTTATAAGCTCTTCCAAAACACTGCTGCAGAGCTCTTCATCATTCATCATGTAATTTCCCTTTTATATTTTAGATAAGCTTTAATCCTCTTTAGATATTTAGGTCGCACACGATAACTTCCTGTTGCCCACCGAAAAATCGTTCTAGTTGTACATCCAACATACTCTGCTAATTCTACGACTCGGTACTCACGCGGATTCAGCTTATGGAGGCGAAAAAACTCTCGCAAGACATGTTCAGCTCTCTCAGAACACGTATGCCTCTCCGATCTGGTTTTATATGCAATAGCTTTTTGAAAAACAGTATATTTCCTTTCCAGGAAAAGTCCATTCCCGATGTCACGATACATGATCTCAAACAGGATTTTACTGTCCTTATGGCCATACGTGATTCGGTAGATAGGAATGTTAGTGCCCCTTCCGCTGCGGATATTCTGCTTGGGCATCCCCAGGCGGCGAAGCTTGCTTTCCAGGCTCTTCATGAAGCTCTTAGAGGCGCTGCAGAAATGTGCCTGCAGCCACAAGGCCTTCTCTTTCCGCGTACGGGAGCCATGAAGGGTAACTGAACCATCGCCGTCGAAGACTCCCCTGATGAAATGAGGTAAATATTCCTCCGGGACGTCGGGGAATTCGATTGTCGCACTCTTCCGGGGCGTCAGACCGAGATCTAGCAGATCCCTCACCATCTCTTGCCTGGAGATCTTGAACTCATATAACCTCGCCTGATGCCTCGAGGCACGGACAGGAATATTTGTGCCCATGGCCGCCTTGACCTTCTCAAGCAGCTCCCTTTCATTCATAGCAAGTGATACTGTGTGCAGGCTCTTCGATATGCAGCCGTCCGTCACAATGAGGCCCAACACATAGGCCATCTTGCCGGACCACGACTTGAAGAATTTATTATTGATGTAGTAATACGGTATGTCCTTGAATTTTCCCTTCTTGCGGGCCAGGAGCCTCGCCTGAGAGCGGGAGCGCATAGAAATTCCCAGTTTCTTCATCTGCTTTCCGATCGCCCCCCTGCTGCAACCATAAATCTTGCCGATCTCGGCAAGGGACATACCCCTCTGCTTGTAGAGAAAGGACAGCCGCCATTTTAAATCAGCCTTTGGAAATTTATGGGCAAATCGCGGCATTCAAACTATCCTCCATCAAAGGCGTCGTTGAGGTCCCCCGCTTCCCTATTTTTTCGAAGGGGCGTCGGAATATATCCCGAGGATACCATATATAGAGATATTCAATCAGGGTTGGAGAGAAAAACGGGCGGGGGTAAAGTTTTCCTGCCGCATGTAAGGAGTTGGCACAGAAAGTATTGTGAAATAATTCACAATGCTGGTACAGGGGTGATGCAGCGGCCTACCAGAGGAGGCCCATCCTGTTGCTTTCGGAGTAGAACGGCCAGCCGGGCCATCTCGGGGGCCAGTAAATAAAGAAGGCCTCCCCCCGGACGTTCTCCGCGGGGACGAAGCCCCAGTACCGGCTGTCCTTGCTGTTGGCCGAGTTGTCGCCGAGGAAGAAATAATAACCCTCGGGGACTGTGATGGAGCTGCCCGCCCGCCCGTACGGGCCGGCGTTGACGTACGGGATCTCGGAAAATATGGCGGGCTCCGTCAGTTTCTCGCCGTTGATATAGATGCTCCCATCCCACTCGGGAACGAGCGGAACGGTGATAACCTCGTTACAGCGGCTGTCGCCCCTCCATCTGGTGCACCGCCCCACCATCACCTCCCGGCCATTCTCGTCCTTCGTTTTTCTCGGATAAGCGAGGTCGACCATCTTACCGCACTCGGGACAGTACCCCCGCCACTCCACACCCCGTATCTCCACGGTGTCGCCCGGGAGGCCAACCAGCCTCTTGATGAAATCCTTCTTCTGGTCGTCCGGGCTCATGGCCTTTATGCCGAGTGTTCGGAAGACGATTATGTCCCCTCTCGCGGGCTCCCTTACGGCCGGGAGGGTCACAAACGGGATGAAAGCGCCCCAATCCGTAAAGGGCACTCCTATCCAGTCGGGCGTCTTGGTGCCGTAGATAAACTTGTTGACCAGGATCTTGTCGCCGAACCCGTGGTCCCTGGCGCCGTAGAGTGTCGGCTGCATGGAGCCGGTGGGAATTTTAAAGGCCTGGACGACAAACGTCCTGAGGACGAACGCGATCAGGAAGGCGATAACTATCGTTTCCAGCCCCTCTCTGAGGGCGGATTTCCTCGCCTTGGGGAGGTATCTCGCCAGGTCCTCGTCGGCCCTCTGAAGGCAGAGCGATACCCGGGCGCCATCCTTCTTTTCGAGAGCCGCCTTTAACTCTTCGAGGCGCTCCCCGAGCATCTTGCAGTTTTGAGGAGCGAGCTTCTTTCCTTTTTTCGAAAGGACCTTCGCGGCGTACCTGTAATACGTTTTTGCCGCCTTTAACTCTTTTCTTTTCATTAGATGAATTAGCTCGCTGCGCCCGCAAATTTATTCAATTTGCTTCGTTGGCTTTTTCGCATATTTCTCTGAATGACGAGATTGTTGCTTTCATATCCCCGCTCCCGTAGATAGCGGAGCCCGCGACGATAACATTGGCCCCTGCCCTGCAGGCCTCGGGCAGGGTGTCGGGATTTATCCCGCCGTCGACCTCGAGATCGACTTCGCGGCCTGACGCGTCTATCGCATCCCTGAGCGTTCTGAGCTTTGGCAGGGCCGAGGGTATAAATTTCTGTCCCCCGAAACCGGGATTGACCGACATGACGAGGACGAGGTCAACCAGGTGGACCATGTCCACTATGCGCGATACAGCCGTCGGGGGGTTGAGGGTCAGGCCGGGCCTGGCGCCCTTCTCCCTGATTGCCTTCAGGATCGATGGAATATCACCGTTGGACTCGATGTGTATGGTCAGGTAGTCCGCTCCCGCCTCGATGAAGCGGTCTATGTATTGCGCGGGGTCGGATATCATGAGGTGGACATCGAGTGGAAGCGTCGTGGCCCTCCGCAGGGCGGCTACCATGGATGGGCCGATGGTGATGTTGGGCACGAAGTGACCGTCCATCACGTCCACGTGAATCCAGTCGGCGCCGGCGTCCTCCGCCTTTCCGGTCTCCTCCGCCAGCCTTCCGAAGTCAGCCGAAAGTATCGATGGTGCTATCTTTATCATGCTGTATTTATCTCAGTGTTCTCAGTGTTTTTTCACGGGGGGCATGTACCCTACACTTTCCGGATGGTTTCCTCAAGCTCGCACTCCTCGATATCCGGTCCTATTGCCGCGAGCGCGAGCCTTTCAGGCCTGAAAACCAACCGTGCCACGCGCCTTATGTCCCGGGGAGTGACGGCCTTGATATCATCAATGATCTCACCTGTGCTCCTGACCCTGCCGAGGCAAAGCATGCTCTCCCCCACCCAGAGCATGCTGTTCATCGTCTTTTCCAGGGACAGGAGAAGCTGCATCACGCAGAACTCCTTCGTCCTGTTGAGTTCCCGCGCACCGACACACTGTTCCTTCAACCTCCGGAGCTCCTCCACCACCAGGGAGAGGGCCCTGTTCGTCTTCTCGTTACGCAGGCCTGCCGAAAGGTTCATCGACCCGGCGTCCCCGAAAAGCGATACCGAGGTGCCGATAGCGTATGCCAGGCTGTGTTTCTCCCTTATTTGCTGGAAAAGCCGGGAGCTCATGTTGCCGCCGAGGATAACGCTGAGCAGCTTCAGGACATAGCGGTCGGGATGCGAGCGCCCGAACGCCCTCACCCCCATGGCAAGGTGTGTCTGTTCCGTCTTCCGGTCCACAACCTTGAGCCTCGGTGAGCGATATAACGTCTTTGCTTTCAAAGCATTAAGGCCCCTGCTATGAGCATCTGCTTTAACATACCTTCCGGCCTCCCGCACCACATCAGCGTGTTTGATCTTACCCGCGACGGCCAGGACCGTATTCCTCCATACGTAGCCTCTACGCATATAGGACATGAAATCGTCCCTGCCGAGCCTGTTTACGGATTCAGGCGATCCGATAATCATGAAGCCGAGGGGCTGGTCGGGCCAGAGAATGGTGCCCAGGAGCTCGTTGACGAACTGGGCGGGTATATCCCTGTACATGTTGATCTCCTGGAGGATAACGCCTTTCTCTTTTTCGATATCGCCCGGCTTCAATGCGGGGTCCAGGTACATGTCTATAAGGACGTCCAGGCCCCTCTTCCAGTGTCGAGATCCGACTTTCGCGAGATAGCAGGTATATTCCTCCGCGGTAAATCCGTTGAGACTGCCGCCGACCCCCTCTATCGCGCGTGTGATCTGCTTCTGCGACCTCTTGCCGGTCCCCTTGAAAAGGAGGTGCTCCAGAAAATGGGATATGCCGTTGTTGCGGCTGTTTTCATGCCTTGAGCCTGCGCCTACCCAGAGGCCCATCGACACCGATTCCATGTGGGGCATGGTCCTGGTGACAACGGTCAGTCCGCCGGCCAGCCCGGATACTGAAACCGTCCCGGCGTCTGAAGGAGTGTTATTCATACGCTGGCGGACTCCCTGTCCAGGTACTTCTGAAGGATAAGCTGCGCGGCTATCTTGTCGCGTACGGCACGGCGGCGTTTTCGGGAGAGATCGGCCGATATCAGGAGCTTCTCCGCTTCCGCCGTCGTCAACCGCTCGTCAACCATCACGGTCTTGATGTTCAAGCGGCCGGCCACCTTTCGGGCGAAACGGTCCGCCTCTTCCGCCATCTCCCCCACCCTGCCGGAGAGCATCACGGGGCGGCCGACGATTACCGTCCCGACTTCCTTCTCCCTGACAATCTCGCCGATCCTGTCGATCGCCTCCGCGTCCCCCTCTCTCTGTATAGTACCGTAGCCCTGGGCGATAAGGCCCAGGAGATCGCTTATTGCCACTCCTATTCGCTTCTTCCCCACGTCGAGGGCCATCGCCCGCTTCACTTGGCGAACTCCAGGTGGTTGCTGAAGAGATCGCTGACGGACTTTCCCCCGTGGATCCTCTCTATTGCGCTGGCGAAGAGCTTTGCCACCGACAGGACGCTGAGCTTCGGGAACATCTTTTCCTTGCCGATTCTCACCGTGTTGGTGACCACAACCTCCTTAATGATGGATTCGGAGAGCTTTTTAACAGCGTTCCCGCACAGGACGCCGTGAACCGCGCATGCGCAGACTTCCGTGGCGCCGTGCTTGACGAGGGTCTTGGCGGTCTCAATGAGAGAGCCGCCCGTGGCGATCTCGTCGTCGAAGACTATGGCCTTCTTGCCCTTCACATCTCCCACGATATTAATGATTGTTACTTTATCGGTATCGCCGAGCCTCCTCTTGTCCATGATGGCAAGAGGAAGCCGCAGTTTTCTGGCATAGCTTTCGGCGAGCTTGGCGCTTCCCGCGTCCGGCGATACGACGACGGCGTTGCCTATCTTCTTCTTCTTGAAGTGTTTGATGAGGATCGGGGCGGCCAGGAGGTGGTCGGTCGGTATGCGGAAGAACCCCTGTATCTGGGGAGAATGGAGATTCATGGTCAGGAGCCTGTCGGTCCCCGCGGCTTCGAGGAGATCGGCAACGAGCCTTGCGGTTATAGATATCCTGGGCTGGTCCTTCTTGTCCGATCGGACGTACGGGTAGTAGGGAAGGACCGCCGTCACCCTGCGGGCCGAGGCGTGCTTCAGGGCGTCGATTATAATCAACAGCTCGACGAGCCCCTCGTTTACCGGGACACACGAGGGCTGGATCACGAAGACGTCCTTCTCGCGCACGTTTTCCTCTATCTTGACGAGTATGTTGTCGTTTGCGAATTTCTTGATCTTGCATTTGCCGAGCTTGATGCCGAGGTCCTTGCATATCTCGCGCGCAAGCTCCGGATTGGCCGTTCCCGAAAAAATCTTCATACCTTCCTTTCCCCTCCCTTTCCCGTTTAAAAATACAACCACGGATTCAGCGCCCGTCCGGCAGAGCCGCCGGGTCTGACGGAGATTATACTGATTAAAAAAGAATAAATCCGTTCAATCCGTATAATCCGTGGTTTATCTTTTTTTGTCAAAACATGATCAGTGGTTATTAATATCTTGGTTAGAACGGGGCAGGCCGTTGACCAGCGTCTCGACGAAGTCGCCGACGCGCTCCACGAGATCGCCCCTCCCGATGTTTCTCTTTATCGCCCGAACTATCGCGCTGCCGACAACGACAGCGTCCGCGTAACGCGCAACGGCGGCGGCCTGTTCCGGGGTTGCTATGCCGAAACCCACGGCGAGGGGCAGGTCGGTGAAACCGCGGACTCTCGTTGTCAGTGTCTTCACCACCTCCATGGCGGCCTCCCTCTCCCCCGTCACCCCGGTCCTCGAAAGGCAGTAAATAAAGCCTCCGCTCACCTTCGTTATAGCCTGTATTCTACCCGCGGTGCTTGTGGGCGCAACCAGAAAGATGGTGTCCAATCCCGATTTCCGCATGGCCTCTTTATATGGACGGCACTCTTCCGGGGGAAGGTCGAGGACCAGGGCGCCGTCGATTCCCGCCTCGGAGGCGTCCCGGGCAAAGGCCTCGACGCCGTATTTGAAGATCGGGTTGTAATAGCTGAAAATGATCAGGGGTATCGTAACCGTGCCCCGTATCCCTGAAACGGACTTCAGTATCCCCTTCAGCGTTGTCCCGGATTTCAGGGCGCGCTCCGCCGCCTCCTGGTTCGTCTTACCGTCGGCCAGCGGATCGGAGAAAGGGACCCCCAGCTCCAGAAAGGACACCCCCCGCTTCTCGAACTCCACGGCGAGCTTCATCGTCGTCTCCAGGTCGGGATCCCCGGCCGTGATGTAGGCGATCAGCCCTTTCCGCCCCTCTTTCGAGAGGGCGTTAAACCTGTCTCTTATCCTGCTCACCGGTTTCCTTCCACTTCCTTACGATCTCCATGTCCTTGTCCCCCCTGCCGGAGAGGTTGATAATAATAAGCGAATCCCTTTCCCGTTCGTCCAGGTGATAAAGGACAAACGCTATCGCGTGGGCCGTTTCGAGTGCCGGCAGTATGCCCTCCGCCTCCGCGAGGAACTCGAATGCCGCAACCGCCTCCGCGTCCGTGACGCTTTCATACCTGACCCGCCCGGCCTCCCTGAAGTAACTGTGCTCGGGGCCGACTCCCGGGTAATCAAGCCCGGCCGAGACTGAGTGCGTTCTCGTTATCTGTCCGTCCCCGTCCTGGAGGACATAGGTAAGCGCTCCATGCAGGATGCCTATGGAGCCGGAGTGAAACCTGGCCGCGTGGCGGCCGCTGTCCAGGCCGAGCCCGCCGGCCTCGACGCCGATCATGCGCACGTCATCGTCACCGAGAAAAGGGTGGAAGAGGCCCGTGGCATTGCTTCCCCCGCCGACGCAGGCAACCAGGAGATCGGGAAGCCTTCCCTCCGCCCGCAATATCTGTGCGCGCGCCTCTCTCCCTATCACCCGTTGAAAATCGCGTACTATCCGCGGGTACGGGTGCGGTCCCGCCACCGAGCCGAGGACGTAATGGGTGGTCGAGACATTCGTCACCCAGTCCCGCATCGCCTCGTTGATGGCGTCCTTGAGGGTCATCGACCCGCTCTTCACCGGGCGGACCTCGGCGCCCAGCAGCCTCATCCTGAACACGTTGAGGGCCTGGCGCTCCATGTCCTCCTCTCCCATATAGATGACGCACTCCATGCCGAAGCGCGCCGCAACCGTGGCCGTCGCCACGCCGTGCTGGCCCGCGCCGGTCTCGGCTATGATCCTCTCCTTGCCCATCCTGCGGGCGAGGAGGATCTGGCCCAGGCAGTTGTTGATCTTGTGCGCGCCGGTGTGGCAGAGGTCCTCCCGCTTGAGATAGACCGAGCCCTTCCCGACCTTCCCCGAGAGGTTCTCCGCGAGGTAGAGGGGTGTCGGCCTGCCGGCGTAATCCCTCAGTGCGCCGGCAAGCTCGTCCCTGAAGCTGCGGTCTTTCAACGCCTCCGCGTAGGCCTCTTTCAGCTCATCCAGGGCCGCCATGATCGTCTCGGGGACGAACATGCCGCCGTATGACCCGAACCTCCCTCGCTTATCCGGAAGCCTTTTCACGATGCCTCACCTTTTGCATGAATTCCTTCATCCTGGCGTAATCCTTCTTCCCCGGCTCTGCCTCCACGCCGCTCGACACATCGACCGCGTACGGCCTCACAATTTCAATGGCGCGGCCGACATTATCCGCGTTCAGTCCCCCCGCAAGTATGACGGAAAGCTGAAGCCGTGTCACGTCGCCCAGCACCTTCCATTCGAAAGCCTTCCCCGTCCCTCCGAACGCTCCCCGGACCCGCGAGTCAAACAGCGCGGCCCTCACGCTGAAAGAGCTGACTGGCGAGATGTCGCCCGCCTCCCCGATCCTGAAAGACTTTATCACCCTGCCGGGGAACGAAAGGCAGTATTCGGGGGACTCGTCGCCGTGAAGCTGGACGAGGTCCAGGGAGCACTGTTCGAGGGCCCGCGAGACGAACTCCCGCTCCTCGTTGACGAAGACCCCCACGACTGTGACGAAAGGGGACACCCGCCCTGCGATTTCCGCGGCTGCGTTGAGGGACACCTTCCGCGGGCTCCCGGAGAAGACGAGGCCTATGGCGTCCGCTCCCAGTTCGCACGTCGCCAGGGCGTCCCGAACGCTTGTTATACCGCATATCTTGACCTTCACGGTGTCGGCTTCCATCGTCACAGCGCCCCCATCAGTTCATCCAGCTTGCGGCCTATATCCGGGCTCGCCATGAGGGCCTCGCCGACAAGCACGCCGTGGACGCCGCATTCTTTCAATCTCTCTATATCCTGCGCGGACCCGACCCCGCTCTCGCTGATTGCTGTCGATCCTCCCGGAAGGCGGCCCGCCAGCTTTTCCGTCACCGAGAGGTCGACGGTAAAAGTCTTGAGGTCGCGGTTGTTGATCCCGAAAACATCCGCACCGGCGTCCGCGGCCTTGGATATGTCGCCCGGAGTATGGACCTCCACAAGGGGCGTCATGCCCAACCTGGCGCAGAGAGAGATAAACCTCTCGAGCGCTCCCGGCGACAGGATGAAGGCGATGAGAAGGACCGCGTCCGCCCCGCCGCCCGCGGCCTCGTATATCTGCAGCTCGTCCACAATGAAATCCTTCTGCAGGACGGGAACGGATACCCCGGCCCTCACGAGCGACAGATACCTCGGGCTGCCGAGAAAGAATTTATCCTCCGTGAGAACCGAGATGGCGTCAACCCCCTTCTCCCGGTACACGCGGGCGATCTGTTCGGGGTCGAAATCCCCGCGGATCACGCCCCTCGACGGCGACGCTTTCTTGACCTCTGCGATGAGGGACAGCCTCCCCTCCTTCCTGACAGCGGCGCGGAAATCGCGGACACCCGATTTTCTTCTCGAGAGGAGCGACGCCGGGTCGCCGGGCGCAAGCGCCCGCCTCCTGCGCTCCACCGCCTCTCTTTTAAGAGATATGATCTTCTCTATCACCTTTTAGCTCCAGCACTTTACTGATTATGCCCATCACGAGGTCGTGGTGAGTACCCCGCCAGTAGAGGTGTCCGCAGCGAGGACATTTAAATATACGGTCCTTCGTCCTGTAAACGTACGGGGGCACCCTCCCCTCCACTTTCTCCCTGACCGCCTCCTCGAGCGGCTCGTTGCACTTCAAGCAAATCGTGAATATCTTATCGTCGGAGATGCGCAGATTCAACCTGTAAATAACCTGCCTGAGCTGATCGAAAGTACTATCGCTCTCGAGGGATAGGCATGACGGGACCGTCCACCGCTCCCCCAGAAGGGTGTCGCGCGTGAGAATAAGCCTCGACTCCCTGACGGCCCTCTTTACGAACTCCGTTTCGGCCATGGAGACGTCGTAAGACGTGTCGTATCCGAGAGCGGGAATTGCTACATCTTCAGGAGGACCTTGATCATATCTTTCTTTCGGGCTATATCGAAAGCCTCGAGTGCGTTGGAGAACGGCACGACAGCGCTTATGAGGGGCTCGACCTTTACCGTCTTCGCCTTGAGAGCCTCCAGGGCGGGCTCGAAGGGGCCGCAGCGCGAGCCTATCACGGTAATCTCATCGACAACGATCCGTGAGGTGTCGATTGAAGGGTTCTCCGCGACCGTGGTCTTTAAAACAACCCGGCCCAACGGTCTCGTCAGGGAAAGGGCGGCGCCGAGCCCTTCCGGCGACCCCGTGCAATCGACGGCCACATCGAACTTCTCCTTCATGCCGTCGGTCCCCGGGCGGGTCCTGATGCCCATCCCCCGCAGGATCGAGAGCTTGGACGGGTCAAGCCCAACGGAGAGGAGCGCGCATCCGGTCGATTTCACGACCTGCGCCACGAGGAGGCCGAGCTTCCCATCGCCGAGGACGACAACGCTCTCCCCTCGTTCCAGCTTCACCTGCTCCAGCGCCCTGCAGGCTGCGGCCAGCGGCTCGGCGAAGACAGCCTCCTCGTCCCGCACGCCGTCCGGAACGATGTGGAGATTCTCAACCGGAAGCGTGAGATATTCCGCGAACGCGCCGTCCCTCTTCAGTATTCCAAGTACCGATCGCGCCGGGCAGTGATTGCCCATTCCCGTCAGGCAGTAATCGCACGTCCCGCAGGGGCAGTTGATCTCGCCGACAACCCTCTTCCCCGCGAGCTCCTCCTCCGGGGAAGCTTCCACGACACCAACGAACTCGTGCCCGGGCACACCGGTAAAGCCCATGTATCCCTTGATGATCTCGAGGTCCGTGTTGCATATCCCCGCCATGAGGACCCTGACGAGCGCCTCGCCCTCGCCAATCTCGGGCGCCGGGTAATCTTCCACCAGCCTGAGCTCTCCATCGTAAATAAGGGCTCTCATTTGTCCATCACCTCCAGATGTTGATTACATGTCGTATCTCGTGAAGCGGATAAAAGAAGTAAGAAACAAGATGCAGGAGGTGTTTGTAATAAGAAATACGGTGCCCACGACTTGCTCTCGAATATCATTTACTGCGTTCCAGTTAAATGAGTTATGGCTTTAAATAATAAAACTCATAAAACTCCGCGGCCTTGAGGAAATGATTTTTACAACCATAAAATTGAAGAGAAACGATTACGATTATAAGAGAGCTACATCCGGAGGAAGTTGGAGAGGAGCTTCTTTCCCTCCAGGGTGAGGATGGACTCCGGGTGGAACTGAACGCCCCAGACCGGATACTCCTTGTGTATGAGGCCCATGATCTCCCCTTCGTCCGTCCACGCGTTGACGGCGAGACAATCGGGGATCGACTCACGCTCCACGATAAGCGAGTGGTACCTCGTGGCCTCGAAGGGGTTGTCCAGTCCCTGGAATATCGTTTTTCCGTCGTGGTGGATGAGGGATGTCTTCCCGTGCATCAGCCTCTCCGCGCGCACGACCCTGCCGCCGAAGACCTCGCCGATACACTGGTGGCCGAGACAGACCCCCAGAACGGGCTTTCTCGGGGCGAAGCGGCGAATCGCCTCCTTTGAAATCCCCGCGTCCGCCGGGACGCCCGGGCCGGGAGAAATCAATATCCTCTCCACATCCATCTCCTCGATTTCCTCAAGCGAGATGCGGTCATTTCTACGGACAACTGTTTCGGCGCCCAGTTCGGCAAGGTACTGGACCAGGTTGTAAACAAACGAGTCGTAGTTGTCGATTACCAGTATCATGCCCGGATGCTGTTCGCAATATCGATGGCCGTGAGCATGGCCTTTGCCTTGGTCATCGTCTCGCGGTACTCCGCCGCCGGATCGGAGTCGGCAACGATCCCCGCCCCCGCCTGTACGTAAGCGGTGCCGTCCTTGATGATGATGGTCCTGATAGTGATGCATGTATCCAGGTTTCCGGAAAAGCTGAAGTAGCCGACAGCCCCGGCATAAGGTCCTCTTCTCAGGTTCTCGAGCTCGTCTATTATCTCCATGGCGCGTATCTTCGGTGCCCCCGATACGGTCCCCGCGGGGAACGTCGCCCGCAGCAGGTCGAAGTTGTCCTTGTCATCGCGCAGCTTGCCAACGACGTCGGAAACGATGTGCATGACGTGGGAATAACGCTCGATGACCATCATCTCGGAGACCCTCACGGTACCCCTCTCACAGACCCTTCCTATATCGTTCCGACCCAGGTCCACCAGCATGATGTGCTCCGCGCACTCCTTCTCGCTTGACAGGAGCTCCCGCTCGAGCTCCGCGTCTTCCTCCTCGTTTCCGCCCCTTGGCCTGGTGCCCGCTATCGGGCGGAGCTCCACGTCGCCTTCATCCCCGCGGACCATGACTTCGGGGGAAGACCCGACAAGGCATAGATCGCCGAACCTGAGATAGAACATGTAGGGGGACGGGTTGATGGACCTGAGGACGCGGTACACGTCGAACGGGTGGCTCTCCGCCCTTGCCGAGAGTCGCTGGGAGAGAACGACCTGGATTACGTCTCCCCGGGCAATGTACTCCTTGGCCCTGACGACCGCGTCCTGGAATTCGTCCTTGCTGAAATTCGACCCGACCGCGCCCGCCTTCCGCGGCTTCGCGAGCTCGATCGGCGGCCTTACCACGGCCCGCGAGAGCTTGCCGACGACTGCGTCGATTCTCGCCTTCGCCTCCCTGTAAGACGCCGAAGGATCGTCGCCGACGCCGGCATTGCAGACAACCTTGACCGTGCGCTGGACGTGGTCGAAGATAAGGACCGTGTCGGTTATCATGAAGAACGATTCGGGCAGGTTCAGGTCGTCCGGGTTTGTGTCTGGTATGTCTTCGATGAAACGCACCATCTCATAGCCCAGGTAGCCTACGGCGCCGCCATAGAAACGGGGCAGCCCCCCTCCCCCGCCGGGCCTGTAACGACCCATGAACGCTTTGAGCTCATCGATCGGGTCCGTCGCCGTTTCGTACTCCCGTTCGGCGCCCCGCTCCCGGACCTTTACCGTCTTCCCCCTCGATGAGAAGATCGCCCCGGGACTCAAGCCTACGAAGGAGTACCTGCCCACCTTCTCACCGTACTCCACGCTCTCGAGAAGAAATACGTAATCGCCGTCGGCAACTTTCATGAAGGCGGAGACCGGCGTCTCCATATCGGCGATGAGCTCCCTGTAAACCGGGATGAGGTTGGCCGTCTTCGCCAGCTCCATGAACTCTTTTTCATTCGGGGAATACATGCTAAAAACGGTTTCTGGTTTCTGGTTGTTGGTTGCTGGATTAATTATTATCCACGTTCGCTAAATAGTTCATTTCTTTTTATATACCTTTTCCGGGTCGAAGACCTTCTTCCCTTTAGTCCTGACTTTTCCCTTCTTATCCACTATCTTTCGGTAGAAACACGATCGATACCCTTTGTGGCACGCCGCGCCGGTCTGGTGGACCTTGATAAGGAGAGTATCGATGTCGCAGTCGAAGAGTATTTCGTGCACCTTTTGCGTGTGGCCGCTGGACTCACCCTTCTTCCAGAGCTTCTTCCTCGACCGCGACCAGAAATGGGTGAGGCCTGTCTCCATCGTCTCCAGGAACGAATCCTCGTTCATGTAAGCCAGCATTAGAACCTCGTTCGTGTCCGCGTCCTGGATGATCGCCGGGATCAAGCCCTTTTCGTCGAACTTCATCTTTTCGAGAAACTTCATAGCCTGACAGTTACTCCTTTCTCACGAAGGTATTGTTTCACCGCCCTGACCGAGAACGTGCGGTAATGGAATATCGAGGCGGCGAGGACGGCATCGGCCTTCCCCTTGTCAAGCACCCGGTAAAGGTCCTCGGGGCCGCCTGCCCCGCCGGAGGCGATGACGGGAACATTGACCGCCTCCGCAATGTTGCGCGTGAGCCCTATATCGTAGCCCCCATGCGTCCCGTCAGCGTCCATGCTCGTTAGAAGTATCTCCCCGGCCCCGCGCCGCACACCGTCCACGGCCCATTTGACGGCGTCCTTCCCCGTGTTCTTCCTCCCCCCGTACGTGAAGACCGTCCAGCCCCCGTTGTCTCTTTTCGCGTCGATTGCAAGGACGATGCACTGGGATCCGAACCTGGAAGCCGCCTCTGAAATGAAGCCCGGGGACTCCACGGCGGCAGTGTTGATGGAGACCTTGTCTGCCCCGGCCTTGAGGAGGGCGCTGATATCCTGCAGTTCCGATATGCCCCCCCCGACTGTAAGCGGCATGAACACCTCTTCCGATACTTTCCTCATGAGGTCGATCATCGTCTTTCTTCCGCCCGAACTGGCGGTGATGTCGAGGAAGACCAGCTCGTCTGCACCCTCCTCTTCGTAAAGGGCGGCAACTTCAACCGGGTCACCCGCATCCCTGATGTCGACGAACTTTACGCCCTTGACGACGCGCCCCGCGTCGATGTCCAGGCACGGTATAATCCTTTTGGCAAGCACAATAGCCCTCTCATCGCTGATGGTGCATGGCTTTGCCCAACAACGGGAAAATAGTTAATAACCAAGATGCAAGATACAATAACCAAACAATATCCAAATTCCAATTACCAACAAACGATACTCACCAAGGTCCTGCCATTAATTCATTGGTATTTGGATATTGGTGCTTGTTTGTATCTTGTATCTTGTTTCTTGTACCTTAATTTATGTGAAATATATTATTCCTTAGATGGAAACAAGTTAGAAGATAAAGCTAGAGTATTTCCTCAAGTCTCAGGGCGCCGTCGTAGAGGGCTTTGCCGATGATTATTCCGGCGAGGCCGTCTTTTTCCAGCTTCCCGAGCTCCTCCACGTGCCGCACGGCGGCGATACCGCCGGCGGCGATAATATCGTAACCCACGAGGCCGACGATCTCCTTTATGGCCTCGATATTCGGCCCCGACAGCGCCCCGTCCCTCATGGTATCCGTGTAGATCGCGGTGGATGCCCCGAGTTCTTCGAGGCGCAAGGCGAAATCCCGGGCCGGATACCTGGTCGTGCTCTTCCAGCCCTCACCCACCAGCAAGCCGTCCCTCGCATCTATGGCAAAGACAACCTTTGTCCCTAACTTGCTCAATGCGTCGCTGATAAACTTCTCCGAACGGTAGGCAGACGTTCCCGCGACGACCCTGGCCGCGCCCATTTCGATGTATTCTTCCATGATGGAGACGCTCCTCAGCCCACCGGCTACCTGAACGGGGACCGAGACGGACGAGATGATTCTCCCGACGGCCTCTCTGTTCACCGGCTCGCCGGTCAGCGCCGCGTCGAGATCGACCACGTGAAGCATGCCCGCGCCCCCGGACTGCCATAAAAGGGCCGCCTCGAGGGGGTCCTCGAAGTATACCGACTCTTTCTCGGGGTCCCCCTGGTACAGGCGAACACACTTCCCCGCCCGAATATCCACCGCCGGTATTATCAGCATTTCTTCTCCCCTAAGGCCGCGAAATTTTTTAACATCTCCAGCCCGATAGACTGGCTCTTCTCGGGATGGAACTGCGTCGCGAAGATATTGTCTTTCCGGATTGCGGCGGCGAACGGTACGCCGTACTCCGTCGTTGCTGCGATTATATCCCCGGAGACGGGCTCGGGGTAAAAAGAGTGCACGAAGTAAAAATACGATTCGTCGGGGATATCCGCGAAGAGCGGGGTTCTTTGCTTTATGCGCACCGTGTTCCATCCCATGTGGGGGACCTTCAGCGTTGAGGAAAATTTCTTTACGACGCCATCGATAATTCCGAGGCCGGGCGTGCCCGCATCCTCCTCGCTCCCCTCGAAGAGGACCTGGTAACCCAGGCAGATGCCGAGGTATGGCTTCCCCTCCTCGATGGCCGAATGTATGGCTTCGTCCATGCCGGTCTTACCGAGGTTTGACATGCACTGGCCGAAGGCGCCGACGCCGGGGACGACGATGGACCGGGCCTCCCGGATCCTGTTTCTATCCGGGGTGATCACTGCTTCGTAACCGAGCTTCCTGAAGGCCTTGGCCACACTGCCCAGGTTCCCCATCCCGTAGTCAATTATCGCGATCATAATAATAAATTAATTCGCTCCGCTTATTAATTTATGCATGTTCTATATTACTCATCCCTCGCCGGTTTCTTCTTCTTCTGTTTCTTTGTCTATGGTCTTTGGTCTTCAATCTTTTCATTGAACATTGAGTGTTGAATATTGAACATTGGTCATTCGCCCCTCGTCTCTCGGTAGTTTAAATTATTCCTTTGGTGGAAGGGACGCCCTTCACCCTTTCATCGATCGCGGTGGCGGCGTCAAGGGCGCGGCCGAAGGCCTTGAAAACAGACTCGTAGACATGGTGCGGATCATCCCCGGCCTCCCTGCGAATATGCACGGTCATCCTCGCCGTATTTGATATCGCCTTGAAGAAATCCTCGAAAAGCGCTAGGTCGAAATCCTTTATCTTCCTCCTCCTTGTCTTGACGTTGAAAACAAGACCCGGCCGCCCGCTGATGTCGAGGCAGGCCATGGCGAGCGCCTCGTCCATCGGCACGATGGCGAAGCCGTAGCGGCGTATGCCCTTTTTCTTTCCCAGGGCCTTTAAAAGGGATTCGCCAAGGCAGAGACCAAGGTCCTCGACGATGTGGTGGTCATCCACATGGCGGTCGCCGGAGGCTTTCACCTCCAGGTCGAACAGGCCGTGACACGCGAAGAGCTCCAGCATGTGGTCGAGGAAACCTATCCCCGTGTCCACGCTTGCGCGGCCGCCTCCGTCGAGGTCAAGGTTGACCCGTATGTCTGTTTCTTTGGTTTTCCTGTGAACTATTCCTGCTCTTTTCATCATCCAGACTCCCTCGTGCCTCCGCACTTCATAGCTTTTATTCTAATCCTCGCGTTTCTCCGACAACTTTTATAACCGCAAAGACGCAAAGACGACCTCAATGAAAAATCTAATTTTTAACTCTCTTATGTCTTAGCGCCTTTGCGGTTTATATTTATTGCTTTGAATCTTTAGTCTTGATAATGCTTCTTATCTCCCGCAGGAGGGCATCTATCTCCTCGTCCGTGCCGACGCTGATCCTCAGGCAGCTTCTCAGTCTCTCAGTATCGTAGTAGCGCACGAGTATCTTCTGATCCTTAAGCTCCCTGAATATCGCGCCCGCGTCCCACCTTCCGGTACCGGCAAGGACGAAGTTCGCGCCCGAAGGGAAGACCCTGAAACCCATCGCGGAAAGGGACAGCGAGAGGCGCTCTCTCGTCGAGACGACGCGCCTGACGTTTGCCCTCATCCATTCGATGTCCTCGAACGCGGCCAGCCCGCCCGCGATGGCGAGCCTGCTTACGTTGTAGGAGTCCTTCACCTTGAGCATCGCCTCAATTATGGCCGGCGTCGAGAAAGCGAAGCCCAGCCTCAGTCCCGCCAGGGAGAAGGACTTGGACATCGACCGCGTTACGATGAGGTTGTCGAACTCTTCTAGGAGCCGGAGTGCGCCCTCGCCGCAGAAGTCGACGTATGCTTCATCGACGACCAGGATACCGCCGGCCTTCTCCGCGATGCCCCTGATCGCATCGTTCGGGGTCACTGTCCCGGACGGCGAGTTGGGGTTGGCGATGAAGGTGACCTTCGCCCCGGCCACGACAATCTCTTCGGGCACGGAGAAGTCGTCTCCCAGGGGGACGCGTACAAGCTCGCCGTCCTGGATTGACACCAGCGTCTCGTAGAGGGTGTAAGTCGGGTGCGGCGTTACGACCTTCTCCCCGGGTTCCACGAAACACCTCAGGATAATCGTGAGCAGCTCATCGGAACCGTTTCCCGCGATGATGCTTCCGGAAGGGAGCCCGAGAACCTCCCCGGCTTTTTCGCGAAGGGCTGTCGCCAGAGGGTCGGGATAGAGGCGGAGGCTCTCCGCCTCCTTCGCAATTGCCTCGATGACTGCCGGCGACGGAGGATAGGGATTTTCATTCGTGTTGAGCTTGATATACCCCTCCCCGACCGGCTGCTCACCCGGCGTGTATCCCTCGAGCCCGGCTATGTTCTTCCTTAACTTGTTCATTCTTCAAACCTCTTCTCGACCGCGCGCACGTGGGCCGTGAGCCCTTCGGCATTGCCGATGGCCCTTATCGCGTTCCTTACCCGGGCAAGGTCCTCCCTTGTGTAGGAGATCAGGCTCACCCTCTTGATGAAATCGAGGACGGAGAGACCGCTCTTAAAGCGGGCCGTTCCCCCCGTGGGCAGGACGTGGCTCGGGCCCGCGACATAGTCCCCCACCGCCTCGGGGGAGAACGGGCCGACGAAGACGGCGCCGGCGTTCACGATGCGGCCTGACACGTCCTCCGCGTCCTCCGTCATAATTTCGAGGTGCTCGGGCGCTATGAAGTTTGCCATCTCAACACACTGCGCAATTCCCTTCTCGCAGACGATGAGGTAAGTTCCAAGATCGAGGACACGGGAAATAGATTCGCTTTTCTCGAGGCCTGCCGCCTGCTTGTATAGTTCATCCTCGACCATCTTCGCCAATTTCTCGCTGTCCGTTATGAGGAAGACGCGCTCCCTGCCGCTGCCGTGTTCGGCCTGCGAGAGCATGTCCGCCGCTACCCATCCCGGCAGGGCGGTATCGTCGGCGATAACGGCGATCTCGCTCGGGCCGGCGAGCATATCGATATCGACGGTGCCGTAGACCAGTCTCTTGGCCTCGGTGACGTACTCGTTGCCGGGGCCGATTATCTTGTCCACCGGCTCGATGGTGTCCGTCCCGAAGGCGAGGGCGGCGATGGCCTGAGCCCCCCCTGTGCGGTATATCTCTTTCGCCCCGCAGAGCCGGGCCGCGGCGAGAATAGACACGTCGGGCTTCGGGGTAACAACGGCTATTGAGGCTACGCCGGCGACCCTGGCGGGAACGACGGTCATCGGCACGGTCGAGACGAGCGGTGCCGTCCCGCCGGGTATGTATATTCCAACCCTGCGAATCGGCACGATCCTCCCGCCGGCCGCCCCCTCCTCTTGCCCGAGCCCCCGGAGTACTTCCATCTCCCTTTCGCAGTAATTCCTTATATTTTCACTGGCGAGGGTGAGGGCCTCCACGAGTTCCGGCGGAGCTTCCCTGGCCGCCGCCCGTATCTCGTCCTCCGGGACTCGCAGGTCGGATGCCGCAAGCTCCAGGCCGTCGAACTCCTTGGCGTAGCCGGTGAGTGCCTCGTCGCCTCTCTCCGCCACGTTCTTCAGTATCTCCCGCACCCTGGAGGTGAGGGGGGACTCCTCCGCGGCGGCGGACGACGGCGGCATGAGGAGCGCCGCAAGGTCCTCCGGGAACGCTTCCGATACCGTGATAATCTTCATTCTCTTTTCCCGTTTTATCCCTGGATGCTTTTTTACTTTTTTTGAAGAAAGTGAAAACAATTCTAGACAGGATTAACGGGATTTACAAGATGAAGAATGCAAATGGCGATGATGCTCATTAATTCAGCCTGTAGACGGTCTTTCCGCAACAGGCCGAAGGCCGTAGAAACTTTTATTAACAGCTCGGAGAGCGTGGAAACTTATAGTAACTCCGGTGAAACGCGGGCCTCGTTACCCGGACCTTCACCGATTCAGCAGGTGAGGTGGAGGGCGCAGATGACGCGCTCTGTTTCGCGGAGGCGGTTGAACTCGTCGCATGCCGCCTTTGTCTTCATTACGATCAGCTTGATTCCTTTATCCTCGATGAACTGTCTCACATCCTGGGAGACCCGCATGAGGCCCATGTTACCCGTGCCGATGATGAGCGTCTGCGGCTCCTCCTTCAGGACATCCTCCAGGTCCCCTATCGATAATCGATGGCCGTTCGTCCTCCACCAGCTCGGATCCACGCGGTCCGGGTAGATAATGACATCCGAAGTGTATTTCTCCCCGTTTATGAATATCTTGCCGAAACCGTATGAATCGATCATATCGACCACTCCGTAATTATTTTGGCTGGGTAAAACAAAAAATATTTATCCACGAATTTTCAAGAATTTCCGCCAGTTCCTTTTCCCCTCACCGTATCCCCTTCCTCATTGGGGAGAAGGGGGTCTGCATAATAAGCCTTTTCAATTCGTGTTAATTCGTGTAATTCGTGGACATCCTCTCTATTTCTTTTCGAGCATTTTCTTTATTATGTGCGGGGTTTTCTCAACTGCCTCTTTTATATTGGAGGGTTCCTTGCCGCCGGCCTGGGCCATGTCGGGCCTGCCGCCGCCGCCGCGCCCCCCTATCATCGGCGCGATAGCCCTGGCCAACAATCCGGCGTCTATGGTCTTGCCCGCGATGTCTTTCGTTATGCCGATAACCGCCACGGCCTTCTTGCCCTGCCTCGTGAAGAGAACGAGCACGAATTTTTCCCGGCTCCCCTTTATTGAATCTACTATCGCCCTGAGATGGGAAACGTCTGCTCCTTCGACCTCCCGGGCAGCCGTCTTTATTCCGCTTATCTCCACTGCCGCCTCGATGATGTCTTTTGCCTCGTCCGCAGCGCTTTTCAGCGCCGAGCCGCTTTTCTTCTTCTCCTTCGATTTCTGCTCCTTGAGAAGCTTCCGGACGCGCTCGACGACGTCCGAGGGCGAAGACTTGAGAAGCCCTGACAGGGCCTTCATCCCCTCTTCCAGCTCCCTGACGTATGCCCACGCGCGCCGGCCGCTCACGGCCTCGATCCTCCGTATGCCCGCGGCCACCGCCCGCTCTCCGACTATCTTGAAAAAGCCGATCCTGCCGGAGGACGAGACGTGCGTCCCGCCGCAGAGCTCCCTGCTGAAGTTCCCCACCTCGATAACGCGGACCTCCTCGCCGTACTTCTCGCCGAAGGGGGCTATGATACCGCTCCCTTTGACCTCGCGGTACGGTACCACCATTGTCTGCACCTGGAGGTTTTTCATGATGTTCTCGTTGACGATCTCCTCGACCCGTATCAGCTCACGCTCCCCCACCGCCCGGTAGTGAGTGAAATCGAACCGGAGCCGGTCCGCGTCGACGAGCGATCCCGACTGCTTTATGTGGTTGCCGAGGACCTGCCTCAAGGCCGCCTGGAGTAGGTGGGTGGCGGTGTGGTTCCCGGCGATCGCCTCCCGCCTCTCCGCGTCGACGGATGCCTCAACGGCCTGCCCCCGGCGGATCGTGCCGTGCAAGACCTTTCCCCGGTGAACGACGAGTCCCTCGACGGGTAAAACCGTATCCTCTACATCAACCCGCAGTCCCTCGGCCGATATCTTCCCCCTGTCGCCGACCTGCCCCCCGGCCTCGGCATAGAATGGTGTCCCGGCGAGAACGATCTCAACGCTCTTTCCCCCGGCAGCCTCCTCGACGACGCACCCGTCCGCGATAATAGCGGCCACCTCGGAGCGTGCGCCGGTTGCGTCGTGAGCACTCGAAACGGTCTCCCCCACCTCCCGCTTGATCTCCCTGTAGATGTCCACCTTCGCCTCCTTCGCCCGCCCTTTCCAGCTCGCCCTGGCCCGGTCTTTCTGTTCCCCCATGAGTTGTGTGAACCCTTCTTCGTCTATGTCCATGCCGTTCTCGTGGGCTATCTCCCGGATCAGGTCCACGGGAAACCCGTAGGTGTCGTAGAGCCTGAATGCGTCAACGCCGGGGACCCGGTCCTCGCCCTTCCCCTTCAGGCTGGAAATAACCCCCCCGAGAATTTCCAGGCCGTTCGCGAGCGTAGCCCGGAACCTCTCCTCCTCGTTGAGGACGACCTTCGAGACGTGCTCCCTGGCCGCCTCGAGCTCGGGGTACGGCGACGCCATGACCCTGGCCACGGTCGGCACCAGCTTATAGAGGAAAGGCTCGTCCAGCCCCAGCCCGCAGCCGAAGCGGTAGGCCCTCCTGAGAATCATCCGGAGGACGTATCCCCGCCCCTCGTTGGACGGCATGATGCCGTCGGCCACAGCGAAGGTCAGAGCCCTGGCGTGGTCCGCTATGACCCTGAAGGCGACCCCGTCGTCGCGGCAGCTCTTGCCCGAAAGTCCGGAGATGGCCTCCATGATGGGAGTAAAGAGATCGGTATCGTAATTGGAGAGCTTTCCCTGGAGAATGGCGACAAGCCTCTCGAAGCCCATCCCCGTGTCGATGTGTTTCGCGGGAAGCTCGCCCAGCTTGCCGTCACTGCCCCTGTCGAACTGGATGAAGACGAGGTTCCATAGCTCGACGAACCTGCCGCAGTCGACGTTCGGGCCGCAGGAATGCCCGGGTTCGCCGCGCATGGCGCACGCCCCGGGGCCGAGGTCGACGTGAATCTCCGAGCAGGGCCCGCAGGGCCCCGTCGGTCCCATAGACCAGAAGTTCTCCTTCTCGTCGAATCGGAGGACCCTTTCCTCGGCGATGCCCGTGACTTTCGGCCAAAGGCCGGCGGCCTCGTTGTCGTCCCGAAATACCGTCACCCAAAGCCTCTCCGCCGGTATCTTCCACATCTCCGTCAGGAGCTCCCACGCCCACCCGATCGCCTCGGCCTTGTAGTAGTCTCCGAATGACCAGTTGCCGAGCATCTCGAAGAATGTGTGGTGATAGGTATCTCGTCCGACGTCTTCGAGGTCGTTGTGCTTTCCGGACACACGCATGCATTTCTGGGAGTTCACGGCCCGCCGGTAACCCCTTTCATCAAGCCCCAGGAAGATGTCCTTGAACTGGTTCATCCCCGCGTTGGTGAAAAGGAGCGTCGGGTCCGCCGAGGGCAGAAGGGAATCACTGGGAACTACAACGTGGCCCTTCTCCCTGAAGAAATCCAGGAAACCCTCTCTTATTTCGTCCGCCCTCATATAAATTAGCTCGCTGCGCTCGCAAATTTATATAGCTCCGACTTCGTCGGAGCTATATATTTGTAAATTCGTGTCAATTTTTGCGATTCGTGTAATTCGTGGACACTTTTTTTGTTATTTCCATACTTCCATGTTTTCACTTTTCCCTCCTCCGTCGTCTCTCGGTAGCTTCTTATTCTGTTTCTTTGTCTTTTGTCTATGGTCTATGGTCTTTTAATAGGGCTTGGGATATCACGTCGTGGTTGAAGCCCTTTCTCCTGAGGTAGTCGTATATCTTCCTGCGGTCCGAGCCGGGAAGCGCCGCCCTTTTGCCGGCAAGCCTCCGGGCTATATCAAGCTCCTCCCGTTCAGGATACGCCGCTTCCAGCGCCCTGGATATAACATCGTCCTTGACCCCTTTGGCCAGAAGCTCCCAGCGGATCATGCTCCTGCTCTTCGGCCGCGACTCTTTGCGCCACATGAGCCATGATTTCGCGAACCTATTGTCGTCTAAATAATTAAGCTCTATAAGCTCAGAAATAACATGAGTTATTACATCCCCGGGATATCCTCTTTTTACCAGCCTCTCCCTGACCTCTCCCTCGCTCCTTTCCCTGTAGGATAGTAGTAAACACGCATAACTTAAAGCGCTGTCTTTATCCAGCTTTCTAATTCTCTTTTTTTTCATATCCTCAACCGGCACGGCTTTCTTTTCAGCCGCTCCAGCCTGGGGATAATAGTACCGGGCGGGCCTCGACCCGGCTTTCCCGGGATGAGCTCACGGCCGCCGCGGCATGAAAATATCAACTGCAATCCGGGGGCACTTCAAGTATTACCCGTCGCCTTGCTTCTTCCTGATGCCTGCCTCCAGCTTGCCGAGAAGCTTCGGATCCCCCTTCAGGACCTCCCGGGCGGTCTCGCGACCCTGGCCGAGCTTCTCCTCGCCGAAGACGAACCAGCTCCCCTTCTGCTCGATCAGGCCGCAGGCGAGACCGAGGTCGATCAGGTCACCCTCCCTTGAGATGCCCTCGTTATAGAGAATGTCGAACTCGGCCTTCTTGAAAGGGGGCGCGACCTTGTTCTTCACGACCTTGACCCGCGTCCTGTTTCCTACGACATTGCCCTTGTTGTCCTTTATAGCGCCTATCCTGCGAATATCCAGCCTCATCGACGAATAAAACTTCAGCGCCCGCCCTCCCGGGGTGGTCTCCGGGTTGCCGAACATAACGCCGATCTTCATTCTGATCTGGTTGATAAATATACAGCACGTCTTCGACTTGCTGATGGCGGATGTCAACTTCCTCAGGGCCTGGCTCATCAGCCTGGCTTGCAGGCCGACGTGGGAATCCCCGATATCCCCCCGTATCTCCGCCTTCGGAACCAGGGCGGCGACCGAGTCCACGACTATGACGTCAACAGCGTTGCTTCTCACGAGCATCTCGGCGATATTGAGCGCGTCCTCCCCGGAGTCAGGTTGCGAGATGAGGAAGTCATCCAGATTCACGCCGAGCAGCTTGGCATAGGCGGGATCGATGGCGTGCTCGGCGTCGATGTAGGCCGCGGTCCCCCCCGCCCGCTGGGCGTTGGCGACGATCTGAAGGCAGAGGGTCGTCTTTCCGGAGCCCTCGGGCCCGAAGACCTCTATAACCCTTCCCCTCGGCACCCCGCCTACGCCGAGCGCTATGTCCAGGGAGAGAGAGCCGGTGGATATTACCGGGATGTTTATGGCGGCCGCCGCCGACCCGAGCCTCATGATCGACCCCTTGCCGAACTGCTTTTCTATCTGCTCCACCGCCGTTGACAGCGCCTGGCCCTTGCCCTTCTTATCGTCCTTGTTCTCCTTCATCTCATCCTCCTTGCATTACTTAGGTTAAACCGCGGATTTAGCTGATTATGCTGATTAAAACAATTTATTATAGCTTCAAATAGGGGAATAGGAAAGGCATGCATACATTAACATTGCTTTTATTCAGTAAGCTAATCCGCCTAATCCGTTTAATCCGTGGTTTCCATTTTTGCCTCATATATTACTTTGTGCACGGCTCCTTCCGGGCGCAATTCGCTTTCGAAGAGCACCACTCTGTCGACGACAAAGCCCGATTCGATGCCGGGGTCGCGGGCAATGCCGGAAAGATTGATATTTTTCGATTGGCGCTTCAGACGGCCGATAGTGATGTGGGGCGTGTAGGGCCTCCTTTCTGCCGGGATCCCGATTTCGCCCAGCCCCTCCTCTATCCTCAAGTGGAGGCGCCTCAACTCCTCCTTCCCCTTGCCGATTCCGGCCCACAGTACGCGCGGCCTCCTGAAGGACGGAAACGCTCCCATCTCGCCGATGGTGACGTCGAAAGGCGAGAACCCGATGGCGGCATTCCGCAGAACGCGCTCCACGAGTCCGCGGGTTTCCGGAGATATCTCGCCGAGGAACCTGATTGTCACATGGATATTGTCCGGCTTGACCCACCGAACGCCGGCGATCGTTCCGGCGAGGCGACGCACCCGGCCGGCGACGGCCTCCCGGGCGGCTGCATCGAGATCAATAGCGATAAATGTTCTCATATAAATTCGCTCACTTCGTTCGCGAATTTATTGCCTGACAACTTCCTGAACCAGCTCCATGGCGGCCCGTACGGCGGCCTCCCTTATCTTCCTTCGCGATCCCACGAATCGAAACTCCCTGCAGAGATGACCCGAGGCGGTAGCTGCTCCGATGAATACGAGTCCTACTGGCTTGCCGGGTGTTCCCCCGGACGGACCGGCTATGCCCGTAATGCCGACTCCGATGTCTGTCGCCCCCATTCTCCGGATGGCCTTGGCCATCGCTGCGGCTGTCTCACCGCTCACCGCACCATTAGCGGCGAGCATTTCCCCATCCAGGCCGAGGACGCCGACCTTTGCCCCGTCGGAGTAAGCGACTATCCCCAGCTTGAAGGTCCCGGATATTCCCGCGACGTCCGTGAGAGTGCCGGCCGCCATACCGCCCGTGCAGGACTCCGCCACCGATATGGTAAGAGAACGGGAAAGCAGTTCCCTCGCCAGCCTCTCCGCAGCCTTGGTCAATCCTTCACTCATCTCCCGCACATCCCATCAAGCCCTCATTTATCGTGAATAGTGAATGGTGAATCGTGAATCGTACTGCGCATATCGTACTGCGTACTGCGTGTTTTGCATCCTGGTCCTGCATCGTGTTTTTGTATCCTGTATCTTGCATCCTGCATCATGTTTCTTCTTCCAAGTTTCCAGTTTCACGCCTCGATAAGGGTTTTATTGTTCTTTTTGTGAAGGATGCAACTCATCTAACTCATTTAACTCACAAACTCAGTAACTCATTTCTCACCGTGCCAGGCCCGTCACGGCCAGGTTGCTCGCCGCACTCCTTCCGTGCTCTGACCCCTCCTCCGCTGCCTCGATGGTCTTGTTCCAATAATAAGCTGCGTCGCTGTGCCTTCCGAGCCTGCTATAGGCCACGCCTATACCGTAGTAAGCTGGAGCATAGCCGATGTCCACCCACGTGGCGCGCTTGTACTCGAGCACGGCATTCTGATACTTCGCCCACGCCTCCATCAGCTTGCTATCCCTCTCGAGCCTCGCTCCCTCGCGGATAAGTATGTTCCCGATGCCGCAATGCGCCGCGGCCGCATCGTCGTCAACGCCGAGTGCCGATCGATAGGCCTCCCCGGCAATATTATCCTCCCCCACGGCCTCGTAGATCTCTCCCAGGGCGATGTAGGCCTCCACGTAACCTTCCTCGAGGAAAACAGCCTCCCTGAGCTCCGCCAGTGCTCCGTTATATTCTTTCTCCCCCACCAGCAACTTCGCCTTGTTGTAATGTTCCACGGCGGATTTGGAATATGCCCTGGCAGGGCCTGTCCGCCTCTCCCTGAAAGTGATCGAGGAAGGTAAAAGGAGCTTGCCGGCGTCCTCGCCCGCGGGAGAACCTGACCGGCCCGCGCGCTCCCTGATCTCTATCTCCTCCACCTCGATCTGCATCACGCGGGCGAGCAGCTCGCCGGGGTCGGCACGCCCCCCCTCTTCGCCCGGCACCGGATGTATTTTATTGCGGCACGCATCGAGCCTCCTCTGGACCTCGCAAGAATTCCAGGAAGGTTCCTCCGCCCTTATTTCGGTCAGTATCCCGAGCGCCTCATTGTACATTCTCTCCGAATCGGAGCCGGCAGGATAGGACGCCTCTTCCATGAGCGCGCATGCCCTGCTGTACCTGGCGCCCGGCCCTCCAGAGCATCCGAAAAGGCCCGCGAACAGGATAAGAGCAGCCGATAAAACCAGCCATGAATGAGCGCGCCCAACGCGCGCGGCCACTTCCATCTATTACCTCCTGTTCAGATTATAGTACAGACCTCCCCCAACCGCAATTCGCCGGATTAAAGATAACTGCCACTAAGGCACGAAGGTTAGATACAGTTTCTAGTTTCTTGTTTCAAGTTTCCAGTTTCAAGCCTCTCTTCTCTTTTTATCCAGTATCGAGTATCGAGTTTCAAGTTTCACGCTTCTATAAGTTTCACGCCTCGATAATTGAACATTGAGCGTTGAACATTGAACATTGAACATTCGTCTTTCCCCTGCATCTTATTTCTTTTCCCCCGTTTCACGTTCAACGTCTTCTCGGCATTTAATCCGTTCAATCCGCATAATCCGCGGATATTTTTATTATTTTCATATTTCCATACTTCCATGTTTTCACTTTTCTTCGCGTCCGGCGCCGGTCCCGGTGAAAGCGCGCCGACTTTCAGGACAGGCGGGCTGCAGAGCCCGGGCATAAAAAAAATCAGTTCCGGCCTCGATATTTCACGAAGAATCTGATAGATTATACTTAATGAAGAAAGGCAGCCTGAATATGTTGAAGCAGGAGAACCCCGGCCTGAAGTTGCTCCTGCGTCAGCTCCAGTTCGCCCTCGCCCTCACAACTCTTGTACCCCTCCTGGCAATATCCTATTTGATCCTTCGTTATGTGTCGCCCATGGTGCTGGCCAGGGAAAGCGTCGCGGCGCTCCTTGTCGCCATCCTGGTATTGATGCTGACAGGAACGCGCATGGTGTTCAGCCTTATAATCAAGGCGGGAAAGGCCGCCATAAGCGGCGTGCCCTCCGGCAGGAATGAGCAATTCCTTGCAATTCAGAAAAAGCTCTGCAGGGAGGGGCGATCCATCAGGCACACTGTGGCGGAGGCGACCGCACTGATCGGCGCCATCCCGCTTCTTGCCCTGGGCTACGTCGTGGTTCGCTACGTCCTGCCCGTCCATACGGCAGAAAATATCCTGCTGCTGATCGTTATCATCGCCGTCATCCTGCTCCTGGGCATCCAGCAGATCCAGCAGCTGATGAAACGCATACTGACGGTTGCCGTAAGCGCAAAGCTTGTAAGCATGGAGGAGGGGTTGCCGAAGGAGGATTACGGCCTGGACGAAATCTCGGAGCTTTCCACGGACCTGGGCACGATCGCCACCAAGCTCTCCGCGCGGTCTTCCGAGCTCGAGGAGACCAGGTCCTTTCTGAGCCATCTCATCGACCGGCTCCCCCATCCCCTCATCGTGGTCAGCTCCACCGGCTCAATCAGCCTCGCCAACCCCGCCGCGATCAAACTCCTGGAATACGAGCCGCTCGAGCTTATCGGTTTGCGGGCCTCTTCCCTCTTTCCCGTCCAGAAGGACGCCGAAAAGCTTCTGTCGAGTGGAGAGGACTCATCCATGGAAACGGCCTTGAGAAAAAAGGACGGGACTCGCGTGCCGGTCTCGATCTGCAGCGGTGCCCTATCGCAGTCCGGCTGCGAGCGCGGCACGGTGCTCGTCGGCACGGACCTGACGGAGCGCCGACGCCTCGAAGATGATCTCCGCCACGCCCAGAAGATGGAGGCGATAGGGCTGCTGGCGGGCGGAATCGCGCACGATTTCAACAACATACTCACCATTATCAAGGGGTGCGGATATTTTCTGGAACAGGGGCTCACCAGGGACGACCCGCGGCGGCTCGACCTGGACCACCTGCAGAAAGCCGTAGACCGCGCGTCCAGCCTGACGTACCAGCTCCTTGCATTCAGCAGGAAACAGACACTGAAACCCCTGGTTATAAATATCAACTCGGTTATCCTGGGCATGGACAGGCTTCTCCGCCGCCTGCTTGGCGAAGATATCGAGATCTCGACAGTTCTCGCGACCGACCTGGGCAACTTGAAAGCCGACATGGGCCAGATGGAACAGATAATCATCAACCTTGCCATCAACGCCAGGGACGCGATGCCGGCAGGCGGCAGGCTGACCATCGAATCGGCCAACACGGTTCTGGACGAGCTGTATGTCCGGGACCATCCCGACGTAAGAAGCGGGCCGTATATCATGATATCCGTGACGGATTCAGGGTGCGGCATGAGCAAGGATGTGAAAGCCAGGATCTTCGAGCCCTTTTTCACGACAAAGGAAGTGGACAAGGGCAGCGGGATGGGCCTCTCCACCGTGTATGGCATAGTCAAGCAGCACGGAGGGCACATCTTCGTCTACAGCGAGGAAGGGAATGGAACGACATTCAGGATATACCTTCCGCGCGTCCGGGGCGAGGTAACGCCTATAGCCGCGAAGCGCGAGAAGAGCGAGGCTCCCGGCGGTACGGAGACCGTTCTCCTGGTGGAGGACGACGAGAGTATCCTCGATACATCACGCCGGGCCCTCGCCGCCCACGGTTATACCGTCCTGGCCGCAAGGAACGGCGAGGAGGCCCTGGATATTTCGGGGCAACACGAAGGGCGCATAGACCTTCTTGTAACCGACGTCATCATGCCCGTTATGGGAGGAAGGGAGCTGGATAAAAAACTCCGGGAAACCAGGGGAGGGGTGAAGACGATCTTTACATCCGGCTATACCGGCGGGTCACTTGCCCACCACAACATACTGGACGGTGATATCTTGTTCATCCAGAAACCGTACGCCGTGGAGAAGCTCCTCCGGAAGATCCGCGAGGTGCTGGATAAGGAGCAGTGAACAATTCCATCCTCATCGTTGACGACGAAGAGCATATCCTGAACCTTCTGCTGAGGCTGCTCGCCCCGAAAGGCTACGAGGTCGACACGGCTTCAAACGGCCGGGACGCGGTCAATCTATTCAGGGAAAAGCGCCACGATATGGTCATAACCGACCTTGTAATGCCGGGCATGGACGGCAGGGAGCTTATTCCTATCCTTAAAAATATACACCCGGAGGTGGACATCATAGTGATGTCAGCATTCGGCACAATCGATACTGCCGCCGAATGCATCAAAATCGGTGCGGCCTTCTATGTCTTCAAACCGCTTAACATGGATCAGGTCTCCCACAATGTCCAGATACTATTCGCCCTGAATAAACACGGGGAAGAAGAGCGTAAAAGAAGAGAGAAAGAGCTCGTTAAGAGTGGCTCCTTCTTCGGGCTTATCGGGGGAAGCCTTGGCATGCTCAAGGTTTACGAAACAATAAAGATCGTCGGTCCCACCGATGTGCCGGTCCTTATCATCGGGGAAAGCGGAACGGGAAAAGAGCTTGTCGCACGGGCAATCCATGAATCAAGTCTCAGGAAAGACGGCAGGTTCATGGTAATCAACTGCGGTGCCCTCTCGGAAAGCCTCCTTCTGAGCGAGCTCTTCGGCCACAAGAAGGGCTCTTTCACCGGGGCCATCGCCGATAAGGAAGGGCTGATAAAGGAAGCCGGGGGAGGGTCCGTTTTTCTCGACGAGGTTTCCGAGGCAAGCCCACGGGTCCAGGTGAGCCTCCTGCGTGTGCTGGAGGAGAAAACGTTCAGGCCGATCGGCGACATCAAAGACCACAAGGCCGACATTCGCATTATCACGGCGACAAGCGAGGACCTGCTGAGGAAAATAGAGAAGGGCCTTTTCAGGCAGGACCTCTTCTACAGGCTGGACGTTGTCCCTGTCCACCTGCCGCCGCTGAGAGAAAGAAGGGAGGATATCAACGCGCTGGCCCACTTCTTCCTCCAGGAACATATGCGAAAACAGGGGAAGAATATAACCGGAATATCGCCCCGGGCAATGAGCCTCCTCCTGAATGCCGATTGGCCGGGAAACGTGCGGGAGCTCGAAAACCTCGTGGAGAGAGCCGTCACCTTCTGCCGGGACAAGATGATTGAGCCGCGCCATCTGCCGGAGAAGTTCCGTCAAAAGACGTCTGCAAGCGCGACGGCTCTCGATGATGACACGGTTATTCCACTGGGGGAGGCCAGGAAAAACGCGGAGAGAACCATGATATTAAAAGCCCTCGAGAAAACCGGGTGGAGGAAGGACCGGGCCGCCTCCCTTCTTCACATCAATCCCGCCACACTGTGGAAAAAGATTAAGGCATACGGCATAGAAAAGACGAATAACCAATAGCCATTTTAACACTTTGCTTTAAATCTGTATCCGTCAATAAGCCGGATTTTCAATAATCCGCGGTTTGTTATTCGTATCTCGTGAAGCGTATTTCGTGAATCGTCGTTCGTTCCTCGTCGTTCGTGATTCGTGTAAATTTGTGAAATTCGTGGACACTTTTTTTCTTTCAGGTTAATCAGAGTAATCAGGTGCTAATTTTATATTTTCTGCCTCTTTGTGGTTCCCTTAGCATTCTTTTCTAATGGCTGCGCACTTCGTGCTTGCCCCTTCGGGGCTCCCTTTGGTCGCAGTCTCGGCTGCGCCTCGGCACGTGAAAATT
>JAVCDC010000030.1 GCA_030765135.1 Candidatus Tritonobacter lacicola | reverse complement strand
CTACGCCCTGGTTGCTCTCTGCCTCTCCGCTAATTTTCTCATAGCGTGGGACGTGACCTACCGGCCTTCCTGGGAATGGCTTGCCTCGTTCGGCGCGATTTCATTTCTCCTGCTCTGGGCCGTGGCCAGCTTCTGCGGCCACAGGCCGGAGGACCGTGGCAGGCCCGCAGGCATTCTCCTCCTCGCGGCGGGAAGCTTGTTCACGCTCTCCTTTGCAGTAAAACTCGTTGCCGGTTACTTCATATGGAAAACAGCGCGAATTCCCCTGATCATTGCCGGCACTCTCTGCCTGTGCGCGTTCTACGCCTCGGCCGGCACGGAAAGGATGGAATCGTTCATCAAGAAAGTATCCGGTACCCGGGGATGGATCTGGGCGGTAACCGGGGCGATAGTTGCCGTAATCATCGCCGCGACCCTGTCTCAAGCGGTGCTGGGCGGCATTCCCCACGTCCAGGACAGCATAGCAATGCTCTTCCAGGCCAGGATCTTCGCCTCGGGCAAGCTATTCGCGGCATCGCCGCCCTTCCCCGGGGCGTTTGACTGCGAGTTCATATTGGTGGACGGGGGGAAATGGTACGGCAAATACTTCCCGGGATTCTCCATCCTGCTCGTCCCGGGCGTTCTGGCCAGCCTGCCCTGGATGGTGAATCCGGTTATAGGGGGCCTTACACTTGTAATCATATTTCTGCTGGCGAGGGACCTTTTCGGAGAAAGGGTCGCCAAAACATCGGTCCTCCTCGCCCTCCTGTCTCCTTTCTTCCTCTTCATGTCGGCAAGCTACATGTCGCACTCAGCTTCCATGCTCTTATCGAGCCTCCTGTGCTTTTCGGTCGTGAGGTCGGCCAGAAGCCCCCGATCATCTCTCTGGCCCCTTATCGGCGGGATCGCTTTTGGCTTCAACTTGATCACGAGACCGTACACCGCCCTCCTGGTGGCGGTACCGGCCGCGATTTACTTCCTTGTGTGCTCCCGCTCCCAGGGCAGGCTCGCGAAAAGATTCATTATCGCCCTTATTCCCGCCGCAATACTCATCGCTGGCTTCGGTCTCTACAACCTGGCCCTCACGGGCGACCCATTCCTTTTTCCCTTTCTTAAATACAATCCGTCCGATTGTTTCGGCTTCGGCGAGACCGTCGGGATTTCTCACCTGCCGGAGAGCGGTTACTCTCTCCACAAAGGCGTATCGAACTTCAAGAGCAACCTGACAGTCCTCTCGAAGGACCTCTTCGGATGGCCGAGATGGACATTCCTCTTCATGCTCCTTCCCGTCCTATCCCCATACAGAAAAAGGGGAGATATATTTCTCCTCTCTCTCTTTGCCGCCATTTCTGCCGGCTACTCCCTCTGGTGGTACCACGGTATCTGTTTCGGGGCCAGGTTCTGGTACGAGGCCATGCCGGCTTACCTCATCCTCGCCGCCCGCTCGCTTCAGATAGCCTGCCGGGAAGGCCGCAGGCTGGGAATTAAGCCATTCCTGTTTGCAGCCGCCATCCTTCTTTTCCTGACGTGTTGCAACCTGGCAACCTACTTTCCAAAGATGCTGCGGTTTTATGGAGACAGCTACCGGTATATCGACACGGTGCTGGAGATCGAGATCGAAAAGCGGGGGATTACCAGGGCGCTCATATTCGTGGACAGCAAGCACTACTCGGCCCCCGAAGCGAAAGGCTACCCCGACGCCTACCTCAGCGCTTTTTCCCTCAACGCGCCGGATTTAACCGGAGATATCGTGTGCGTGCGTGAGACGGTCGATACGACTAACAAGTTATTAATCGAGCATTTTCCAGACCTGACACCGTACACCTTCATTCACCCCAATCCTGAATACTCCCCGTCAAGAGCCCGAGATGGATCCGATCTTCCCGTCCTGGCACCGCTTCATTTCCGCGAATAGCCACATGGCCATGTCTATGAAGAGAAAGATCAAAATCTCGATCTACTACCTGCTCTACTGCGCCATCATCGTACTGCTGGCTTTCTCGATAGGTGAAATCGTATTACGGCTCAATCCTCAATTCGCGGAAACAAAAAATCACGTAGAGTGGCTGCGGTCTATGATGACATACGATGAGCTGCTGGGCTGGAGACATGTCCCCGGTGCCGAAGTGTCGTCCGAAACGCCGGAGTACAGTGTCCGATACACGATAAACTCCAAAGGGCTCAGAGGCGAAGAGCACAGCTACAATAAAGGGAAGCGATTTAGAATTATTTGCCCCGGTGACTCATTTACCTTCGGCTGGGGCGTTGCTGCCGAGGACCGTTTCAGCGATATTTTGAAAAACCTGATCGGTGACACGGAAGCCGTCAATATGGGGGTTCAAGGATACGGAATAGACCAGGAGCTGCTCCAGTTACAACGCGAAGGAGTTAAATATGAACCGGACCTGATCGTGTTGTACGTCATCCCCCACGATCTCACCAGGGCGTGTTATTCTAAAATGTGGGACAAGCCGAAACCCCGGTTTGTCCTGGAGGAAGGCGCCCTCAGGCTCACCAACGTGCCCGTCCCTGGAGTAGATATGTTTTCCTTCAGCAACCCGACTCTCGATCGAATAAGATACCAACTCGGAAATAAAAGCTACTTCTTCTATTACCTTCAGGATAGGTTATACAATAGGTATGCACACAGGATAAATGCTTCCGGTGACGAGGCAATCAAGATAGAGCTTGCCAAGGCTATATTCACAGAGATGCAAAAGACGGCGGAGTCACTCAAGGCAAAGCTTGTCATAATCGGCGCCTTGCCGGTGGAGCTAAAGGAATTTTTTAGAGAGAAAAATATATACTACTGCCCGGATCCTCTAGCTGCCTATCCGGGAAATCCCGGCGATATACGTTATACCGAGTTTCATCATCCTAACGCGTCAGGACACAGGTTAATCGCCGAGGGAATCTACGATTTCCTGATAGAGAACAACCTGGTTCCAGAGAAGCATATCGAGGAACAGCATTCACCAAAACAGAATGTCTTAACCGATAGTTAGTTTGGATTTAAAACAGCTCAATCCATGACGCGCAAAAGAATCATAGACATCATCAACCTCCTGATGGCGGCTGTCATAGTCGGCTTTCTCATCGGATTGATAAATGCTCTTTGCCAGCTCCTTTCCGGCCTCAGGACCATCAACAGGATTACGCCCTTCATCATCGTTCTATTCAACCACTCTATGAATCGATGGGTTTTGATACTCATCGTTGTTCTGCTGCTCACATCAATTGTTGCTTTCGCCCGAAAATCGGCCAGTCATAGAAAGAAGAAAGGTCCTTTGAGACGAACAGTAAACGAATGCGGATATTCTTATCGTTACCTCCCCCTCACTTTATCATTGATCGTCGCATACCTTGCATTAAGCCACCGTCACCAAATTGGCCGATTCCTCACCATTGTATTTCCCCCGGAAGCGGTTGGACGGTTTCACCTTCCCGAGCTTTTTTCGATCGGCGCCTTTGCAGCTGCTGTTATTTCTCTGAGCTGGATTTTTAAAAGAGTCGATCTCCAGACTCTTTCCAGAAGGTTTGCCTGGTTTAGCCGGTCGTCCACCCTTAAGTGGATGTGCGCAACATGTCTTACAGTCATGGTTATCCTGAACATCACGGAACATCTGCTTACACCGAAGATGCCCAATATCATCCTCATCTCGCTGGACACGTTGAGAGCCGACCACTTGAGCTGTTACGGCTATCATCGCGACACTTCGCCCGTAATCGACGCGCTCGCGCATTCCGGCGTCCGATTCGCCAACGTTATCAGCCAATCCCCGAAAACAGGCCCCTCCCACATGACCATGTTCACCTCTTTATATCCATCCACACACCGGGTTCACTGGGACTATACAAACAACAGAGGCGTTACCCTGTCAGGTGATTGGCGCACTTTGGCGGAGGTTCTTCAGCAGCATGGCTATGCAACGGCGGCATTTACAGGAGGCGGGCAAGTTGCCGCGGAATGCGGCTTTCAGCGCGGTTTTCAGCATTATGAGGAAGGCTTTGACCGCATAGATCCGCGCAAACTTTCACGCATCGTCAGATGGATGAAGAACCGGCAGAAAGAATTGTTGCCGGTGTTTATCTTTTTTCATACCTATCAAATACACGACCCGTATACTCCTCCGGCGCCCTATGACACATTGTACGACCCTGACTATAACGGGAGCATTATCAGCAATCGCGATGAACTCAGCACTGCAGCTGGAATAGCCGATTTCTACAACCTGCATAAGGTTTTCTGGAAATTGCCTTCCGATGCCGGCAATATCGATGAAGTCGATGGGGCCGGATTTTCAAGCCGGGATATTCAGCATTACATAGCGCTGTACGACGGGGAAATCCGGTATACCGATTTTGTCCTTGGGTCGTTGATCAGGCGGTTGGATCGAAAGGGCCTGCTTAAAAATACTCTGATAATTATCATAGCCGACCACGGGGAGGAGTTCACCGAGCACGGCAAGTTTCTTCATCGGTTCCTTTACAGAGAAACATTGCAGGTTCCGCTCATTTTCTTTTACCCCGGCGTCTTGCCCGCTGGAAAAGTAGTTCTGAACCAAGTAAGCTTGCTGGACCTTTTACCCACTATTCTTGATATCGCGAAAATACCTCGATTGCCTCAGGCCGAGGGAATCAGTCTATTCCCCCTCATCAGCGGGAAAGAATTGCAGGAACAGTATATCTACAGCGAAGAACCATGGTACCTGGGGAAACCCCATCAATCCATACGGCATGGAAAGTACTTCTTATACGCTAAAGGGGATAAGGTGGAACTATTTGATACATTTGTTGATGCTGGAGAACGGGTGAATTTGGCCGAGGAACTTCCGGAAATCATGCAGAAGCTTAAAAGACAACTTGATCTTATTCATGAAGAGTCTGTGATTTCAGGTAAAAGCAAGAAAGAGAATCTCACCGAGCTGAGTGAAAAGCGTAAAGATGAATTACGCGCACTGGGTTATATACAGTAGAAAAGAGCTTCTTGTATTAATCGGCTTGACCGCCGTCAAGGCCTCTGCTAGTCTTCGTCCAAAGGACCAAAGCCATTGAAAGACCGGAAGTTAGAGGAGCAGATCTCGGGCCTCGAGAGATTCGTCGGGGGATGGAAGAAGCTCAGGGATAT
>JAVCDC010000001.1 GCA_030765135.1 Candidatus Tritonobacter lacicola | reverse complement strand
TTCGCTTTGAACTCATCTGAATGTCGCCTACGCTTTTTCGCCATTTACATTCTCCCTGTTTTTTGGACATCTGTTTTAACAAAATCTTGGCTTAACTACCTGTCCAAAAAACGGGGGGAACTTCAGAGTTAATCAACTTGTTCGAAGCTATTGCTCCGGAAACCTCTCGCCTCAAACATGGACAGATGCTCTGGAACGCTCTAGACAAAAATACCCGGGGTGACTCACCGCGGCGTAAATATGTGCCTGTTGTTCTAACGGTAATCTCTGAAAATGACGTCGAGCAACTTACCAATGGGGCCAACATGTCAAAGATCGCGGAACGGGCTCTTGCCAGAATGATCCGAGAGGCTTATGAGCAAGGCGGTATACTCTCCTCTCGTGATCTCGGCCTCATCATGCTCAGACACCCGTCACGTGCTTCTAAGATCAGAATACGTTATGAAAGCCATCACGACTGTACTCTTCCCCATACGGGTGCCCTACATGACATGGGTTCCTCTGTGTCCCATAAAAATACGATCATCAGAAAAGTCATCCTTGAGAAAAAAGACCCGGCTGACGTGGCCCGAGAATGCAAACATACCCAGGCAGCCGTCGATCGTTATCTCAAAGATTATCATCGCGTAAATACTCTTTATAATCTTGACCAAGATGTTGACTTTATCCACCTAGCCACCCAGATCGCTAAACATGTTATCGTCCAATATATCCATATCATCAATCATGATAAAAATTGACTTGACTTGCCATATGGCGATATCTTTGGCGGGGGGAGGGGTCTTCAGACAGTGCGACCGTATTACTTCCAGGACACCGTGAATATTCGTAAGAATGTCGTTATCCCAAAATCTCAATGTAGTGAAACCCTGTTCACCAAGCCAGTGATCTCTCTCAGCGTCTCTCTCTTTTGAGTGCTGTCCCCCATCAGCTTCAACAATAATGCGCTTCTTAAAACAGACGAAATCAACGATATAGTTTCCGATAGGCTGTTGTTGTCTGAATTTAAGCCCTTCTATTTGCTTTGCCCGAAGCCTGCTCCACAACAACCGCTCTGCATCGGTTGAATTTTTCCTCAATTTCCTGGCCAGCGGAGTTAGCCTTTTCCGTGCTTTGGGCATGGAGCACCCCCTCCTAACCTCCCCCATCAAGGGGGAGGCATTATATTGCAGGAAAATCCTCCCTTTAAAGGTGGTGGATTATTGTCTTAAGTGTAGCCCAATACAAGGTTTCTTGTTATTAGATTCTGCAAACCGGTAACAAGAAACTAGAAACTACCTTGTAGCGTTACCATTAAACGTAACCGATACCCCGATAATCATCGGGGCAGGCTGGGCTTCCTTCCTGCTGGCAGGCAGGCGTTACCTTCGCCGTTGCCGAAAAGAGGGGCGCCCATTGTAAAGGGCGCCCCTCTTTTCGTACCGGCCTACGCTTTAGTTATTGGAGATCCTTGACTTCACAATTCTCTCCGCATGGACCCAGTCTCCGAAATGACGGCCGTGTGTACGGCCTCTTCTCTCCCAGAGATAGTAGGCATTCTCCTGCACTACCCTGCGGTAGTGCTCCGGGCTAAGCCGGAAGCGCGGAGTCTCCTGGAGCTTTCTCTCCGCGACGCATACCTGCGTGGCGGGAGCAGCCTTCTTCAAGGCCCGCTTCGCCGAAGACTTCACCCTCGTCAAGGTCTTTCTCGTCCTTGCCGTGGTCGTCTTCGCCTTCTTTCTGATAGTCTTTGCCATGTCTGTTTCACCTCCCTTCCAGATCAATTTCATTGCCCGTAATCGGCATTAGATCCATTCTAAAAATCCGGCTATTCTACGCCCACCGGGATAAAAGGCAATACCTTTTTCGGGAAAAATACACTATTAATAAACTCTCCCCCGCTCGACTACAAAAACACCCCCTCCCCCCAATTTTATGGGGGAAGAGAGCCGTGGTAAGGGGGGCTACGGTTGAATCTTCCAAATTCAAAGCATAAAGAATAGAAGAAAGTAACAGCTAAGGAGAGTAAAAATCAGACGGGATCAACTGGATTCACAGGATAATATATAATGACTGCATTAAGTGTTATCGGACAAGCTCTCAGGGTGCCCGGACTTTCCCCGTTTTTTTTAAAAAAGTGCCTTTCTCATTGAAAAACATGTTTGCGATAAGAGAGAAATGAAAAAACAATTTCCTTCTCCCCCTTGAGGGGGAGAAGGTTAGGATGAGGGGGTGTTAGAGGCAGTGTCTGGTTTCTCTTTGCTGGTTTCTTGAGGATTACCCGGAGATAAAAACAAAAGATACTAGACCAGAAACAAGTAACCAATAACCAGACACCGTCTTTAACCCCTCACCCCGCCCTCTTCCCTTACCAAGGGGAGAGGGTATCTGGAAAAACGACGTTTTCCATTTGTTCAAATCCCCTACAGCTTCAAGCACAAGTGATTGCGCATATCGATCCTTAGAAAACGGGGAAAGTCCTTTTTAGGGTGCAACTTGACACTGGCGCGAGGCGCTTACCCGGCCGATTTCGCCTTCATCAAATCCGCGGCTTCGGGGAGGTCAAGGTCACGGAGTTTCTCCTCGGTGGGCAGGCCGGTAATGGTGTCCCATCCTCTCAGGCGATAGTACTCGTCCATCACCTGCCTGAACGCGTCGCCGTCCATGGCCACCGGCTCGCCGATGAGAGGGTTAACCCTCGTCTCGAGCGTCTCGAAGTAGGGTATGACCGTCTCGTCGTCCTTCCTCGACCTGCCGAAGTTCCGTGACAGGAGGCACCTCTCGATATTTATCACCCTCTCGCACCTCCGGTAGAGCTCGTCCTCCCCTATCTCGTCCCCCGTCGCGAGTACGTAGAGGCGGTGCTCGAAAGAAGGCCCCTCAATGGAGCCGATCCTTGCGAAGTTGTTTTGCGTCTTCTTGCTGAATATCCTGGGAAATATCTGGTCGTCGAGGGTAAGGGAGTCCTTCATGACGCTCCTGTGGCCATGCCAGACGGCGGGATAGGCCTTCTCCCTGTAGCCGCTCTCCGGGTGCGTCGCCAGGGGGCTTCCGTAGACCCTCTCCCCTATCTCCGCTATCCTCTCCCAGCTCAAGCCCTCTTTCGGCGAGCAGACCTTCGACCAGCCCATGATATTCTGGCCGTAGCCGTGCGCGCTGCTGATGGGGTCCCTTGTGTCGAAGGCCCACTGGAGGGCCGAGACGAGCCAGTAGGGAAAGAAGATATGGTTTATCTTGTCCCCGTGGCCGTCCCAGTGGCCCGCGTAGCCCCACGCGGCATAGTACTTCTTTATAATCTCCTGTCCGAGGCCGAGTATCTCCGATGCCCTGACGCCGCCCTGCGAAAGCGCGTCCCCCATCCCCTCCCTGAACGCCATCTTCCTCATGAGTTCCGCCCAGAAACGGGGGTCGTCGAAATCTATCTCCAGGCCGTCTATATCCTTTAGCAGCCCCTCCCTATGGCAGTCCCTGAGCCACGGCATTATCCCTATCAGTATCTCCCAGTGATTCAGGCCGTAATCGTTCGTCATCCGCCCTATCTCGAAGCCCGCCTCGAAGCCCAGCCCCCAGTCGTAGAACGTGCACTTCATGCCGGGAAAGAGCTGCGCCACGCAGTCCACCTGGCCGGCATAGGTTTGCTTGTATAGGACTCCGGGGACCTTCGTGTAGTACCGGGCGTCCCAGCACCGTGCCGTGCACTGCTGCGTGCAGGCGTGGTACCGCTCGCCGTACTTCCGCACACGCTCGGGGTCGAGGGGACGGTAGCGCGGCCAGCCGTGCGAGCCGTGCGCCTCATCTGCGACCGCTTTCGAGAACTCGAGGAACTCCTCCGGCTTCGCCACGCGGACGGGATTCGTCCCCCTGACGGCTATGGCCTTGAGCTTCTTAAAGCCCATAACAGCGCCGAAGCCGCCCTGCCCCGAGGCGGACTCGGTCTCCGTCGCGATAATAGAGATCCTGCTCAGGTTCTCCCCCGCCTGGCCGATGGCGAATACTCGCCAACCCTGGCCAAATTCGCCTATGAGTCTCTGCTGTGTCTCGTATATGCCCAGCCCCCACAGTTCGCGGGCGTCCCTTATTTCCACCTCGTCGTCGCATATCCGGAGATAGACGGGCTTGTCAGAACAGCCCGTGATGATTATCCCGTCGTAGCCTGCGTACTTCAGCTCCGGCCCCCAGTGCCCCCCGAAGCTGGAGCGCGTGAACCATTCGTGCGGCCAGCCCTGCGGCGCCAGTGAGCAGACCGTCGTCCGCCCCGAGAACGGCGCGGCCGTCCCCGTTAGCGGACCCGTCAGAATCATCAGGATATTCTCGTGGGAAAACGGCCCCGTCCCCGGCTTTATCTCGTCCCACGCTATCTTCGCGCCGATGCCCCGCCCCCCTATCCATTCCGGGACGTAATCCGACGTCGGCTGAACCCACGTCTTCCTCTTCGTGAGGTCCACCCTCAGCAGCTTCCCCATCCAGCCGTAATTATCTGCTTTCATGCTAACTCACTAAAATCCAACACCTTAACCTACCCCACCTACGAGGTGGAACAGGTTATAAAATCCAACACCTTAACCTACCCCACCTACGAGGTGGAACAGGTTATGGAGGTGGGGTATGGTTAAGGTATTCAATTTAAATCGTCCAGGGGGCTCTTCACACCTTTTCCTCCTGCCCTGAGAACGTGTGTATAGATCATCGTGGTGGAGATATCTGCGTGGCCCAGGAGTTCCTGGATTGTCCGTATGTCGTATCCGGCCTCCAGCAGGTGCGTCGCAAAGCTGTGGCGGAACGTGTGGCTCGTCACGCGCTTGTTTATACCTGCCAGGCGGACCGCTGATTTCAGAGCTTTCTGGAAGATAGTCGGATGGATATGATGCCTGCGCTCCTTCCCCGTCCGGGGATCGCGCGAGAGGCCCTTCGCCGGGAAGATGTACTGCCACTCCCAGCTTTTAGCCGCCCTCAGGAACTTCCGCTCAAGACCGTGCGGGAGGTACACCTCGCCGTAGCCCCGGGACAGGTCGTTGGAATGAATAATCCTGACCCTGCGCAGATGTTCCTGTAGTGCCGGCTGGACGCTCTCCGGCAACATCGTCCACCTGTCCTTGTCCCCTTTTCCGCTGCGCACGGTTATCTGGTTCATGTTGAAATCCATGTCCTGCACTCGAAGGCGAACACACTCCATGAGGCGAAGGCCGCTCCCGTACATGACCTTCGCCATGAGACCGCACGTTCCGGACATGGCCCCGATTACCAGCCTTACCTCGTCACGGGTCATGACCACCGGCAATTTCCGTTTCCTGCTTGCGCGGACCGCTTGAATTCTTTCATCCAGCGGTATTTTCAGAACTTCCCGGTACAGGAACAGCAGGGCATTGAAAGCCTGGTTCTGCGTTGAGCGCGATATCTTTCTATCGACGGCGAGGTGGGTAAGAAAGGCCTCTATTTCCGGAACACCCATCTCCCCGGGATGCCTCTTTTTGTGGAACAAGATATACCGCTTGATCCAGCCGATATATGACCTTTCCGTTCGGATGGAGTAATGCCTGAGTCGCATCAGCTCGCTCACCCGGTCTAGCAATTTTTTCTTGTGTGTGGTGCTGTTTCCCTTCATAATATTGGGCAAAGCCATCAAGCTAATATGATAGCGATTTTGCTGCGTTTCGCCATAATTATTTCATATGAGAGCAAAATCGCTGCTCAATCAATGGTTA
>JAVCDC010000083.1 GCA_030765135.1 Candidatus Tritonobacter lacicola | reverse complement strand
GATTAACAACACGGTGCCCTGAAAGCAATTGCAGATTGTGAGGTTATCATAACAATTGAGCATGTTTTTAATCCGTCTAATCCGCTTAATCCGTGGTTCCGTTTTTAATTCTTTTTAACGAATATGGAAATAATGAAACGCAAAGGCGCGAAGAACGCACAGGTGGCGCCGGTTGTAAGTTTAAAAGGTTAAAGATTGGTTATCGATGATTGTTTGTATCCCGCATTTTTTTATCCTGTATCTTGCATCCTGCATCCTGTTTCCTGCATCTTGTTTCTTACTTCTTACCGCTTATAGCTTACAGCTTCTTCTCCTATTCCGTCTGGTGGCCCCATTATGAGGGCTTTCTATATATTGGTGGTACTGACGGTGTGCTGTCTCCTGCAGGCGATAGCGGCAAAATATTTATTTTTCGCGAATATAAGGTTCGAGTTCGTGATAATCGCGGTCGTCTTTTTTTCGCTGAGGATAGATATCCTGCCGGCCGCCATGGTGGGTGTCGCAGGGGGGCTCCTCAGGGATACCCTCTCGTCGGCGGCCTTCGGGTCATCGGCCCTGTCCCTTTTCATACTTGCCGTCGTCCTGAGCTGGAACAGGAGGGTTCTGTCGGCTTCGACAGCTACAACGCAGGCTATCATGGTCGCCTCGGCGACCCTCTTTTATTATCTCGTGTCGGGGATAATCGAGGCGGTTTCCGGCGGCGGGCAGTTCCCCGCCTCTTTCATGGTGAAGTACATAGGTCCCGCCATCGTAGCCAACGCGCTTGTGGCCCCTCTCTGCTTCATGATCATGGGTTTCATAGACCATGAAATGGCCTGATCGACTGAGCTGGTCCGGGAGGAGAGTGCAGCATCTCTCTTTTCTAGTCGCCGGGGCGTTCGCCGTCCTGATTGCAGGACTCTGGAACGTCCAGATAATAAACGGCGCGAAGTACCGAAACCTGGCGCGCAATTTCAGGGTGAGGAGGATATACCTCCCGGCAAGGAGGGGTAATATCTTCGACAGAAACGGCATGGTCATCGCGGACAACAGGGTTTCGTGGGATGTTGACGTCGTGACGGAAGATGTCGAGGACCACATCAAGCTGGCCGAAAAGCTCGGGTCGCTCCTCGGCAAAGACCCCTCCCGGCTGGCAGGAAATATAAAGGGCAGGGGGGCGCTCCCCTTTATGCCGGTAACAATCGCAAGGGATATCGGCCTGGAGAAGGCTACCATGCTGGAGGAGAGGCGGCTGGACCTGGCCGGCGTCAACGTGGGCGTGTATCCCCGCAGGAGATACCCCGGCGGAGAAGTATGCTCCCACACCGTCGGTTACATCGGGGCCGCAGGCAAGAAGGACAGGGATGATATGGCAGGGTACTATTACATCGCGCTCGAGGTCGAGGGGAAGGACGGCGTTGAAAAGACGTTCGACGAGTACCTGGCCGGCGAGGCGGGGGGGGAACAGATCCAGGTGGACAGCAGGGGATACAGGGATTGCGTTCTGGGCCGCGTAGACCCCGTTCCCGGCTCGAACCTTTACCTGACGATAAACGCGGACCTGCAGGAGGCCCTCGCGGCGGCAATGGGAGGCAGTAGCGGCTGCGCTATCGCTATGGACCCCCGGAACGGGGATATCCTGGCGATGACAAGCAACCCCGGCTACGATCCCAACGCGTTCGTCAGCCCGGTCTCCCCGGAGGACGTGCGCAGGCTCTTCTCCAACCCATCTCACCCAATGGTCAACAGGATCATCACGGGGACCTACCCGCCGGGATCGATATTTAAAATTGTCGTCGCCCTGGCAGCGCTCAGGCAAGGTGTTGTCACCGCTGACACGAGCTTCCACTGCGACGGCGCCTTTTACCTGGGGAGGGCCAGGTTCCGGTGCTGGAGGAAGGGAGGTCACGGCACGGTGAATCTGATCGACGCGATCCGGGGGTCATGCAACGTCTATTTCTACAACGTCGGGCTCAAGACCGGCCGCGGGGCTATAGTCGAGGAGGCGACCGGGCTGGGCTTCGGGGAGTCAACCGGCGTGGACCTCCCCAACGAGGCCGGCGGATTCCTCCCCTCTGACGAGTGGGTTGAAAACAACCTGCGGGAGGACTGGTTCCCGGGCGACTCGGCAAGTTTCTCTATCGGGCAGGGATACCTCACCGCGACGCCCATACAACTGGCTGTCGCCCTCAGCGCGATAGCAAACGGGGGAACCGTCTTCAAACCGAGGATAGTCAGGCACGTGATCGCTCCCGACGGTGTAATGATACGGAGCTTCGAGACAGAGGTGAGAAAGAAAGCGGACATCGATCCCCGCCACCTGGAGCTCGTAAAAGAGGGGATGTTCGAGGTCGTCAACTCCCCCAAGGGGACCGGCAGGCGGGCGAAGGTGGAAGGCTTTGACGTCGCCGGAAAGACGGGGACTATCCAGGTGACCGTTGCAGGCAAGAAGACGAACCACGGGTGGTTCACGTGCTTCGCCCCATCGGGAGAGCCGGAGATCGCCGTGGTTGTACTGATCGAGAACTCCGTCGGAGGGGGGCACGACGCGGCCCCCGTGGCCCGCGCTTTCCTCGAGGAATATCTCAGGAAACAAAAGACCAAAGACAGAAGACCATAGACCGAAGACCGAAGACAATAGACCGAAGACAATAGACCGTAGACCAAAGACTGTAGACTGTAGACTATTGAGCATGCCTTAAATCCGTATAATCCGCTTAATCCGTGGTTCCGTTTTTAATTCTTTTTTTAACGAATATGGAAATATGTTAAAGGAACCAGGTAAAGGTTAAGGTGAGGAGGCCGGTATGGTAGTTGGGTTAAGGTAAGGTAAGGTAAAGTAAAAAATAACCAACTACTTGCTGTCCACGAATTAAATACCAGGAAGACGTTGAACGTGAAACGTTACACGTTACACGTTTTCCATTACACGTTTTACGAATAACTGATGATACAGTTGAGCAAACGCTATGACTATGCCATCCCCGTATGCGCGGGGCTGCTCATCGTCTTCGGCCTGATGTTCATCCACAGCGCGAGCTGCTCGGAATCGGCTCCCTCGCCCTATATCGGAAAGCAGCTTCTGTGGGCTGCAATCGGTCTTCTGGGCCTGCTTATCCTCGCCCACCTGGACTACAGACACATCGGGACACTGGCGCCCTTCCTCTACGCGGCAGCCCTCGTACTGCTGGTGGCGGTCCTCTACCTCAGCGCGCCGCTGAGGGGCGCCAGGAGCTGGCTTTCCCTGGGACCCGTTTCCTTCCAGCCGTCGGAGTTTGCCAAGCTGGCGATCATCGCCGTCCTGGCGAAGTTCCTGAGCGGATTCCACAGGCACAGGGAACGTCTGTGGTTCATGGCGGTCCCGCTGTTAATAGTCCTCTTGCCGGTCTTCCTCATCCTCGAACAGCCGGATCTCGGGTCGGCCCTCATCCTAATGCCTGTCCTCTTCAGCATGCTCTACGTATCGGGAGTGAAACCAAGATACCTGGCTTTCGTCTTTCTTCTCGCCCTCCTCTCCCTTCCCGTCCTGTGGATGTTCCTGAGGCCCTACCAGCAAGCCCGGCTGAGGATATTTATCAATCCCGGCCTCGACCCCATGGGGCTGGGGTATAACGCGATCCAGTCGAAAGTCGCCGTTGGTTCGGGGGGGTTCTTCGGCAACGGCTGGCTTCACGGGGCGCAAACCCATCTTAAGTTCCTGCCGGAACGTCACACCGATTTCATATTTTCGGTCATCGGCGAGGAGTGGGGCTTCGCGGGAGGGGTGGTCGTGATCGGGCTCTTCATGATCATTATTTTCAGAGGGTTCGGGATAGCCGCGCAGGCGAGGGACCCGTTCGGCCGCCTTCTCGCGGTGGGCGTCGTGGTTATGCTCGCCGCGTACGTCATGATAAACGCGGGGATGACGATCGGCCTGATGCCGATCACGGGCCTTCCTTTTCCCCTCGTGAGCTACGGCGGGTCGTCGCTGATAACGGCCCTCCTGTCGATAGGCGTTCTCGAAGGAGTCCGCGCCAAGCGTTACGCTTACTAAGCACCGGGAGGCATGAAAGTAGAAATCACCTGTTTGGGAAAATAGTCCAGCCGTTCATTCTCCGTTTTTTTCATTGTTCGTTACCGCCCCGCGCGCGCTGATTGCATCGATATATCGTTTGGCCGGTTCGAAATTCGGATTGATCGCCAACGCTTTATTAAAGAGCGCCTTGGCTTCGTCGAGCTTGCCCTGGCGGAGGAACGCCCTGCCGAAATTGAAATGCATTTGTTCGTCATAGGGAACCAGCCGGCAAGCCCCGGAGAATAGGTCGATGGATTGCTCAATATATCCGGTGTTGAAGTACAACGTGCCCAAATTTGTATGGACATCAGCGTTATCGGGATCCAGTGCCAGCGCTTTCTTGAAATACGCGATGGCTTCTTCGATATTTCCGTTCTCCGCATGAACGCTGGCGAGATTGGACTGTGCCTGCGCGTTTCCCGGCAGCAACTTCGCCGTTTTGGTGAAATAGATAAGAGCTTCCTTCTTTTTTCCTTGCTGCCGGAGAATCTGACTTGTTTGAAAATAGGAGTTAGCTTTTTGAAAGCGATACATTTCCGTGCCGACGAGAAAAACGGATAAGATGAATCCTGCCGGTATGATGAATTTGCCCGCGAAGAAGATCCACCGGTCCGGGATATGGAGTTCGGACGGTGACGATTCCAGCCTTCGGATTTTCCGCACTTCCATAGCAAGGACATAAACCGGCAACAGCAGGGGAACAATCACCTTCATGATCGAAAGGAATTCGAACGGATGCCCGCAGGCGTCGTCGTATTCCGGGAGCGAGAAGCTCGCCGCAAACAGGATGAGAAATAGGACAACCATGCGCCGATGGCTGCGCAGCAGTCCCGGAAGCAGAAAGAGGGTGATGATGGAATAATAATTAAACCAGGTATGAGCGAACCACGCCATGCATGAAAGTAAAACAAGAGAGATGAGCGGAAGTGTTTGCCAGAAGTCCTTCTCCCTGGACATCCAGATTACCCAGCATATGGCAAACAGCATTGTTAACCTTGGAAGAATAATGGCGGGACTGCCGGCGATACCTAATTTCAGGAATGCTTGTGAAAGGCTTACGCTGTTGTCGAAGTAGGCGGGGGACTGAAACTGCAAAGTTATTTTATGAAGGAATTCGGCCCAGGATCGACCCGTGAGGGAGCTCAGAGCCGTTAGAATGACGGTTAAGGCCAAACAGACGAGAAGGATTCGCAGGGCCAAAACATGCGATGGAAGGACGGCCTGTTTGCCGGCACTCTCATATTTTTTTGATTGAACCAGGATACGACGGGTGAAAATATGCGCTTTGACTACCCGGAGAATTAAAGGTAGGGCCAACACGAAGGGGAAAAGCTTAATCAGGCCGGCCCATGCGATCCCGAAACCCGATGCTGCAACATTCGGCCGTCTAAAAGCCCAGAGGGTGGCCATTACCGGCAACAGCCATCCGGCCAATATCAAACCCGGAAGCGCCCATCCAGTAAAGTCCTGCGATGCCAGTACCAGTGCCGCAGCGAACAGCGAATCGTCCTTTGCCCATCCCAGGGCCTTTCCGGCGAGAAACGTTATGATAAATACGGCAATGATTTGCCAGCATATGTTTATATAGCCGGCAGAAGTCGTCAGAGGAAACCACAAACCGGGATCCATCTGGCGGGCGAGAACGTACAGCGGGGACCCGTTGAAACCGTAATCACCCGCGAGGCTGCGGCCACCTTTCCATTTTCCCGCGGCGAATTTGACGTCTCTCTTAAAGCCGGTTATCTCTTCGGGTCGCAGTCCATCGCGCAAGATATCACTCGCTTCCTTTTTAACCAGGTCCTCTGATATGCAGAGTTCTCTGAGGTGCTCCAGTGGTTCCAGGGCGGAGAAGCTGATCCTGTTTTTTGTTAAAAGCTCTTGATAATAAAGCCTGTGCTCGCGTGGATCCGCCCGGAACATGGCGGGAGAATTTTTAAGGTCCCGGTAGGATATCTGTGGCATTTCGAGCGCTGCGGTAACTAATTTATAAAAGTCCGAATAGGAGCAGTCGTATTTGGCCCCAAGGTAATGGTGGATAAGGTTCGCGTGAACAATATTGGATTGCTTGAGATTCAACGAGAGGGCGTTGGCGATGCCGATGAGAATGAGAATACTCCATATGACCATCCTGATTCGAACAGACCGGATGTTGAGGTATACAATGAGCGAGGCCGTGGCGGTCAGGGCGGCGCAGATCAGTCGAGACTCTGTTGCGGTAAGATAATCCAAAGGTGATTCCCGGTTTTTATGCCTTGCAAAACGATCCGTTCTTAAGTAGATTTCCTCGCAGGCGGGAATAGTCTGTTTTAACCTATTTTATTGTATTAAAATAAGTTTTGGTATTTCCACCCTTTTCATGAATAATGCCGCTTATTCTATTTCCCGGGCTCGCGGTTTCATGTAAACCCGTTGTATGCTTTCCAGGAACGATCGTATCGGGAGTATGGCTCTGAAGATTTATAATGATTGCCTGAAAAAGGTTATAAGGCCCGCCAGGTATCTCGGGAACGAGCCGAACGCCGTGCGTAAGGACTGGAGGGGCGTCGATGTCCGTGTGGCCCTGGCGTTTCCCGACATCTACGAGATCGGCATGAGCCATCTCGGATCGAGGATACTCTACGAGGTCGTAAACGGTCTCGAATGGGCTCTCGCCGAGAGGATTTACGCGCCATGGGTGGACATGGAGGAGTGCCTGAGAGGAAGGGGGATTCTGTTGCAGTCGATCGAGTCCCGTCGCCCCCTCGCGGACTTCGACATCGTTGGTTTCTCCATCCAGCACGAGCTTGTGTACACAACCGTCCTGAACATGCTTGACCTCGGGGGGGTTCCCCTTACGGCCGACCGCAGGAGCGGCTGGGACACGCCCCTCGTGATAGCGGGGGGGCCATGCGCCTTTGCCCCCGAGCCTGTTGCCCCGTTCTTCGACGTCGTCGTTCCCGGGGACGGGGAGGAGGCCATCGTGAGGCTCATGGAGGCGTACCGGAGGTTCAGGTCATCCGGGAGGGGAAGAAGCGACCTCCTCGTTCACCTCGCGACCGAGAACGACGGCTTTTACGTGCCGTCCCTCTACCGTTTCAGCTACGGCAAGGGGCCGGTTGTAACGGGGGTTGAAAAGCTGCATCCCTCGGTCCCGGATACCGTGAAGAAGAACCTTGTTAAAGACATCGAGGGAGCGGGCTATACGCCCGCGCCCATTGTCCCCTTGATAGAAATAGTCCACGACCGCCCCGTGCTGGAGATACGGAGGGGGTGCGGACAGGGCTGCAGATTTTGCCAGGCGGGGATGACCTCCCGCCCCGTGCGGGAGAGGAGCGCCGACCGGCTGGTCCTCGCCGCCTCTTCGATGCTCTCCTCTACAGGTTGCGATTCCATCTCTCTGCTGTCGCTCTCCACCGGCGATTACTCGGGGATAGGGGAGCTTCTGGTGAAGCTGGGAAATGAGGCGCGGACGCGGCGCGCCACGATTTCCCTGCCCTCCCTGAGGGTCGAGACGCTGCTGTCGTGGGGAGACAGGGCGATGGCGGCACTGAAAAAGGGCGGGCTCACCCTTGCGCCCGAGACGGGGAGCGACCGGCTGAGGGCCATTATAAATAAATCGTCCTCGTCGGAAGAGCTTATCGAGGCTGCGGGAAAAATCTACGCCTCGGGCTGGCGCTCGATCAAGCTCTACTTCATCATCGGCCTGCCAACCGAGACGGAGGAGGACCTGGAATCGATAGCCCGGCTGGCGCGGCGGGTTTCACTCTCGAGGAGGGACGTGGACGGAAAGGACGGGGCAGTCAGCCTGAGCATCTCCTATTTCGTTCCCAGGCCCCATACCCCCTTTCAATGGCGGCCGATGGAGGAGATGGACGTTCTCTCCGGTAAAAGGTCCCGCCTTTCGGATATTTTAAGGAAGTCGAGGAGTAAGGTCCGCTTTCACGACCTCGGGATGAGCTTTCTGGAAGCGACCCTTGCCAGAGGCGACCGGCGCATGGCGGACGTGGTCCTCGGGGCCTGGCGAAGGGGATGCAGGCTCGAACCGTGGTCGGATATGTTCGACCTTCGAAAGTGGATGGAGGCGTTTGCCGATTCCGGCCTGGATCCCGGGGACTACGCCGGCGCGGCGCCGGGCTACGGAGACGTTCTCGCGTGGGACCACATCGATACCGGGTTAAGGAAAGATTTCCTGATAAGTGAAGACAGAAAGGCCGATGATGCTATAATGACGGGCGATTGCGTCTCGGGGGAGTGCAGCCTGTGCGGCGTCTGCGCCTCGTTCGACGCGAAGAACGTCATTGCAACTGAAAAGACGTTAAACGTGAAACGTTAGACGTGAAGAAAAAATCAAGACATGAAAACAATAAAAAGGCGATTATCCACGGATTATTGAAAATCCGGCTTATTGACGGCTACTGATTAAACTTGCTTGTTTCAGTGTCCTAAAAGCAAATGCAGATTGTGAGGTTATCATAACAATTGAGCATGTTTTTAATCCGTCTAATCCGCTTAATCCGTGGTTCCGTTTTTAATTCTTTTTTTAACGAAACACGAACGGCGATTTGCGAGATACGATAGAAGTACAATAAAGGAGGGTGCGATGGGTGAAGGTCTGAAGGGGATGTCGCTGGCAAAGGCGGGGTTGAAAAGGAAGCTCATGGTTTCCTTCGCGCTGATGAGTATAACCCCTATTCTCGCGTGCTGCTGCCTGCTTCTCTATTACATCCAGCCTCAGGGAGCCTCGATGTGGGTGTGGATGGTCAGCGTCGTAATTTTACTTGTTCTCCTTATCTCGCTTTTCGGTTTCTATCTCATGAAGGACGTGATAGTGAAGGTTATCCGCCTCGCCATCGCTGTGGAGAAGCTCTCGACCTGCGATGAAATAAAAGACATCGACATATCGGGCGAGGACGAGATAGGAGTTCTCGAGGCCTCTATCAACCGACTTATCCGGCGCCTGCACGAAAAAAAATGAATCATCGGATTTAATCCGCGGATTCATTTTTAGGAGGTGGGAATGGACGAGAAGACGCAGAGGGTGGGCGGGACAAAGCCCCTGGACGAGGAGAGCTGGAAAGCGCTCCCGGACCTCCTCCTCGGTCTCCGTATCGCTGTGACGAACATCACATTTTACCCCCCCGGCAGCAAACAGGTGATCGTGGCGCTGGAATCGGCGTTCTCCGGCCTGGCGAGAACGCTCGAGTCCAACAGGTCCCTTATCCTCGCCGAGTCGGAGGGAAGCCTCCTCGCCAACGGCCAGCCGCTCAGGGAAGAGCAGGCGAAAAAGATGGCGGGCGTCTTCCTCCAGAACCTCATCGACTGCCACATCAAGAGCGTGACCTTCAAGCAGGGGCTGGAACTGGATGAGCTGTTCGTCTTCCTGAAGGGCCTGGGTGAGAAGAAGTGGATGAAGGAGAAGGGCATCATTCTCTCCGAAGAGCTGGAGAAGAGCAATATTTACCACATCGGTATCGACGAGAAGATTTACGTGCCGATCGGCGAAGGCGACCTCGTCATAGAGAGGGCGAAGGACGTTCTCACCAAGTCGGGTGGCAGGATAGACGATGTCATGAGGGCTATTGACGAGGCCGCGGAGATGGTGGGGGCGGTCGAGGACGAGGCGGCCAGGGACAAGATCCGCGATGAGATCGCCAAGCGCATGCTCATGATGGACCCGTCCGCTTTCGCCGATCTGCTGAAGCGGAAGGACGGCGGCGAGACCCAGACCGCCAAGGAACAGGCCGTCTCGGCGTTTTCGGAAGAGAAGATCCGTGAGATCATCGCTGAACTTAGCGAGACATACATCAAGCTCAAGAAGTCGGCGGCTCCCGGCTCGACCGGTGCTGAGGAGATGAAGCGGATAAAAGAGGTCATCGAGAAGATACTCTCCCTCGCCGGCAAGAGCGCCGTTTCCATAGAGATGTACCGGGACCTGGTCAGGAAGGGGGTACTGGAGGAGGTTGTGAGCTGGGGGGACGTGAAGTCCGAGAGCGACCTGATGGGGAAGGCGGAGAAGCTCACGCACTGCGACCCCTCCGAGCTCGTCACACGGGATGCGCTGGAGGAGATTAAAAAGATCCTGGCGGAGCTGAACCTCCGGGATGAGACAGTGCTCGCGGAGAGGATCGTGGACACGCTTGGAAAGGGCCTGGCCTCGCCGACGGCCGATATACGCCTGAAGGTGGCAGAGGCCGTCAGCTTCCTCTCCCCGGAGATAGCCTCTTACGGATCCGGGGATATGGACGCCGGGCTTGTCGATATGCTCATCCGCGGCCTGGAGAAGGAGACGGATACACGCGTCTACAGGATCCTCGGGGGTCTCCTGTCGCAGATGGCAAAAAAGTCCATCAGGCAGATGGATTTCGAGGAAGCGAAGAAACCCGTAAGCATGTTCAGGAAGCACAAGAGGGCGGACGGCTCGGGATTTCCAGAGAGGAGCAAGCTGGCGCTGGAGGAGCTGATGAGGATCGGCGACGAGGAGATCGCGAACCTCCTGATGGGGGAGCTGAGGAGCGGCGACCCGTCCAGGAGGGGGCCAGCGCACGATATCGTGATAAGACTGGATGAGGCTATTATCCGCCACCTCGTGGCCGCCATCAAAGAAACCGAGGAGCTCACCTGCAGGAAGTACCTGGCAACCGTTCTCCAGGAGCTCGGGGAGGAGGCCACGGCCCGGATCGTCGAGGAGCTCAAGTCCGACATGTCAGTGACCAGCAGTATACGCTTGATGGAGATCCTGGACGGAATGGAGAAGCCCGAGATCGCAATCGAGCTGCTTCGGGGGACGCTCTCTCACCCGCACCCCCAGGTCAGACACGAGGTCATCGGGACCCTCAAGCGGTTCGGCGGGAGCGTCGCCGGAGGGGTGCTTGTAAGGGCTCTGGACGACAGGAACTTCTACGTCCTCAGGTACGCAGTTCAGGCTCTCGGAGACGTGGGTTATAAGGAGGCGGCGGGCAAGCTCATGGCTATCAGCAAGGGAAAAGGGGATTTCTCCCGCGAGGAGAAAGACGCCCTCCTCGAGGAAATATGCGTCTCCCTGGGCAAGCTCCGGGAGGAGCGGGCGGTTCCCTTCCTGGCCACCGTTGCCAGAGCCAGGATGATGGCGGGATTATTAAAGAAGGGGTATTCAAAGAGCGTCAGGGTCGCCGCCGTCAGGGCGCTGGGCCGTTTCCGCACGGACGAGGCGCGGAGAGCGCTCGAGGTTCTGAAAAAAGAGAAGGATGCCGCCGTGAGGAATGCTGTCATCTCGGCTATCGAGGCGTGAAACTTGAAACTTGGAAGAAGAAATAAAGACATGAAAAACAACAAAAAAATTTATCCACGAATTTCACAAATACTTCGACAACGCTCAGCACAAGTTTTACACGAAGTGAATAACAGGAAGACGTTGAACGTGAAACGTTACACGTTACACGTTTTCCATTACACGCTTCACGAGATACGAATAACAAACCGCGGATTATTGACGGATACTGAAACAACATAACCTGCTTTAAATCCGTATAATCCGCTTAATCCGTGGTTCCGTTTTTAATTCTTTTTTTAACGAAACACGAACGGCGCTTCACGAGATACGATTCACGAAACATGCACACTTGTCCTGAGCGGAGCTAAAGGGACGAGGGACGAATAATTAATGTTCAATGTTCAATTAAAAGACAGAAAAGTTCTACCGCAAAGGCGCTAAGCCTGCACCGGGTTTGATCCGGCGAACGCAAAGGTGCGGCATATATTTTTTGCAAAAATGCAAATTTTACTTGAAATAGCCGCGTTGTTATGCTATAAAAACGTAAGGGAAAGCCCTTGTTCGGTGATGCAGGACGGCCATGAGACGCTATAAAAGAGTCATTAAGAAGAAACTTGGCCAGATGCTTATCGAGAGCGGCATCATAACCAAGGAGGAGCTCGATACGGCCCTCGCCGAGCATAAGCTCGGCGGCAAGCTGGTCGGAGAGACCCTGGTCGACCTGGGCTATGCTACCGAGGAGGAGATCACCGCGGCCATCTCCGCCCAGTACGGAATACCCTATTTGGCGCTCGATCATTACGAAATCGACCCCGTAACTATCAGGCTGGTGCCGGAACAGTTGGCCGTCAAACACCGGTGCATCCCCCTCGACAGAATGGGGGACGTTCTAACTCTTGTCATCGATAACCCCCTGGATGAGGAGGCGCGGAAGGAGATAGAGGAAGAGAGCGGCATGACGCTGCGGTGTTTCACGGCGACGTCAGCCGATATCCTTGGTGCCATCAAGAGGTGTTACGGCATCAAGATCCCCGAGCACGTCGACCTTGAAGAAGCGATGGCGGCAGAAGATGAGGGGGAGAAGATAAGCATTTTTACGATCAGTGAAAACGGGTCGGTGAAGGATAAGGGATAATGGCCAGAATGAAGAAAAAGTGGCTGACGGACTCCCTCCTGAAGAAGGGCCTGTTGAAGGAAGAAGACCTGAGGACGGCCCAGTCCATGCTCAAGGGGGACGGGGCCAGGATCGAAGATATCCTCGTCGAGAAGGGTTATGTCACGGACAGAAATATGATGGCCGTCACGGCCGAGCTTCTCAACATACCTTTCATAGACCTGACGAAGTACAAGATGTTCCCCGACGTGGTCGAGCTTCTATCGAAGGAAATGGCGACTCACTTGAGGGTGATGCCCCTGGCGCGGATAGGGGACGTCCTGAGCATGGCCATGGCCGACCCCCTTGACGTCGTGGCCCTGGACGACATGAAACTGGTCACCGGCCTCTCCATCTCCCCCGTCATAAGTACCACGATCGCTATCCGGGAGGCGATATCCAACTATTACGCCGATTTCTCCGGAATGGAGAGCATGCTCGAGAAGGCCGAGGCCCCGAGGATCGAGCTCAAGAGGGACCGCGACGACGAGGAGATCGATCTCGATGCGCTGGTCGGGAAGAGCGAGGAGTTCTCCATCGTCAAGCTGGTCAACCTGCTTCTCGTCCAGGGCATCAAGGCCAGGGCAAGCGATATTCATGTCGAGCCTTTCGAGAAGACTCTGCGCCTGCGGTACAGGATCGACGGGATCCTCTACGAGAGCTCGCCGCTCCCCAAGCACATGCAGGCGGCGATCGCATCGAGGATCAAGGTCATGTCGAACCTCGACATAGCGCAGAGGCGTCTCCCCCAGGACGGCCGATTCAGGATCAAGATACACGGGCGCGACATCGACTTTCGTGTTTCATGCCTCCCCACGTACTTCGGCGAGAAGGTGGTCATGCGTATCCTGGATAAGTCGGCGGTCGCGATGGACCTCGACAAGCTCGGGTTTCACAAGGAAGGGCTGGAGATCTTCCGTAAAGGGATCAGCTCCCCGTACGGCATGCTCCTCCTGACCGGCCCGACGGGCAGCGGGAAGACCACCACCCTCTACTCCGCGCTCATGGAGATCAACACGCCGGAGGTCAATATCATCACCGTGGAGGACCCCGTGGAGTACCAGCTCATGGGCGTAAACCAGGTCTCCGTCAAGCCCTCTATAGGGCTGACGTTCGCGGCGGGCCTGAGGTCGATCCTCCGACAGGACCCGGACATTATCATGATCGGGGAGGTGCGGGACCACGACACGGCGGACATCGCGGTCAAGTCGGCGCTGACGGGCCACCTGGTTCTCTCGACGCTTCATACCAACGACGCGGCCGGCGCCATCGCCAGGCTCGACGACATGGGCATCGAGCCGTTCCTCATATCGTCGAGCGTCATCCTCGTCGCCGCCCAGAGGCTCGTCAGGAGAATCTGCACGAGGTGCAAGGAGCCGGTCGAGGTCCCGGCCTCGGTCCTCAGGCACGCGCAGATGAAAGTGGACCATGACGGGAAATGCACGATCTTCCACGGGAGGGGCTGCAAGGCCTGCAACAAAACGGGTTACGCCGGGAGGTTGTCCCTGCTCGAGGTGCTTTCGGTGAACGACGACATACGGGAATTGATAATAGGCGAGGCGAACGCGTCCCGCATCAAGGCCATGGCGATGGAGAAGGGCATGAAGACGCTCAGGATGGTCGGCCTTGACAGGGTGATGGAGGGCCTCACCACGCTTGATGAGGTACTAAGGGTTACGGCGGCGGACTAAAAAACAAGGAATATCATGGCCATTTTCAAATACACGGCAAAGAACGCGATCGGGGAGGACATCGCCAGCACGATGGTGGCCGATAGCGAGGCGGCTGTCGCCCTCCAGCTTCGCCGCGAGGGGCTCACGCCGGTTTCCATAGAGATGGGGAAGAGCAAGATCTCCCTCCCCAAGTTGTCGAAGGGCGTCAAGAGCGACGAGATCGTCGTCCTCTCGCGCCAGATGGCCACGATGGTCGAGGCGGGACTTCCCCTTGTGACCAGCCTCTCCACCCTGCAGGATCAGTTGACCAACCCCACGCTGAAGAGAGTTATCACGACGGTCAGGGAGGACGTCGAGGGGGGGATGAGCTTTTCGGACGCCCTGTCCAGGCACCCGAAGATATTCAGCTCTCTCTTTACCAACCTGGTGCGCGCCGGGGAGGCCAGCGGGATGCTGGCGGAGATACTCGACAGGATAGCGTCGTACATGGAGGCGACGAACTCCCTCAAGAAGAAGGTTCGCGCCGCCATGATATATCCGGCCGTCGTCTCGGGAATGGCGATACTGATATCGGTAATCCTCATCATAAAGGTCATCCCCGTCTTCGGCTCGATATACGAGGACTTCGGGGCCAAGCTCCCTCTTCCGACCCAGATACTCCTCGATTTCAGCGCCTTCATGCAGAAGTGGTTCCTGGGTATCATCGTCTTCTTCATCGCGATGGGGTTTCTCGCCCGCGGCTACCTCAGAACCGAGAAGGGCCGGCTGGCCTTCGACAGGTTCCAGTTCAAGCTCCCTATCTTCGGCCCGCTCATCCAGAAGGTGGTTGTCAGCAGGTTTGCCAGGACGCTCTCGACCCTTATCCAGAGCGGCGTGCCCATCCTGAGGGCAATGGACATCGTCGGCAAGACCGCAGGCAACAAGGCGGTGGAGCTCGCCGTGAAAGTCGCCAGCGAGAAGATCAAGATGGGGGAGTCGATCGCCGATCCACTCGAGGAAACCGGCCTCTTCCCCCTCATGGTGACCAAGATGATAGCCGTCGGTGAGAAGACCGGAAAGCTCGACACCATGCTGGAGAAGGTGTCGGATTTCTTCGACGACCAGGTCGATTCGGCGATCGCCGGCCTGACATCGCTGATCGAGCCGATTCTGATAGGCTTCCTCGGCATAGTAATCGGGACCATCGTCGTGTGCATGTTCATGCCGATCCTCCAGCTGGCCAGCGTCGTCAGCGAGTTCTAAAGGATGTCAGGATGAATGCAACCGTAAGGAACAGGGAGCTGGTGAGACGTCTCACCTGGTTGATGCTCATCCGGCTTGTCCTCATTTCGGTCGTGCTCGCCATCGGCGCGCTCGTATTCCAGGAGGCCGGGCCGTACTATGTTATCGCCGCCTTCTTCGCCGCCACGATAGCCTACACCCTTCTCTTGAAGAGCGGTCTCGACCTCGGAATCCAGGGCTACATCCAGCTTATTGTCGAGATCGCCCTGATAACCTTTATCGTTCACATGAGCGGAGGCGTCGAGAGCATATTCGTCGGGTTTTATATCATCACAATCCTCTGCGCGAGCGTTCTCCTTCCGATGGGCGGTGGCATCGTTATAGCTCTTCTCGCGAGCGTCTCTTTCGGTGCCGTTGTCGCGGCCGAGGGGCTGGGGCTTCTGCAGACCACCTTCCACGGCGTCATCAACCCTTACGACGATCCTCCCTATGTCTTTTTCCTGCTTTTTTACCGGATTGCAATCCTCTTTCTCGCCGGCTTTCTCAGCGCCGATATCTCGCGCCGGTTGAGGGAGGCGGACATGGAGATAACCAAGCTCAAGGACCTCAACGAACTCATCCTCAGGCATATATCGAGCGGCCTCCTCACCACGAACAACACCGGCCAGATTATCCACGCGAACCGGGCGGCGGAGCGGATCCTCGAAAGCACGCGGGAGAATCTCCTTGGAAAGAGCTGGGGGTCGCTCTTCGGCCTCGACGGCCTCGGGCCTGACGAGTTGCATGGGCTGGTGAGCAGGGCGCAGAGCTCCATCGGGGCCGAGATAGACGTCGTTGCGAGAAGCGGCGCCGCGAAGCCGGTCGGGCTTTCCCTCTCCGACATAGAGGACGCGGACGGATCGGTTCTCGGGCAGGTGATCGTCTTCAGGGACCTCACGGAGATCAAGAAGCTCGAATCCAGGGCCAGAAGGAGCGAGAGGCTCTCAGCCGTCGGCGAGCTCGCCGCGGGCATAGCCCACGAAATCAGGAACCCCCTGGCCTCGATCAGGGGTTCGATCGAGGTCCTAAAGGAAAGGGGCATGTTCAACAGCAAGGACGAGGAGCTTGTTAAAGTTATATTGAAGGAGTCGGACAGGCTGAACCAGATTATCCAGGGCTTCCTGGATTACGTGCGGACGCCCCCCCCGACTTCCAGGGCGGTGGAGATAAACGACCTGGTGGACGAGATCGTCATGCTTTATAAGAACAGCGATAAGGTCGGCGACCTGATAAGGATCGAGAAGCGGCGCGGGGCGGAGCGGCTCATCGTCTTCGGCGACGGCGACCAGTTGAAGCAGGTACTGTTAAACCTCATGGACAACGCGATAGAGGCCATGCCCGACGGCGGGGACATGCTCGTGTTGTGCCGGGGGAAGGGTGAGACGGTGGAAGTCGAGATATCGGACACCGGCGGGGGGATCAGCGCGGGTGAAACGCGGCTGTTCGAGCCCTTCTATACCACGAAGTCCCGGGGGATAGGCATCGGCCTGACTATAGCCGAGAGGATAGTGAAGAATCACGACGGCAGGATCGACGTCCGGAGACGGACGGGTGGTGGGGCCGTCTTTATCGTCGTTCTCCCCCGGCACAGGACAACACCCGAATAAATACGCGGCCGTATTCAAAAAGGCGGATTGCAAATGAACAAAGGCAGAGTGCTTGTCGTTGACGATGAAGAGAGCCTGGTCCGGGTAATCAAGGCCATGCTCGCGAATGAAGGATACGAGATCGACTGCGCCTACAGCGGGGAAGCGGCGGTCGACATACTTCACTCGAAGGACATGGATATCGTGATAAGCGACCTGAAGATGAGCGGTATGGACGGCATGAAGGTCCTGGAGAAAGCCAGGGAGATAAACCCGGCCGTCGGATTTATCATGATAACCGCGTTCGGGACCCTGCAGAACGCCGTGGAGGCCATGAAGCGCGGCGCCGCGGATTACATCATCAAGCCGTTCGGCATGGATGAGCTCAGGCTGCGCGTCAGGCAGCTCATGGGGAGGAAAAGGCTTGAGCTGGAGAACGTCGAGCTAAGGAAGGAGCTCAGGAAGCAATCCCGGTTCGAGGGGCTGGTGGGATCGAGCGAAAAGATGCAGGCTGTTTACGATATCGTCAGGAAGGTCGCCCCCACAGACAGCACGGTGCTCATCTACGGCGAGAGCGGAACCGGCAAGGAGCTGATCGCCCGCGCCCTTCACTTTCACAGCAGGAGGTGCGACGGTCCGTTCGTTGCTTTCGGCTGCGGCACTCTTCCGGAATCTCTCCTCGAAAGCGAGCTGTTCGGGCACGCGAAAGGCTCGTTCACGGGGGCGATAAGGGACAAGAAGGGGCTCTTCATGGCGGCGAGCGGCGGGACGATATTCCTCGACGAGATATCCGCCACGGGCCCGGGGATACAGATGAAGCTTCTACGCGTTCTGCAGGAGAGGGAGATCAGGCGGGTGGGGGACACGAGGAGCGTCAAGGTCGACGTGAGGGTCCTGGCCGCCACGAACGAGGATCTCAAGAATAAGATGGAGCGGGGCGAGTTCCGCCAGGACCTCTACTATCGCCTGAGCGTTATACCCATCGATCTTCCCAGGCTGGCGGAGAGAAGGGAGGATATTCCCCTCCTCGTCAAACACTTCCTGGAGAAATACTCGGGCGGCCCGGAAGGAAAGGAGAGGAAGATGGGACCCGAGCTCCTCGAAATCCTCATGAGCTACGACTGGCCGGGGAACGTCAGGGAGCTGGAAAACGTCATCGAGAGGTGTGTCACGCTGAGCGACGGCCACATCTTCCGGATTGCGGACATCCCCGATCGAATCGTGGAGTGCTCGAGGAAGCGCGAAAGGAAGCTGAAGGCCGCGGTCCATGAATTCGAGAGGAACTACATAAAGAAGGTACTGATGGAGTCTGCCGGGAACAAGCCCCTCGCGGCCGGTATCCTTGATATAGACCTGGCGACCCTCTACAGGAAGATCGACCGCCTGGGCCTCTCGCGGGAAGAGAATAAGCAAGAGGCAGGATAAAAGATAAAAAAGATGTAGGATACAGGATAAAAAAATACGAATAACCAATTTTTAATTATCGAGGGGTGAAACTTAATAACAAACGTGAAGCGTATCTCGTGAAGCGCCGTTCGTGTTTCGTTAAAAAAAGAATTAAAAACGGAACCACGGATTAAACGGATTATACGGATTTAAAAAATGCTTAATTGCTATGATGACCTCACAATCTGCAATTGCTTTTAGGGCCCTGGAACAAGCTGGTTTAACCAGTCTTAACAGACTGGGTTGTTAATCCGTTTAATCCGCGGATAATCGCCTTTTTATTGTTTTCATGTCTTGATTTTTTCTTCACGTCTAACGTTTCACGTTCAACGTTTCACGTCTTCTCGGTTCATTATTTCCATACTTCCATGTTTTCACTTTACCTTCGTGCCTTGGTGTCTTCGTGGCTCATTATTCGTATTTCGTACTGCGTACCGCGTGTTTTGCATCCTGAGCCTGCATCGTGTTTTTGTATCCTGCATCCTGCATCCTGTTTCTTTTTTCAAGTTTCACGCCTCTATAATTGAGCGTTGGTTATTCGTCTGTCGTCCCTCGTCCGTCGTCCCTCGTTTTTCGTCTCTTCATTGCAGCGACGGCGAGGGCGAGATTTTTCCGGGCATCCGGGTAATCACCATCCAGCCGCAGGACCTCCCTGTATTCGTCCGCCGCCCCCTGAAAATCACCCTTCCTGAAATAAGCGTACCCCAGGCAGAAGCGGGGGCGGGGGTCCTCCGGGACGATCCGCGTGCATTTCCGGAGGAGCCGGACCGCCTCGCCGGTCTTGCCGGTAACCGCGTATAGGTTGCCCATCTCGAGGATCGAGTTCATCTCGAGGTGGGTCTTCTGAGATTCCCTTATCGCGGTCTTTGCTTCTTCGTAGCGCTTCATCTTCGAGAGACACGAGCCCATGTAGAAACGGGCGACGCCGTTGTGCGGCTCCCTCTCCAGCGCCTGCTCGAAGAACCTCAGGGCCGTCCCCGGCATGTCCTTGTTGTAGGCGCGGATACCCCTGGTGAAGAGCTCCTCGGCGGAGAGCCTGTTTATGGAATATTTGATCGTCAGCGCAAGGAGAAGTATTGCCGTGAGGGCCAGGCATAACCTCGCCGTTTTCCCCTTCGCCCGAAGCTCCACTCTTTTAGACGTTCGCTGGAAGGAGAGGCAGATGCCCGCAAGGACGAAGAAGAGGAAACCCGTCGCCGCAAACCTGAGGGGGAAGCCCGTCAGGGATAGCGTGGCGAAGCTCACGACCGCCGCTCCCGGCCCGGCGCCGGCCGGCCCTCCCCTGAAGGCGCTCCACGCGCATGCCGCGACCAGGATAATAAACAGGATCGCTGCAGGCACGCCCTCCTCGGCGGCAAGCTGCAGGTACTCGTTGTGCGCCATCTTCAGAATCCCCGTGGCGGAAATCCTCGTCCCGGCGTCATCCGTCCCGTCGAGCACCTTCGCCTGGAAGTCCAGGTAAACGAGGTTGAGAGAGCCGGCGCCCCATCCCGTAACCGGCTTCTCCTTTATCATCTCCGTGATGCCGCGCCACGCGAGGAGGCGCCATTGTACCGAGTCCTTCCCGGGCCGCGCTTCCTTCATGGTCAACGTCGCCGTAACAAGTACCGCGACGACGGCGAGAACGAGCGCGGCGGCAATAAGCCGTCCGGCGGACCTGACACGCCGGCCTGCGGCCGCCGCGATAAGGGCAAGTACGCCCACACCCGCGCCGAGCATCGCCCCCCGCGACCGGGACACAAGCAGGGCGGCCCCGCATACGGCCAGGGCGATGAAAACAGTAACCAGGAGCTTTCTGCTCCTTGCGCCGGAAAAAATTACAAGGCCCAGGCCCGCGGGGATGACGATTGCCAGGTATCCTCCCACGTGGTTGGGATTGCCCAGGGTGGAATAAATCCTGTACTGCCCGCCGGCCAGCGGTAGAGGGTCGATGAAGAAATACTGGAGGATCGCTATTCCGCCCATAACGGCCCCGCCGAGCAGGGAGGCGAGGACTATCCCGTTGATATCACGCCCGGTAACCTGGGAGGCGGAAAAGAAAATAACGAGGTAGGAGAGCCAGGTGAGGATCTCTCCGGCTGCTACGTGGGGGCTCGGAGTGTAAGCGAGGGATACGAGGAACAGGATTACGATGAGGACAAGGGGAAGCAGTCCGGGCTTGAGGGCCAGGAAAGTCCCCCTTCCGGCGGCTGCCGAAATAAGCGGTATAAAAAGCAATAGCGCTGCCGCCTGGAGAAGCAGAAGCTCCTTCGGAAGCGTGAACGCGTTCTTGAAAAAGGGGAGGAAGTAGAGGCATACGAGGAGCAGGAAGAGTGAAAGGACCCGCCGTCTGTAGCATTCTACATGCATGGGAAATACATTTACCCACGAATCATCGGAAATTTCCACGAATTTTTAAAATAATCACGGGGCGGGCAAAAAGGAATGACCGTTGACCCGCGCGGTATTTGCAATTTGATAAAATTAACTTAACCAAATGTCGCAAAACTGCGAAATAATTAACACCATCTTGCGGGGCCCGGCTAAACATGCCTGGTTGTAACGCATTAAGCTGCTTGTAATTGCGATTATTCAGGTGCGCCGCGCCAATATTGGCATAAAAATTGCTTCGTTACTAAAGGGGTTATTTGTATAATTAAATTTTGCGGGGAATAAAGGAAGAAATGAAAAAGGGCGGTTTTACCCTTGTCGAGATCATGATAGTGGTCGCCATCATCGGCCTCCTCGCGGTGCTCGCCATACCCAATTTTATCAAGGCAAGGGCAAAGACCCTGGCCAACCAGTGCGTCAACAACCTCAGGCTCATCCAGTCGGCCAAGGACCAGTATTCCTTCGAGAACGCCATCACCTCGACCGTTATCCCGGCCGAGGCTGACATCGAGGTCTACCTGAAAAACAGCGTGATACCCTCAGAGCCTACCGGCAGTTCCTACAGCATAAACGCGATCAACACGAACGCCATGTGCAACTCCGGCCTCAAAGGCCACACGCTTTAAGCGTGAAGCGTGTCTCGTGAAGCGTGAAGCGTATCTCGTACAGCGTTCAGAAAAGAGTTGTTTTTATCCTGTCAATCTTGTTATCCCGTCTAATTTTTTTTCTATTGTTTCTTTTTCTCCGTTTCACGTCTTCTCGGTTCATTATTTCCATATTTTCATTTTCCCAACTTTTTTGCATTATTGCAAAAAAGGCCGCTTTATATCGCAGCGATGCAAAAAAATACGCAGAAAAGACGGACATGAAAGACGGTGATCAATATTTTTAACAGGCTGTAAGAAAACCGTTTGCAGAGTAATAAGCCTTCTTTTCAAGAGGTGGCATGAAAATTGCTCAAAGTAAAGCGTGAAATGGAAAATCAACTCGGAAAGGAGGTGAGATAGAATGAAGAGAGGAGGTTTTACACTAGTAGAGATTATGATCGTGGTTGCCATTATCGGTCTCCTGGCCGCAATCGCCATACCTAACTTTATAAGGGCGAGAACAACAACACTGGCCAACAAGTGCGTCAACAACCTGAGGCTCATACAGGCAGCCAAGGATCAGTACGCGATTGAGAACGTGGTGGATGATGCCGTGGAGCCGAGCTCAGCGAATGTCCAGGTGTATCTCAAGAACGATACGATACCCGTAGAGCCTACGGGCGGTTCATACACGATCGGCGCCATCAACACGAACTGCACCTGCAGCGTCGGCGGTGCGCACGCGCTCTAATCGCGGTTGTACTTAACCTAAACCAGCAGCACAAAGAGGCAGCAAGCCGAGAGGCTTGCTGCCTCTTTGCTGGAAAAAAGAAACGCCCGCTCCCTGTTGCCTCATAAATAAAAGTACTCGAAACACCATTCGTTGACTCATTGAAAAATGTACTCCAAATCTTCTGCTTCTTGTTCCTCTTCAAACTCGCTCTTCCCCTTCTTTAAAATT
>JAVCDC010000142.1 GCA_030765135.1 Candidatus Tritonobacter lacicola | reverse complement strand
TCATTACGATAATGTCCTTTCTTGCCACAATAGCCTCCTCCCATCCTTTCTAGAGGCATTATAGCCAATCTGAAACCGGACATTTCTACTTTGGCCAAACCGGACATTATCATTTTGGTATTACAGGCAGGTCAGACACCTTCAAGCCCGGGGTTAGCCGTCCGGTTAATTTCACTGCCGCAGTATACTACTTCCTCCGGTAGAGCTTCACGCCTTTCTCGTCGAAGAGCTTGTCGTAATCAGGGTTCCCGTCGAGGGACTGGATGAAAACATCTTTCTGAATCTCCGCCGTCCGCTTATCCTCGGTGCGGGAGTCAACAATAAGGTACTCGGCATCGTAGGGAACATCGGGAGCAACGAACATCCTTTTCGCCAGGTGCGGCATAAGGTACCTTGGCATGAAGACGCTCGCATCTGCCGGAACCAGCCCCATGACCTTCCACAATGTCTCATTGTATCCTTTCCCCAAGCGAACATTATAGGGCCTAGATATGCCATGGGCCAGTATCTCGGCAAGAGGGCCTCTCACGAATACGGCCAGGGAAAGAAAGAGAACGAACGCACATAACAGTTTGACCTTCTGACGTTCCGAGATAAAAGCCGGTCTCTTCCCGGAGCAGAGCCTTTTCACGGTCGTTATCGCCCCCGCGAATATGAACGGGATCAGGGGCAAATAGTAGTACCCGTAGATCGATCGTGTCTGCTCTCTTGATGACAGGCCGATAATCGCAAGGGTCGGCAGCGCAAAGATGATCTCGCCGCCCAGGAGGGGCAAAACAACGGCTAACGGCATGAGGATGAGATAGATCAATTTTATGTACCCCGGAGAAGTGAATCGGGCCAGTATAAAACCGGGATTATGGATAATGCTCTGTATCACGCCCTCCGGGGATCCTCCCGTGTCCTCGAAAAACTCCCACATGGTGCCGGGACCAAAGGCGGGAATTATGATTGCCATGGATGCACCAAACCACGCAGCACTCAAAACCGTTGGGAGCAGCACCCATACCGCCTTTCTCTTCTGAAGCGCGGCGTATATGCCGAAAAAGAAGGTGGTAAGTGCAATGTCCTCCCTGGTGCAAAGACTCAGAACAATAAAAAGGGAGAAGAGACCCAGTTTCTCTTTCTTGAAATAGTACAGGGCGAGAAGGAGAAAGAGCGGGGTGTAATGGAGCATGTAGTATCCATCGCAGACCCCGTACACTATCCCCGGATACAGCAGGAAACTGACGCCGAAACATATGCCTGCATATCTCCCAATGGAATCCCTGGCAAGCAGATAGACTACGATGCAGCCCAAACCCAGGCAAATCGAATAGATGCACAGGAGCATTATAAAATGCGGGCAAAGGCTGAAGAACGAGAAGATAAGAAACATCACCGGCGAAAAGTGCTTACCGAAACGTGAACCTCCCGGATAGAGCTCGTGCGTGTTCCAAAACAGCTTTCCGCGGAGCGTCGTCCAGTAGGACTGTATGAAAAGACCCAGGTCGAGACCTGCATAACCGAAATGATAATACCGTATAATCCCATACGCGATAGCAGTTCCGATAAACAACACGCATGCCGCGGCGATTACCTTCGCAGACGACTTAGCCGCCGACTCCTCGAAAGCTCGCCAGCGGCGGGAAAAGATTGAAAATGCCATCACGAACAAGCAGAGGACCGTAATCGCCAGGATAGATAATGAGACCACAAGCCTGGGTCCCTTCCCGACATAATAATCAGGGAGAAAAAAAAGGAGAATCAGGAAGGCTGCATAGGGCAGGCTGGCCGAGAGGGCGGTTCCCCTTCCCCGGCGAAGATAGATCCCGAACCAAAAGAGCAGACCCAGGAGGCCGCACCACAGGGGGACTGCACAAGTCATGTAGAGGTTGCCATCAGCCGAACCCCGCCGGAGAGCGAGGCAGATGAACAGCCCCGCTATGGCGGACGTCAGGGCGGTGAAAAAAGCTGCCGGAAACGGGAACCCTGTATCTTCTCTCCTGCCGATCATGGGCGACGGGTGACAATCACCATCTTTTGAACCTGCTCCTCAGGCGGAAAACGCTGAGCATGCCCTTGATGATTTCATCCCCGGACATCTTCGATTTCCCCTTTTCCCTGTCAACGAATATAATGGGAATTTCAACGATCTTCAGTCCCGCAAGCTTACATCGGTACAGGACCTCAACCTGAAAGGAGTACCCGTTCGACACAATGTCATCGAGCTTGAGCTTTTCCAGAACATCCCTTCGATAGCAGCGAAATCCCGATGTGCAATCGTGGACCCGGAGGTCCAGCATCTTTCTGGCAAAAAAGTTTGCGCTTCTGCTCAGGAACTTCCGGTGAACGCCCCAGTTCCTCACGCCGCCGCCGCGAACGTATCGGGAGCCCACGATCACATCCGCAGCCTCCGCGGCGCCGATCAATTCCGGCAAGTAGCGTGGGTCATGGGAGAAGTCGGCATCCATCTCGATAATAAAATCAAAGTCCGCTGCAAGAGCGAAATAAAAGCCCGCAATACAAGCCGTACCGAGGCCCTGTTTCGACTGTCGATGGAGGACCGAGATCCTCGGCTCCCCCTCCGCCAACTTATCGGCGATTTCCCCGGTGCCGTCCGGGGAGTTGTCATCTATGACCAGAACCGATATGGAGCTCCCGAGCCCCAGTATCTGCATGGTAAGGGGCTCGATGTTTTCCCTCTCGTTATATGTCGGAATAAAAACGAGCGCTTTCATATTTGCGAAGTAGGAAAAACATGACTTTTTTTAAAACCGGGGTTCATCTCAACACCTCCTCGCGCGGCTTAATTTTATCCGGAGCCAGTGCAACAGAACGCGAGGGAGATAGAGCGGATTGAAGAGGATGTTGAGGGTTAGAAAGCACTCGTAGGTACAGAAACATCTCTCTTTCCTTATCCTCTTCCTGGCCTTTCGGGCTTCGGGGCCCCTCCATATCTCTCTGAAATCATAACCGTAATCCCTGACATTTCCCAGCTTCATGTCGGTATGGAGCTCGCAGGGGTAGACATCGCCGTTCGCGAAAAGCGCCGCCCCGAGTCTCCCCGCGTAGCATGGAAGGATAAACCGGTTCTCCCCGACGATCCTCGCGATCAGCTTGTGCCTGATGATCCTCTTGGCGTTTATGAAATCCGAGAACGGGAAATGCCGGTAGCCGCTCAGCTCCCCGGAGAGGAGCCCCTTCTCGAGGCGCTCCGCGTATTTCAGATACCTGCCGATATCGAAGTTGAGGCTGGCCGGCTCCTTCGGGTTTCCCCGCGTGAGGAGGGTGAAAAGCGCCGTCGGCTTCAGCTCCCTCACAAAATATTCGTAGTTCTCGTCGAGCAGCCTGTCGTTGAAGGATGAGACGGTAGACTCGATGTTCACGTTAAGCCGGGGGTCCTTTTCTTCTATGCGCTTCAGCTCCCTGAAGGTCGTGACGGCAGTTGAAAAGAGGCCGGGAAAACCCCTGATCTCGTCATGCTTTTCACCGACAGCGTCTAGAGAGACATCTATGCCTAGCGTGATTTCGGGGCAGGATGAAAGAACCTTCTCTACGGTGGAGAGCACACGGTCCGTCAGGCTCCCGTTGGTCGGTATAACAACGTTCCTGACACCCGTGTTGCGGTAGAACGCCCCGACGATTTCCCCGAGGTCCTGCCTGAGAAACGGCTCGCCGCCTGTCGGCAGCAGGAACATGAGCCGCCCCATCTTCTCCGTCAATCTCTCGATTTCGTCGAGGGACAGCTCGCTCGCGACGTCGGGAAAAACCGAACCGTCCCCGAAGAGACAGTGCCTGCACCTGGCGTTGCAGCGATCGGTCACAAAGAAGACCAGATAAAGCGGAGGCCCGCGCTTTATGAACATCCTCGGAGCGTGTCTCAGATAATCCATGGCGCCCATGCTCAATACCTCATCCACAGGGGTTGGTTTCCATCGGAACGGCACGCACCGACAGCGGAAGCCCCTGATTGATCGAAAGTTATATCCTGGCCCGGAATAATCATATCTTTTGTACCTTCAGCGACTTCGCCGTCCGCTATGCACGAGGGATAGTACCAGAAACAGGCAGAAGAGAACCACGCCTATAATGGATAAGCGGAGGCCGGTAATAAAACTGGCAGGCCGGTACTCGAAGGCGACCCTGTGCATGCCGGGCTCCAGGTAGACCCCTCTAAGACAATGGTTGATCCTGAGAACCGGGAGTTCCTCATCGCAGTTATCAACCGCCCGCCATCCCGGATACCAGACCTCGCTCAGGACCAGGAAACCTCCCTCATCGAGGTCCACCGCCACCTCTATTCTATTGGGGGAGTAGGCCACGACTTCCGCCTCCCGGTATTCTCCGGGGTTTTTCATTCGACCCGACGGGGATGAGAGCACTGCGACCTTCCTCGGGTCGTGCGTCTTGAGCATCCGCAGGCTTTCGATATCGTCGCATGCGAGCACGGCCTCCCTGACTACAAATGCCCTGGGCAGCCGGTTGCTGTTCAAATAGATAAATACGGGGACGACCGTTTTTTCGAGCGTGTTATCATCAGTCTGAACCCTCTCCCCGCTGTAGACCAGGTCCATGCCCGGGTGAGAGAGAGGCTCGGCGGTGATAACGTACTTGACGTTAAGAAGGTCGAGCAGATTGAGGTTGTCATCGAGGCCTGCGATCGAATCGAAATCGATGTTGGATATTTTGAGATAGTTTCTCATCTCGAAATCGGCGTCCTCGATCCCGAGCCACCGCTTCTCGTCGCACTTAAGACAGGTGAGATACTGAATGTAATATTTCAGGAAGATCGATTCAAAACCTTCGATCCTGAATATTCCGCCAGGTTCCGTTACCTCGATGGGGGCCACCTCCCCGCGATCGTGCACCCTGAAGAGGCCCTTTTCTCCCTTCAGGAACCGCATGGCCGGCCCCGCGCGGTATACCTCGCCGGGGGACTTGACCATAATCATCGGCATGCCCAGCGACCAGAGGTCGATCAATATCGCCGTGCACACGACGAAAAGAGCCGTGCCGGTCTTCAGGCGCTTCCACAGCAGCAGGACGCAGACGGACGCGGCTATCGCCAGGTTCGCGCACTGCCAGGGGGAGACAAGGCTCTCCCTGATCCTGTCATAGTAGCCGGGGACCAGCCCCTGCCACTCTGAGAGGCTGCGCGTGTGCGCGCCATGGGGATCGAGGTTGAAGATGAACGCTACAATTACCTTCCCCGCGTTTACCGCCTGTTCCCTGAAAACGGCGAATGCGCCTATGGCGGAAAGCAGCGATACGAACAGTAACAGAAAAAGCACCAGCAGCCTTCTCACTCCCGTGCGCCGGCCGCCGCTGCAGATGACAGAGAAGCCATAGCCGCTCACCAGGGCGAAAGAAAAACTGTAGATAACCAGCATCCTGCTTGGACAGCGGAACAGGTTGAAGCCGGGGAAGCGGTGGTACAGGAGGGAAAATAAGGGAACGGTGTTCCCCATGGAAAAAAGAATGGAGAAAAGGAGGAGAAGAATAAAAAAGGTGTTGTAACGATTGCGGCAGAAGAGGATGGAGCAGGCACCCAGCATAAGGGGCAAAAGCCCCATGTAGGCGCAGACCTCCCAGAAGTTAAACAGACCCCAGTAGGAAAAATCGACGGCCGAGCCCTTGATGTTCGGGAAGATGAGTGCAGGGAGGTCGCCGGGCATCAGCGAAAAACCGGAGGCGATATCGAAATCGTACATGTTGGCCCGGTAAATATAGCGCCCGTACTCCAGCGATGGAAGCATCTGCACGCCGCTAAGCAGTAGAAAAATGGCGCCGGAAAATAGAAAGATGAGAGCGGCCCGCGCGCACCGGGAGAGGCCGGCGCTCCTCAATTCGCCCAGGAGCCTGAAGATTATATACGGGAAAAGAACGAAAGCGGTGTAGAAGAAATATTGCGTGTGGCCCGCCAGGAATTGCATGGCGAGAGCCCCCGCCAGCAGCACGCCGGCGAGGAAGCTCCTCTTTGTTATCACCCTCTCCGAAAAAAAGAAGATGAACGGGATCCAGGACATCGAGCTTATATGCCAGTACTGGCCTATAAGCACCCTGGCGGACATATAACCGCAGAAAATAAAGACGATGGAGGATAGGAAGGCCTGCCTCCTCTCCCCGCTTATCTCCCTGACGTACAGGTACATCCCCAGGCCGCCGATGATATAGTGGACGGCGAACAGGTATCCGTAGGCGCACGTAGTGGAAAAGAGGATTACAAAGATGAAGAACGGGTAGAAGAGACCAAGCTGGGGAACGCCCAGCGGCGGCTTGCCTGAATAGACGAAAGGCTCCCAGAGGGGGAAGACACCCTCGCTGTAAAACGAGTCGACGATAAATGTTACCTTGGGGACGAGGAAACGGCAGAGGTCGGACCTGAGATAGTACAGCATCTTCGACGGGTTGAGAAGCACCTCGTGGAAGAAGAAGAGGCACAGGAGAGTAATCAGGGCAGCATAGGGAAAATCCCTATTCCAGAAGGCGCTCTTTCGTCTCTTTTCGGGGGACCTGTCCGGGATCATCTCTTATTATTCCTCCACAGATCAGCGATGGCATCCGAGGCGATGCGGTTCCCGCGCTCGTTCCAGTGAGAGTCCAGAGGAAAGTAAAGCTTCTCTCGCCTGCACCCTTCCTTGAAGAAGGGCAGAAGATCCAGGACCGGAATACCCTCCTCTTCGCCAAAGGTCTCAAAGAGCCTGCTCGGCGCCTCAAAATCATAATCAGCCTCGCTCAAGCCGTTCTCGCGGAGAACCTTCCTCCGCAACGCCCGGTCAACCTGCATTTGCTCCGGAAGCAAGACAACGGAAAAACCAGCCCCGTTTTGTTCGGAAACGGACCTCATGCGCTGGATAAATGATTTCACGTATTCGAACCTCTCCCCGAGCAGCTCTTCCCTCGAGCGAAGAAAGAGCGAGGCATAAACACTCAGACCCCGGTTGAACTCCCTCTCGGCGAGAACCGGCACCGGTTTTGTCCGCGACTGCCCCGCCTCCGCCGCCTCGAACGCCCCGGGGCGATCCGTCCCCGTGACCGCCGTCTCCTCTCCGCCACCACGCGTATTGCGTGCCGTCCATCCAACCTTTAAATAGTGATGCAGGTACCAATTTTGAAACATGAGGATCCCCTGCGGAAAGGCATGCACATTAAAAACCATTCCATCCAGCAGGATCTTATCCTTGAAAGTCGGCTTGTTGTCGGTTAAGTCGTTGCCGACAAAAAAGTTGACCATGACATGGTCGGGAGAGTACTTGATGCCCAGCTTTTCGAGGAGCCTCAGCTCCTCTTTGGGACCGTAGCTCGGTATACCCAGGTTGATGATTTCCACGGGGCGCGAGAGCTGCCCGGTGAGCCGTTGTTCAAGAAGCGCCAGATAGTTTTCATCGCGGCTGACACAGCCGAAAGCGAACGAATCGCCCAGCGCCACGATCCTGTAAACCCCGGGCTCTTTTTCGAAGCAGCGCTCCCTGTCCCGGAAGCCCATCGAGTTCGTGCCCGGCGTGCTTTCCCCCAGGCGATAGCCGATCTCGGGATCCTTCACGAAACAGGAGCTGCTCACGAGAACGGGCTGCCAAACGCGCAGGATAAGCTCCAGGAGGAAAAGGCTCAGAAGGGCGCCGATGCCGAAAGCGACTAAACAGCTCATGAAGCGCGACGCGAATAACCTTTCGAGCCGTAATAAGGGGACGAGAAACCAGGGGCGGCGGGAGATAAGTGCAAAGCTGATAAAGAGCGCCGCAAGAATGATCGGGCACCATACGGCTGCACGCGGAATCCTCTGTCCAGGGTAAAGGCTGAACTGCACGAGAAGAAAGAAGAGAATTACCGTAAGGACGGCGAACTTCACAAAAGAGGTACGGTGAAAGCGGGAAAGCATAACAGCCAGGTTATTGTTCCTGTGATTGAAAAAAAGAAAAATGCTGTTGAATAACAGGGTGCCGTATGCCGCGAGGAAAACTACATAGGCTGCGGAGTACCGCCCCAGGATAACGGGGGCGCCGCTCCTGTGAGAAAGGGCCGGAAGAAACCCCGCCCCCAGAATTAAAATGCAGGCAACGAAGAAAAGAGCCCCCGGGAATAGACCACAGCTCCCCGGTCTGGCGGCTGTCCGGGAAATCATCTCCTATCTTTCCAGGGTGAATGAGACGGGAAGAGAGAATAGGATCTCCTCTCTCTTCAAGCCTTCAGGAAAGGGCGGGAAGTGGGCGGAGGCCCTCCTCACGGCGTCGAGTGCGGCAGCCCTGAATTCCGGGCAGTTCGAGTATGCGCCCTTGCGCGCCGTCGCGAATTTCAGGGAGCCGTTTCTGCGCACCCGGAAGTATATCAATACGGAGCCATCGATAAAGCGTCGTCGCTGATGGCTCGGATACGAGATACACCCGTAGCTCTCTATGATTCTGTCCAGCGTGCGGGCGTACTCGTTGAGCAGCTTCCCTTCCTCGAACATCCCGGCATCCTTGAAAAGCGGGGACGTCCCGGTCTCATCGCGCACCCTGACGTTTATTTTCCGATCAGGGAGGTGGGGAACGGATTCCTCTTCCGTCTCGTGTTCCTTTTGGAGCAGGTGATGGACGTCCCTGACCTCCACGGCTTCCGCCTCGACCTTCACCGGCTCGCTCCGCTCATCAATCGCGGCGGTTTTATCGAGACCGTCCTGACCGGCTTGAATTTGATAGTAGATGAACTCGATATACGTCTCCTGCCGCGTGTCTTCCCGGGAGATGCGGAAGGAAGGGACGCCGGAGAAAACGGCCAGGTGAACCGTGGCGGACGCAGCCACGGCGACAGCAAAAACCTTGTCGTGAAACAGCACCTTCATCTCTTCTCCCGTTTCATTGCCTTATAAAAAACATTTTACATGAAAAGAGGCTCCGCATCCAGCGGGTTATCCCTAATATCCCTAATATAAGTATAAAACACCACAACGGTTTACCTTGAAGAGTATTAGAAATGATGGTTTTCTTCCATTTTGTGTGGGTAACAGCCAATTACTTACCACGGAGAACACAGAGACGACAGAAGAACGAGCATTGGAATACCGCTCCGGAGCACTTTAACCGTACTGTTCATGAAAATTTTCACTGGAACCCTTCTATTTATCATATGGGTTGGACGTTTTGCCTCGATAATACCCTTTTTTCACTCCGTGCTCTCCGTGTACTCTGTGGTTTTAAACATACTCACTCTACCCACACGATATGGAATAGAACCAAAATGATTAACAGGATAGAAAACACCCTATCCATTATTATCGTGCCTGCCAGGAGTTACCGGGGTTATCCTGTCAAGTATTGTTAGCTTGTACAGAATCCGGGTTTGTTGCTCCTCTCTCATTGGCATTGAATGTTGCATGAAACCTCTTCTTGAAGCGCGTGAGGATCCTGACGAAATCCCCCCCGAAAAGTGCTGCGAAGATAATGTTGGAGACCGCATGACCCGTATCATGTGGAAAGGAAGCGGCGTTGACGGCCAGCCAGGTTGACAGGTTCAGGGGATGGACGAATGTAAGCCACATCCACACGTTCATGATCCATCCGAAGAGATAACCCCAGACGAGGCCGAGAAGCACCAGGACCACGCGCGGTGACCTGCAGCGGCACCGCGCGGCGATGCCGGCCGTCCCGCCGCAGAGCCCCCATGCCAGCATCTGCCACGGAGTCCACGGTCCCTGGCCCAGGAAAAAGTTGGAGACCAGGGCGGCGATACAGCCGACGGAAAAGCCCGACGTTGAGCCGAAGACATACCCGGAGATGAGAACGACGAATGTGGTGAACTGGACACTGGGCACGGCAGCGAACGCGAGGCGCCCCACAACGGCGAAAGACGAAAGGACCGCCACCACGGTAACCTCCTTGGATGACAGGGCCTTCCTCTCGAAATACCAGAAGAAGAGGGCGAGAATAGATAACACGAAAATTATAGAAAGCAGACCTAGATTCATCTTTTTAAACCCCAATGACGAATCAATACAGAACAATAATCAAGGTACAAGAAACAATAACCAAACAATATTCAAATTCCAAATCCAAATAACCAAACTAAAAGGTCGAACTTGTGTTCGTCGGTTATTGGTGATTGTTTCCTGCATCCTGCATCTTGCATCTTGTTTCTTTTTCTCCGTTACACGTTACACGTTACACGTTTCACGCCTTTGTATCTTGCATCTTGTTTCTTGTATCTTGCTTCTTATTCCAGGTGTCCTATTGCCTTCAATGCGTCCTCGAGCGAGACGACATTTCCCGCATTTCCCGCGAAAAGTCGCGCTATCTGGGGGGAATAGAAAAGACCGCGCTTGAGTACGTCGCGGGTCTGACCATCGGCGACAATTTCGCCGTTGAACATCAGGATCACCCGCCGGGCGTACTCTGCCGCGAACTCCACATCCTGCGTCACGACGAGGATCCCCTTTCCCCGACCGGCAAGCTCCTGCAGGATTTTACCGAGACCGGCCTTGAGGCCTCCGTCGAGGCCCCTGGTCGGCTCGTCGAGAAGGAGTATCGCGGGATCGGTGACGAGCACGGATGCCAGGGCGACCCTCTGGCGCTCTCCCGTGCTGAGATCGCGCGGGTTCGCGTCGCGAATCGATGATATGCCCAGGAGCTCGAGAAGCCTCTCCGGGCGGCCGTCATCCGGAAGGCCCAGGTTGTTCAGCGTGAATAGAAGCTCTTCCCTCACGGTTTCGTTGAAGAGATAGTCATCCGGGTTCTGCGAAAGATAGCCGAGGACGCGCGCAAGGTCCCCGTCTCCCATGGCGGTGATGTCATCACCCAGGACGGTCACACTCCCCTTCGACGGCCGCAACAGGCAGCAGAGAGTTTTCATCAGGGTGCTCTTACCGGCGCCGTTCTCCCCCAGGAGAAAGACCACCTCTCCCCCGCGCAGGGTAAGATCCACACCCTTAAGCGCCTCAACGCCGCCGGAGTAAGTGTGCTGCAATTTCCGCGCATCGAGGAGAACATCGCCCGGGGAAGGGGGCGGGCCCTCCGGCCGCCCGTCTTTTATTTCGTATGAGGCCAGGAGCTTCCGGCCGTCGCCAACGGTCATCGGGATGGACCGGCTCCCCGCGATCGCGAAAAAGCGGGCTACCGGCGGAATAAACAGGGACCCGCTCCGCGCTGCCCAGAGGGAAAAATTTTGCCTCGTGGAATCCCGTACGATCTTTCCATCCTCCATCAGGATAACCCTCCCGGCTATCTGGAAGCAAAGCTCCAGCCGCTGTTCTATGAGAACTATGGTGAAACCGAGCTCGTCGTTCAGTCTCTTCACGGCCCGCAGAACCTCCTCCGCCGCAACGGGGTCGAGCTGGGAGGTCGGCTCGTCGAGGAGGAGGACGCGCGGGGCCATGGAGAGTACCGACCCTATCGCCACGCGCTGCTTCTCGCCGCTGGAGAGCTCCTCGCAGCGGCACCGGAGAAACCCGGAGAGATTAAGGAAGGCGGCCGTCTCCGCGACCCGCCTCCTTATTTCGGCCGGCGGGACGCCGAGATTCTCGCACCCGAAGGCTATCTCGCTCTCGACGCGGGTCATGACGATCTGCTTCTCGGGATCCTGGAAGACCATGCCCACCTCCCTGTGGAGACGCCTTCCTTCGAGATACCTGATCTCCTCTCCCCTGAACAAGGCCGCCCCATCGAGGCGCCCCCCGTAGAAGTGAGGTGCGGTACCCGCGAGTATCCTGGCAAGCGTCGACTTCCCGCCCCCCGAGGGGCCCGTGACCAGCAGAAACTCGCCCTCCCCTATCGAAAGGTTGACGCCCGACACGGCCGGCGCGGGCCTGTCGGGATAGAAGTAGCTTACGTTCTCGAGCGAATACATCTGCGTTCCTCACGGGCCGCCGCGCAAAGACATACCACGACGAAGCCGGAAAGGATCCAGGCCAGAAAGACAGTATCCCGGCATTCGAAGAGGCGGCCGACGGCGGGATAGAATTCCATGAAGCCTCTCCCGGCTCCCGCCGCGACGGCGAAGCCGGAAAGAGAGATGATGGAAGCCGCTATCACGATCCAGTCCCACCCTTTCATTCCGGCGCGCCGGTAAACGGTACGGCGCCCGGACCCGAACGCGCGGCAGTGCATCGACTCCGCCGACTCCCAGGAGCCCTCCAGCGAAGAAAGGAGGAGCACCTTAACGATGGGATACGATGCGCGTATTCTCGATATGATCGACCCCGACGAAAAGCTGACTCCCCTCTTTCTCATGGCGGCGCCGATGCGTTCCAGGTCCCTCCTCATCCTCGGCACCATAAGAGTTGAGACGACCACTGTGAAGAGCGAGCGGAACGCGAAACCCGAAAAAAAGGAGAACGCCGCGTCCATGTCTTGGAGAGTGTTATACAGGCAGAAAACAGTAAGTATGAGCGCCATCTTGACGGCCATGTTCATGCCGTACAGGACCGCCTCGAGGGTGACCGCGCGGCTCCCCACGAGAGGCAACCGGGGGAGCCTGAATAAAACCGTAGTCCCCTCACCCGAGAAGATACCATTAAAGAGTACGATCATGATAAGGACGGGAAGCAAAAATAACAGGTATTCCCTTAAAAGCGACCCGGCGCGGAGCCGGATAAGGGTAATCACCAAAACAGCGGCGAGGCCGACAAGATAGACCGGATTTGTGAGGACCAGTGCCGCGATTCCCGCCGCTCCCGTATAAACGAGGACGGTTACGGGATGGAGCCCCCCGGGAGATACCCTACGGCAGGGGAACATTCTTTACCCCGTCCTCCGTGACCAGTGCGCCCGAGAGGAACGCCATCTCCCCAGGGCGGTCAAGCAGGAGTTCCAGCACCCTCAACACGCTCTCATCATCCGTTCCGGTCACGAGCCAGAGCGACCATGCCGGCGCGCCGTAGCCGCGCTTCATAGCGACGAGGGCCCCGGCATCCGCCAAGGTCTTCACGCGCTGCCCCTCGACGTTAAAAACATTCATGCCCGTCTTCCCGAAATCTATGAACAAGCCCGCCCTCCGCCCTCCGTTCAGGATGTCCTTCACCCAGCCGACCTTCTCGAGCTCCTCCCGGCTGCCGACGATTATCGCCGGGGGGCCCGGCCCCGGCGGCTTCGTCCCGGCCAGTTCGCGCAGTACGACGCCGTCAACGCCCAGACCTCTCAACCTCCCGGCCAGGCGCGCGGAAGGCTCAGACATCCCCGGGGAATGGAACATCCGGCATCCCCCGGATAAAAACGGCTGTGGGTACGAACCAACGATCGCCGCAATCCACGCGGTGGTTCTCCACGGATGAAAGTCCCACTGTATGAAATCTCCGGCGCGCGGAGTATGCCGGTCCGCGCCGACGTCGGCCATGATGCCGTTCACGTAGTAAAACCAGGCGCCGGCGTTCGATGTACCGCTTATGCCGTTGATCGACAAGACGAAGCTGCCCCCGTACGCCGTCTCGACCCGCGCGCAGCTCCTGAGGACCTCCATGCACGGCCTACCGTCGGCGGTGAACCTCTTTTCCACCAGCGGAGGGCGCGAAAACTCCTTTGTCACAACGAGCGTGGCGGTAGCCTCGCCCTCGACGTCTTCGGCGGCGCACAAGGCGGGAAACGAAAGAATAGTCAGGATTAAAAACGCCGTTAATATTTTTCCAAACTTACAAGCTGTTTGAGTCATTAGAATTTTGGTCATTTGGATTTGTTTCGAGTTTCGGATTTCGTGCTTCGGAATTATCACTGCGATTTTGGAACTACGTTATTGCGACTTCGACTGTCCAAACTTGCACGAATAAATATGGTGACCATTTTAATAATGTATTGCCGCTATGGCGTCCAGGTCGAAGCCCGATTTACGCGCCTCTCCTGCCTCTTCCCCCTCCCCTGCCCCCCCCGATAGTGCATAAAAATCAGAAGGATGCCTCACAAGATCGCCATTCATATCGACTATCCACTTATCACCCGTAGCTATCAGGCGAATATATTGTATCCAGCTCAGCGGCTTCGTCGTGATCGAATCAAGGTCGAATTGGTCGCCGCCCGAGCGAGCCGGATCTACCGTGTCGGCGACAGCGTAGCTCTTTGCCGGCCATATCCCCGCAAAACCGCAGTTGTAGGAATATGGATTACAAAGATTGGTATTACCTGAACCATCGTAATGAACAACGTAATCGATTGGAAAACGATAAAAATTTTCTCCGTCTTGACTGACTTCAACTACAGCAGGTTCCATCCAATTTTTTTTAAGCTCCTCAATTTCGCCAGTTGCATCTTTAAAACTAAATTTACAGTGCCGGCACTTTTCCTTATCTATATGCACCCATTCCCCGCATTCAGGGCACTTCTTCTGAATAGAAAGAAGAAAGCTAGTACTAAATACCGAAAAATCAACTCCTTCCTCGTTAACTACAATATTATCACTAAACCTTAATGTGATAGTCCCGCCATAGGGAGGCGTAGCACCATTGTCGTTATTCTCCTTAGCATGAAGGGAGACAACATAAGTCTCCAATTTCCACTCATCCCCTGGCTGTATTTGACTAAAGTCATAAAAAGGTGGACCGAGAACGTTTTTAGGGAGATACCCAAAGCCAAAGGGTGCAGGAACTGGAGTAAGCGGCTCGAATGAGATGACCTCGTCGGCGAAGGGGTCACGTTCGCCGGTCAGCGTCACATCCATGGGCTCCGCCGACGCGTACGAGCTCTCCTCGGTCCCGCTCTCGTTCCCCTCGGCGTCCAGGGCGAAAGCGGCGTAGTAATACCGCGTGCCGTTCTCCAGGCCCGTATCGACCGTGTTGTCACCGTTCCCCTGGTATGCGATCTCGCCGTCGTCCGAATCGGCGGGCTCTCCCGATGAGTTCCTCACTATCTTCACCTCCTCGAAGTCTCCGTACGCGGGGTTGACCCACGCCAGACCGACCTTCCCGTCGCTCGCAGCAGCCAGCATACCTGTAATCGGCTTTAGCGCGTCCTTGACTTCAAGGGATATCTCTTTAATCTCTGAAACCTTCTGAAGCGAATCACTGGCCTGAACCTTTATCGCAAACATGTCGGCTTCCGTGGGCACACCCTGGATAATTCCCTCGGCCGCAAGTGAAAGTCCCTCCGGAATGCTCCCATGTATAGACCATGTATAGGGGGGGGAGCCGCCTGCCGCCTCAAGGGTAGCCGTGTATTCACCGTCTATCCTGGCATAAGGCAATTCCTCCGTGACCACAACAACCTTTTCTTCTTCTTCTTCCTCTTCCTCTTTTTCCACCTTCTGTTTCAGCGGCGCGACGCCCCCACCGAGGAGAATGGGCGTTGGAGAGGGAGTCCTCTCCCCCGCGGCCGATTGTTCCGGCTTCTCGACGACGTTGATTCTGAACTCCGCCCTGTCCATGCTGCCGACGCCGTCCATCACCAGCACTCGGAAGAGGCCGGCCTCGATGTCCTTCCTGATCCCCTCGGCCCACGTGGTCGAGGACTCCTTCGGAACACCCGAGATAAACCCCTCGTCCGCGTCCAGGGAGAGGCCCCGCGGAAGGCTGCCCGCCTCGATCCGCCACCAGTAGGGCGTCACCCCCCCGACGGCATCGAGCTGGTAATCGTACTCCTCGCCGATAACCGCGTCCGGCAGGTAGCCCGTCGTTATATAAACCTTTACCGTACCGATGGAGATGCTGTAATCGGCTGCAGCCGTTCCCCCCTTCTCATCCCTCACCGTAACAGTAAAATCATAATCGCCGGGCATTTCTGGTATGTCTTTTATGGTAGCCTCGCCAGCTTCATGTACATGCTCGTAGTACCCGTCCGGCTTGCATTTCAAACAAGGGACATAACCTCCTTCTATAGCATCACTTAAAGAAATCGCAATTCCCCTATCCTTGAGATGGCTGCAATCCATCCTATGGTATTTCCCACCCTTGCATTTTTGGGTCACGTAAACCATATTTCCGGAATTTGCTCGAAAACCATTGTCAAGATCCTGGGTCTTGCTTTCTCTTTCCGCATTCAGGCTTAAGCCGCGGGGAAGAGACCCTCCGGAGATCAGCCAGAAATACGGAGGTGTCCCGCCCTCCGCTATTAGGAAAGCAGAGTAATTCCTGCCCAGCTTTCCTTCGGGAAGATCTGCTTCCTGCAGCACAAGAGGAGGTGGAGGAAGCTCCCGTTTATCGGGGGACGGCATGGTGACGGACATCACCCTGATTGAATAATCCCTCTTATCGGTTGCGCCCCCGCCGCCCGTCACCATTACGGAGAAAATGAATTCCCCTTCTACTTCCGGCGTTCCCCTGACGGCCGGTCCATCTTCATCCAGATACAGGCCGGGGGGAGGTTTGCCCGTAATGCTCCAGGCATACGGCGGGGAACCGCCCTCCGCGGAGAGACCCCGCTCGTACTCCACGCCCACCATTCCGCCGGGTAACTCCGCCGTCGTGATGACTAGGGGGGCTTGCTCTTCGACGGAGGAGAGCACCCCATCAATACCCTCGTCCGCGGCGTGGGCAGCGGGCGCAATGAAGCGGCAAATAATAACAGCAGTAACAAGCCATCCGTAGCAGTTCATCCGTCGTCCCTCAATATAAATTCAACTCCAGCACAATCATAGTCCGCGCGCGGGCCCCGGCGATCCTCCGCGCATATAACCCGCGGAATCAATCGCCGGGCCCCTCGCATCTACTGCCTGTCCCAACC
>JAVCDC010000065.1 GCA_030765135.1 Candidatus Tritonobacter lacicola | reverse complement strand
CTTTCGCAGGTTCGCCTGTGCCATGGCGCGGAACAGGTCCTTGACGCGGGCGATGTGTTCGGGGCGCGTGCCGATGAGGTTGTCGTCCACCACCAGAACATGTTTCTCACGGACCGACTGGAGTTCCCGCACGATATCCGGGATGGGTCGCATCCGGTAGCGGGCCCCGTTGAACGCTGTCACACTGCAGAAGCTACAGTTCAAGGGACATCCGCGCGTGGTCTGAATGGCTCCGAAGGCATATCCTGTAGCCAACATATCATGACGAGCGGCTGGGATATCGCTTATCTCGGCGAGTCCTCCGTCATACCGGCGTTTCAGGCAGCCGTTCCGAGCGTCCTCCAGCACCTGAGGCCAGACGCCCTCGCCTTCCCCCGTGACAACCGAGTCCGCACGCTCCATGACTTCGTCCATGCACATGGTTGCATGAATACCGCCCATGACGACGGGCACGCCCAGACGCCGGAAGTGAGCGGTCACTTCATAGGCGCGATTCGCCTGCGAGGTGAAAGCAGTGATGCCCACCAGGTCCGGCAGAGGCATCGACGGATAGTCCGGCGCGCCCAAGTTCTCGTCAACGATCGAGATTTCCCACTCCGGCGGGGTCAGGCCCGCAAGAACCATAAGGCTGAGCGGTTTCCACACCCGGTAACGGTTCCAGCGGCTTCCCCTGGCTCCGACGATGCTGACAAGCGGGTTGGAAGGATTGATCAGATATAGTCGCATAGCTTATATTCGCTCATAGTTGCAGATTTACTTGTCTCCAGCTTTTGTTCACTGTTGTTTTTGTGCATGGATTGTCGTAATTCCTATTCATTGGCCTAACATTATAGATTAGACAGAACTCCTGTTTGTATATAATGCACTATTAAAATGGACCTGTCGATGTAAGAATCCGGGGTATATCCTTAATTTTATGCCATATAACAGCTATATCTAATGTAAAACAACACCATCTGTTTAATCTAGGACAAAGTTGAATAGGAAGTAGCCTCTAGGTTTGTTTACTAAAACTTGAATTATCGCGAACAAAATAATGCCGGGCGTGATGTTGTTTTACACCTCGCTGCTTTCTGTTTCCATACTTCAGAAGCCTTCTGCTTTACAGGTTGCTGCATAAGCGGTATGATTGTTGAGAAGCAGGCCGACTATTTACATTAATCTGGCTTGCTGTACTTGTACGATTACTAAGGATATCTGTGGAGCCATCCTCTCGAGACATGGTCGACATCGAACGAGAGCAGGAGATGTGTCGCACTCTCGCCTTCGTCATGGAGCAGAGCACGGAGGGGATAGCTGTCAGCGACCTCGACGGCAACCTTCTCTTCGTGAATAAAGCCTTCGCGGCCATACACGGCTATTCGCCGGATGAGTTGGTGGGGAAGCACCTTTCCATCTTTCACACTCCGGAACAGATTTCTGCAGTTGAGAAAGCGAACCGTCAGATCAAAGAGACGGGAGAGTTCAGCGGCGAAGTTCTGCATGCACGCCGGGACGGCACGGTATTTCCCACCCTGATGCGCAACACGATCTTGGTAAATGAGGAAGGGAAAGCCATCGGCATGATAGGCATGCTCCGGGACATGTCGGAACGTAAAAAAGTGCTGGAGGCGCTGCGCGAGTCGGAGAAGCGTTTCACGCAGGTGGCGGCGAATGCCAGGGAGTGGATCTGGGAAGTGGATGCTGATGGGCTTTATACCTATGCGAGCCCGGCCGTGGAAAAGATCCTGGGCTATACGCCTGAAGAAATTGTGGGCAGAAAGCACTTCTATGACCTGCTCCATCCCGAGGAGAGAGAGGACATAAAGAAGGCATCGTTTGAAGTGTTTGCCCTCAAAAAATCCTTCCGCGAATTTATCAATCGGAACGTCCACAAGAATGGCACTGAGGTCGTGCTCGAAACAAGCGGAGTTCCCATCCTCGACGAGAATGGAAAGCTTCTCGGATATAGGGGCACGGATACCGACATCACCGAGCGCAAGAGGGCGGAGGATGAGTTGAAACAGTACCGGTCCCGGCTCGAGGAGGTGGTGGAAAAACGCACGGGGGAGCTCAAACGCGTCAACGAGGACCTTCTCCTTGAGATTGCCGGGCGCAAGAAAATCGAGAAGGAACTGAGGGATTCAGAGGAGCGGCTCAAAGAGCAGAAGGAGGCCCTCGAGGAGAAGAACGTCGCCCTCAGGGAGATACTGGAACAGCTCGGAGTTGAAAAGAAGAAGTTCAAGGACGATATAGTAGCCAATATCGAGAACCTGGTGATTCCTGTTTTGCGCAAGATCGAAAATGAAAAAGGTCAGTTCAAGCAGGAGTATCTGAGCCTCCTGAAGCGCAACCTCGAGGAGCTGGCCACATCCTTCGGCAGCAAGCTGTCCGAGCCGCGTTTGAGGCTGACGCCACGGGAGATCGAGGTCTGTGACATGATCAAGATAGGCTTGAGCACCAAGGATATAGCCAGAATACTGCACATTTCCAAGAAAACCGTGGAAAAGCACCGCGATAACATACGCAGAAAGCTGGATATCACCAAGAGAGGAATCAACCTCTCCACCTACCTTCAGACACTGTAAGCAGTAGAATCACCCCCCTTTCAGCCCTTCTTACCCCGTATTTTACCTAAGTATTATATAGGGTTTATTATAGGGTTGACAGATACTTCCTTCTGCGTTCAAATTGAAATAGTTATCCCTTGCTATACATCTATCTATCCGTATAGACGTATATCTTGTGGATTGGAAGCGCACGCTTCAAAGCGTAATCGAAAGGCTGTGTTATTCGAAGAGCCCATGAGCGGAACCATCACCAAAATCACGTCACAGACACCGACGACTTGTGCCGAGGGGAGCATAATCGGGACACGAAGACCGGTGTGCCGGCCCGCACGCAGGCGGCTCAGGGGAGCCGAAGATCTCTCGTAGAGGGAATCGGTAGCTGGCTTATCTTTGATGCGGCAGTGTGCCGGGGATAGATAGGTAATGTCACCCTGCCAAGACACATCTGGAAGGGTTATTCTCATGTGTAAGGAGATGGCGATGAAGAAGTCCCTGTGGTGCGCACTTTCCAGTGTATGTCTCTCTCTCTTCCTTCTTCTCGCCCCTCCCCCCGCCTTCCCGGGCGACTGCGTCTTCGATGATTCCTCACCAGACTACCTCATCCTCCGCAACTCCAAGGTCGAGATACAGTTTTCCAAGTTGGGGTTGCCGGAGGCTGGGGGGGTAATCGCTCTTAAAAACGCCGAGACGGGCACGAACTTCATTGGATGGCTTGATGATAATTCTCCTGAATATAAACCGGGCTCCTATTCACTCCGATACCACGACGAGCCCGTCAAATGGAACACGTCGCACATAGACAATCACACCACATCCGTCCAAGGGTGGAATTACCCGCTCGACACGTGGAACACAAGTACCAATATGGATGGCATCACGCTGAAGATGGTTCAGAACGCCGTTCCCGTCGGAGGCGGCAATTGCACCGTCAAGCAATACGTGAGGATATTCGACGGGAGCGAATTCACCCGGTGGTGGATAGAGGTCACCAACAATACCCCCACCACTACGGGAGAGACGGTTGTCTCTGTCACCTACCCCCAACTGAGGGGAATCAAGGAGATCTGGTCCGACGAATTTCTCTTTCGGACCTCTTATTTCATCAGCCCAATGGAGCGCGGGAAACGGTATAACCTGTTCTTGCAGCGGATTAAGAATTTCGATTTCAAGGGCAATAACGAGGTGAAATATCCCATGCCCGCTGCGTGGCAGTGGATATGGTACGGGAATACCTATCAGGGTCTCTACCTTGCCGCATGCGACAGCGAGGCGATCACGAAGTCCTTCCGCTTTGGCCAGCAGATGGCCGTGACCCACTATCCCTTCATCGAGCCGGGAAAGACGTGGAAATCGTACGAAATGGAGGTTGGACTCAAAAGGGGGACCGGATGGTACTGGGGCGCCGACCGCTATAAATGGTGGATGGCGAACGAGGCGGGGTGGACCAGGGAGTATCCCAACTGGATCAAGGTAGCACACAGCATCTCCTGGGACGGCTATATCGATAATTATGCCGAGTACTACACCCACAAGATGAAATTGTGGGATGTCGATGGGAACAATATCGCTTTAGACGAGACTTGGTGGGAAGGCCGGGCGGAGTGGGGCGCTACTCTTTACAGCGGTGGTGTAGACTATAAGAATTATTGGCCTCACTTCAACCTCGACGAGGGGCATAGTGGAGATAATCTCTCACCTGCAGACGCTTTAGCCAGAGGGATGGGAGGGAGACATGGGCCGACTCCCCCCCCAGAAATAGATGGCTGCCATGATAAAAAAGACCACATTATCTTCTTCATCAATCCCTACGAAGCCGACACCAAGGGTGAATGGCTGTCGCAACATCCGGGCCAGTCCGTCAAGAATTGGTATTGGATCTGGGGAAAGATGAAGTGGGAACTTACGGTACAAGAGGAAAACTATGAATTCTGCGGAGTCCCCGGAAGATTCTATACCCAGTGCGTCTGCAGCAATGAGCTCAGGGACACCGTCATCAATGACCAAAAGATACTCTTCGACCCGGATAAGGATGGTAGTAAATACACGCCATACCACGGCATCGACGGCGTCTGGCTCGACACCGTCCTCGCCGGGCACGCCCAGCTCTTCTGCTACGAGAACGGCCACGGCCACGGCGACGGGACCTTCGTGCCGGGTACGAACATCCCCAACACGCCCGCGACAACATTGGGGCCAGGCCTTGCAGGGTACCTCAAGAGGCTCAACGACGAGGTGTGGCGCCCCCCTGGCGGGTGGGACCCGGACTGGGGCCCGAAGAAGATCCTCATGGTAGAGGGGATAGTTGATTTTCTCATCCCCTACATCGACGTGTGGGGGCAGCACCACCTGACAGGTTACCCCCCTGCCTCAGGAGCAGATTACCCAGAGGTCGCACGGTACCTCTTCCCCGGAGTCTTCCAGGGTCTCACGCAGGGAATTGTCCTACAAAGGGACCCGTGGCCCCAGCTCAACTTCGTGTTCGGCTGGAAGCTCTGGGCCAAATGGGAATGGGAACCGCCGAACAAACGGAGCTTCGATGATTATTCCGACTACTACAAGGTGTACGACGATGCCCCTGAAGCTTTCTACCACGGGACTTTCAAGGCCGACCTCGGCCTCTTCGTCTTTAGCTACGGGGAGTGTGGTACACCCGAACTGCTTCCCAATATCAAGCTTTTAATGCCCAACCAGTACAAGGTCTTCAGCTTCGTCTCGCAGGACCGCAAGACAGTCGTCGTGACAATCTGGAACAGGTGCAAGGGCCCGGCCAAATTCCTTGTTGGCCTCGATTTGGCAACATACTTTGATGATACCGGGGGGAACTACAAGTGCACGAAGATAGAAGACCTCTGGCCAGGGTCGGGGAATTCAAACTTATTAGAGCAAGAGATGGGCGAGGGCTGGGCGGGTTTCATCTCGCAGGTGCCGGGGGGCGGAGAGAAGACTGGCACAGTGAGTATCTTCGAGCAGGACGTCGATCTGTTCACTGGGGGCGTCACCGCTGTCAAGCTCACCATTGACGTAAAGACGTCCTCGCCCCCGCCGGTCGAGACACCCGCAAGCGCACCGCCGGGAACCTTCTCGGCGCCCCACCCATGGACACAGGAAGGGGCCGCGCTGGGACAAAAAAGTGAGCTCGCGGATACGCCCTGGCCGATGTTCAGGCACGACCTGAGGCACACGGGGAGGAGCCCTTACGAAGGGCCCGCGACGGCGACGCTCGCCTGGACCTATGTGGCCGGGTCCAGCGTGACATCATCCCCCGCCACAGGGTCCGACGGGCGCGTTTACGTGGGGTCCAGGGACAATCGCATCTACGGCATTACGCCTGCGGGATCGCTTGCATGGAGTTACGCCACAGGGCATTACGTCACTTCTTCCCCCGCCCTCGGCGCCGGGGACAAGGTCTTCGTTGGGTCGAATGACGATAATCTCTATTGCGTGAATTCTGACGGCTCCTTCTCGTGGACCTACCTGACGGGGGACAACGTGGGTTCCTCCCCCGCCATAGGGTCTGACGGTACCATATATATGGGGTCGAGTGATAACAGGTGTTACGCATTCAATTCCGATGGCTCCCTCTCATGGACCTATATGACGGGCGATCCAGTCGCTTCCTCCCCAGCCCTGGGCTATGGGGAGAGGGTTTACGTGGGGTCCCAGGACAACAACCTGTACGCGTTCACTTCTACGGGCTCCTTCTTGTGGACGTACGCCACCGGGCCGGGTCAATTCAGCGGCGTCTGGTCTTCCCCCACCCTGGAGGACCCCGGAGAGAGGGTCTATGTGGGCGCTCTGGATAACAGGATATACGCCCTGACCTCCGCGGGCTCGCTCGAGTGGAGCTATGTAACGGGCGGGGATGTATCCTCTTCGCCCGCAGTAGGCTCAGACGGGCGCATCTATGTGGCTTCCGAGGACTCCGGAACCTATGCGCTCAATTCTTCGGGCTCACTCACGTGGAGCTATGTGACCGCCTGGACATCAAGTTCTCCCCTCGTGGACTCTTCAGGGCGTATCTACGTGGGGTCCTCCAACGCCAGGCTCTACGCCCTCACCTCCACGGGTTCACTCTCCTGGACGTACCTGACGGGAGAGGACGTCTATTCCCCATCCTTAAGCTCTGACGGGAGTCTCTATGTAGGGTCGTGGGATAGTAGGCTCTACTGTTTCCAGGATCCCACGCCCACGCCGGGCGTCGTCGTCAACCAGGTGGGCCCCTTCAGCACGGGAAGCGGCGGCCTCGGCGAGTACGTGGAGCTCTACAACAACTCGAGCACACCTGTAAACCTGGAGAACTGGGAACTCAACGTATACTCGGGGGACTACATCTTCACCTCCTCCGACGTCATCTACGGGTACGGCTTCTACCTGATATCGGACACGAACCCCACGGGGAGCGTCGTCCCCGACGTGGATACGAACATCGGCATCACCGACAACGGCGCGAACAGCTTCGCGCAGCTCCTGAACGCCTCCGCCGAGGTCGTGGACACGGTCGGCTGGGAGACCTCTTCACGCTACGAGGGGACGCGCCTGGGAACGCTGGGGAGCGGGAAGGCGTGGAAGAGGACCACTGACGGGCTCGACACTGACGATAACGCCAACGACTTCTCTGAGGTCGCGTGCAACCCGCGGAACAGCTCCTCCGTCCCCACCATGACGCCCACGCCAACACCGACGATCACCCCGACGCCCACCCCCACTCCCACGCTGTACGCCTTCTGGCCGATGTTCCATCACGACGCACAGCGCACGGGTCAAAGCCAGTATGCCGGCCCTGCGACAGCCACACTCGCCTGGACTTATGTGATCGGTGACAATGTGACTTCCTCCCCCGCCGTTGGCCCCGATGGAAGGGTCTATCTGGGTTCTTCCTGGGGAATCGGGGGGGTCTACGCCCTCAATTCCACGGGCTCCCTCTCATGGTCCTACATGGCAGGGGGAGGCACGGTATATTCCTCCCCCGCGATAGGCCCGGATGGGAAAATTTATATAGAATTATTCGACAACAATCTCTATGCCCTGAACTCCACGGGCTCCCTCTCGTGGTCCTGCATCCTCTCGTGGTCCTACACTGGTACCGGCGGCCGTTCCTCACCGGCGATAGGCCCTGACGGTGTGATCTATGTGGGTTCCTTTGACCACAACGTGTACGCCGTCGATTCCGACGGCACTATCAGGTGGTTCTACACGACCGGAGACAGCATAGATTCCTCTCCAGCCCTGGGCCCCGGGGGCAAAGTCTATGTCGGGTCGCTTGACTACAACGTGTACGCCCTCAACTCCACGGGCTCACTCTCGTGGACCTACATGACAGGGGGCTATGTATCCTCTTCCCCCGCCATAAGCTCTGAGGGGCAAATATACGTGGGCTCTCAAGACCATGGTGTTTACGCTTTCAACTCCAACGGCTCCCTCACGTGGACCTATATGACCGGAGGCAATATATATTCATCCCCCGCCATAGGTACTGTAGGGAGAGTCCATGTCGGGTCCTGGGACAGTACTATTTACACGCTCAACTCCACGGGTTCACTTTCATGGAGCTATGTAACAGGGAATTATGTAACTCAGTCTTCCCCCGCCATAGACTCCAGCGGGCATGTGTACGTGGGCTCTCAAGACAACGGTGGTTACGCCCTCAACTCCACGGGCTCTCTCTTATGGACCTATATGACCGGAGGCAGTGTGTCCTCCTCTCCCGCCATAGGCTCCGACGGAAGGCTCTACGTGGGGTCGAATGACGACATGCTGTACGCGATTGGGGTCTCCACGCCGGTAATTACCAGTACGCCCTCTATCACCGCCACGCCCACTCACACTCCGACAGGGCCCACTCCGACGCCGACTGTAACCGATACGCCCACGGAGACGCCGACCAATACGCCCACTCACACGCCAACGGTGACGACTCCGCCGCCGACACGCACACCCACGGAAATACCGACGATGCCTCAGACGCCAACACCTTCGGCGACTGCCACGGTCACGCAGACAGAGACTCCGACGCCTTTACAGACGGCCACACCGTACGCCCCCTGGCCGATGTTCCATAATAACCAGATGCGTATGGGGCGGAGCGAGTACCGGGGCCCCTCGACGGTGGCGATGGCGTGGAGCTACGTCACGGGCGGCGGCGTCTCCTCCTCTCCCGCAATAGGGACCGGGGGGAGAGTCTACGTGCCGGATAATGACGCCTATTCCCCCAGCACGATGTGCGCCGTGAACTCCGACGGCGCGCTGGCGTGGAGTTACATAAGCGGTTCTGGATCGTTCGTATGGTCTTCCGCCGCCATAGGCGCCGACGGGATGGTCTACATGGGGTCCTGGGACGACAACGTGTACGCCATAGACTCCGCCGGCACGCTCGCGTGGAGCTACGTTACCGGATTCTGGGTGGACTCTTCCCCCGCCGTGGGCTCCGACGGGAGGCTCTATGTAGGGTCATGGGACTCCGGTGTGTACGCTCTGGACTCCGACGGCACGCTCGCGTGGACGTACATGACCGGAGTCTCTGTCTCCTCCTCCCCCGCTATCGGGTCTGATAAGAGGGTCTACGTCGGTTCCTGGGACAACAACGTGTACGCACTCAACTCCGACGGCGCGCTCGCCTGGAGCTACGGGACCGGCTCCTGTGTGACCTCTTCCCCCGCCATAGGTTCCGACGGGAGGATCTATGTGGGGTCGTGGGACAACAACGTGTGCGCCATCGCCGCCGACGGCGCGCTCGCCTGGACGTACGAGACCGGAACCTGGGTCTCCTCTTCCCCCGCCGTGGGCACCGGCGGGAGGCTCTACATCGGGTCCGGGGACAACAACGTGTACGCACTCAACTCCGACGGCGCGCTCTCCTGGACGTACGGCACGGGAGACATTGTGTACGACTCCTCCCCCGCCGTGGGCGCCGGGGGGAGGGTCTACGTGGGGTCTTGGGACAACAACGTGTACGCACTCGACTCCGACGGCGCGCTCGCGTGGAGCTACGGGACCGGAGGCAGCGTGTCCTCTTCTCCCGCCATAGGCTCTGACGGGAGGATCTACGTCGGTTCCGAGGACCACATGCTGTACTGTCTCGACGGGGTAGCGTGGAAGCTCGCCATCCTGAAAAAGGATGGGAGAGGCGACGTCAACCTCTACTTCTACAACGACCTCGTCGCGGGTGACCGGACCTACTGGAACGCGCTGGCGAGAAACCCCTCGCCTATGGCGCGTGACCTGTGGATTATCCCGACGGGGAACGACGCCGTGGGGATGGCGTCTGTGCCGGGTGGCAGCCCGGACAGGCTCTACGTGATGAAGAAGGAGGGGGCGGGCGACGTGAACCTGTACCTCTACGAAGGCCTTGAGGACAGCGACTGGTCGTACTGGGACGCCCTGGCGAGGAACCCGTCCGCCGTGGCTCGCGACCTCTGGATAATGCCGGCGGGTAACGACGCGATAGGCATCGCCAGCGTGGAGGACATGAACGCCGACGGGCTGAAGGACCTCGCCATCCTGAAGAAGGAGGGGAGAGGGGACGTGAACCTGTACTACTACAACGCGCTGTTGACCGGCGACTGGGGCTACTGGGACGCCGTATCGAGGAACCCGACACCCCTGGCTCGCGACCTGTGGTTGATCCCAACGGGGAACGACGCGGTGGGCCTGACGGACATAGGGAAGGGAGACGGAGAGAGGGGCCTCGCGATCCTGAAGAAAGAAGGGGAGGGGGACGTGAACCTATACGTCTACAGGAACCTTGTAGAAGGAGACTGGTCGTACTGGGACGCCGTATCGAGGAACCCGTCCCCTCTGGCAAAAGATCTATGGATAATACCGTCAGGGAACGATGCCATAGGTATCACGGCCATCGATATGGACGGGGACGGGGTGGATGACCTCTCGGTCTTGAAGAAGGAAGGCGCAGGGGACGTGAACCTGTACTACTACAACGCGCTGTTGACCGGCGACTGGGGCTACTGGGATGCTCTGGCGCGCAACCCGTCGACGCTTGCACAGGACCTCTGGATAATCCCCACGGGGAACGACGCGGTGGGGATAACCGCAATCAGGGTATGGTGGAAAAGATAAGGGGGCCCTGTAAGGGCAGATACCTAGCGGCAGCGGGGCGAAATCCCCTAAACGGGTGCGGCCAAGAGCGCGGGGCCATGTTTTCTGTCGGGCCGTGGTGCTTTGCGCCGGGGTGACTGCTACGTGACGTGACGGCCCGGGGAATCGAGATTTCATGGTAAAAGCGGACCGCGGGTGGAGGGTGCGATTTATGCGCGAGGGAAGGCGACGTGGATTTCTCATGGGACGTACAAGCATTGTCGCTACAGCGGTGGTTCTCGTAGTGCTCTTTGCCGCGGCTGCCCGGGCCCAACCCACAGCTACACCCACTCCCTATGCCCCATGGCCGATGTTCAGAAACGACCTATCGCACACTGGAAGGAGCCTGTACGAGGGGCCCACCCTGGGCGTCTTCCTGTGGAGCTACGTAACGGGTGCAGGGGTCGAGTCCTCGCCCGTGGTGGATAACGAGGGACGGGTCTACGCGGGGGCCTCGTCGGGCGACAACAACGTGTACGCCCTGAACTCGTACGGCTCGCTTTTCTGGAGCTACGCGACGGGGGCGGGCGTGTACGCTTCGCCGGTTGTCGGCCCTGATGGGAGGGTCCTCGCCGGCTCCTGGGACAAAAATATCTACTCGTTGGAATCGGACGGGACCCTCTCCTGGAGCTACGCGACGGGAGGGGGCATCTCGCGGACCGCCCTCACCGTGGGCTACGGGGGCGAGGTCTACGCGGGCTCCTCAGGCGGCGCTCTCTACGCCCTCACCTCGGTCGGCGCCCTCTCGTGGAGCTATGTTACCTTCTGGTATGATAAGTACTCTGCCCCCGCCCTTGGGCCCGGAGGAGGCGTCTTTATCGGTGACCCGGACGGCAACGTCTATTCCCTCACGTCATCCGGCTCGCTCCTGTGGAGCTACGCGACGGGGGGGAACGTGCGCTCCTCGCCCGCCCTGGGCCCCGGCGGACGTCTCTATGTCGGGTCACAGGACAACAACCTCTACGCCCTCACGCAGGCGGGGGTTCTTGTGTGGACCTACGCCGCCGGTGATTGGGTGGACTCCTCCCCGGCTGTGGGCACCAACGGCAATGTGTACGTGGGCTCCGGCGATAACAATATCTACGCGCTCACCTCGGCGGGCTCTTTTGCGTGGAGCTACTTGACCGCCGGCAGCGTTCCCTCGTCCCCAGCTCTGGACGCCGCGGGGAGGGTGTACGCGGGCTCCTACAGTGGCGACGGGAATATATACGCCCTCGATTCGTCGGGCAGCCTCCAGTGGAGCTACCTGGTAGGGGAGCGGGTGTGGTCGTCTCCCGCCATAGGCGGTGAGGGGGGAGTCTTCGTTGGGTCGTACGACAGGCTCTTCGCGTTCCAGGAGTCGCCGCCTACGGCGACGGGGACCCCCACAGGGACGCCTACGGCAACACCCACGCGGACGTCAACGCCGACCCGGACGCCAACAGGGCTCCTGACGGCCACGCCTACAAGCACACCTACGGTTACCCGGACCCCCACAATCACCTTGACGCCTACGATTACACGGACGCCCACCATCACGCCAACGCCGCCTCCCTGGCCAATGTTCCGCCACGACCCGATGCGCACGGGGTTGAGCTCGTACCCCGGACCCTCGACGGCGGCACTTGCGTGGAGCTACATCACCGGGGACGCTGTGTCCTCTTCCCCAGCAATAGGCCACGGGGGCATGATCTACGTGCCGGATAACGACGTTTACTCCCCCCGCGCTATATGCGCCCTCAACTCCGATGGCACGCTCGCGTGGGATTACGGGACCGGCGCCTTGGTGGACTCTTCCGCTGCGGTGGGGCCTGATGGGCGAATTTATGTGGGGGATAATGACGGCAATGTGTGCGCCCTCAACTCCGATGGCACGCTCGCGTGGACGTGCAGCATTGGATACCGCGTGCAATCCTCCCCCGCGATAGGACCGGACGGGAGGGTCTATGCGGGGGCCTGGAACGACAACGTGTACGCACTCAACTCCGACGGCACGCGCGCGTGGAACTACGGGACCGGGGGCTGGGTAACCTCCTCCCCCGCCATAGGCGCCAGCGGGAGGGTCTACGTGGGCTCCTGGGATAACAACGTGTACGCACTCAACTCCGACGGCGCGATCGCCTGGAGCTACGGGACCGGGGACTGGGTAACCTCCTCCCCCGCCGTGGGCTCCGAGGAGAAAATCTACGTGGGGTCCTGGGATAACAACGTGTACGCACTCGGCTCCGATGGCGCGCTCACGTGGAGCTACGGGACCGGGTACTTGGTGACCTCCTCCCCCGCCGTGGGCTCCGGCGGGAGGCTCTGCGTGGGATCATGTGACAACAACGTGTACGCACTCGGCTCCGATGGCGCGATCGCCTGGAGCTACGGGACCGGGGACCGGGTGTCCTCCTCCCCCGCCATCGGCTCCGACGGGCGGCTTTATATTGGGTCTTATGACAACAACGTGTACGCACTCGGCTCCGACGGCGCGCTCGCCTGGACATACGGGACTGGAGGAGATGTTGAATCTTCCCCAGCAATAGGCTCAGACGGTAGGATCTATGTTGGTTCAGATAACAACATGCTGTATGTCTTTTCAGGGCGGCCGACCCATCTGGAGAACAAGCTGGCGATCATGAAGAAGGAAGGCGCTGGCGACGTGAACCTCTACTATTACAACGGCCTGGTGCCGGGCGACTGGTTGTACTGGGACTGCTTAAGCCGGAACCCGTCCGCCATGGCCAGGGACATGTGGATCATACCGACAGGTAACGACGCGATAGGTATGACAGCAACGGGTGGCAGCCCGGACAGGCTCTACGTTATGAAGAAGGAAGGAGCCGGCGACGTGAACCTCTACCTATACAACAGCATCGTAGGTGGAGACTGGAGCTACTGGGATTGCGATGCGCGGAACCCGTCCTCCGTGGCGCGCGACCTGTGGATAATGCCGACGGGCAACGACGCGATAGGCATCGCTAGAGTGGATGACATGAACGCCGACGGGCTGGATGATCTTGCTATCCTGAAGAAGGAGGGAGCGGGGGACGTGAACCTGTACTACTACAATGCCCTTGTTCCCGGCGACTGGCTTTACTGGGACTGCTTCAGTCGGAACCCGTCCGCCATGGCCAGGGACATGTGGCTGATGCCTGCCGGAAACGATGCCATCGGCCTGACGGACATAGGCGTTGGCGCAGGGAGGGGCCTTGCCATCCTGAAGAAGGAGGGCGCTGGGGATGTGAATCTTTACGTGTACAACAACCTGGTGGAGGGCGACTGGATATACTGGGACTGTTTTGCACGGAATCCCTCTGCTCTCGCGCGGGACATGTGGCTGATGCCGGCGGGCAACGACGCGATAGGGCTGACCGCCATAGACGCCGACAACGACGGCAAGGAGGACCTGGCGATCCTTAAGAAGGAGGGTGCGGGGGACGTGAACCTGTACTACTACAACGCCCTTGTTCCCGGCGACTGGATATACTGGGATTGCTATGCCAGGAACCCGTCTGCCCTTGCTCGCGACTTGTGGGTCATTCCTATAGGGAATGACGCGGTTGGTATGACGGCGATCAGTACGGAATAAGGCGCAGTTCCGATTTAATGTCTTAATCCAGTCGCCCCGACCATCTTCAATGCCCTAACCCGTAATGGGTTAGGGCATTAGTATTGGTGCGCCAGGGCGCTCTTGATTATGGTACAATGTAAAAAAGCCTCATACACGGATTGTCGATCTGGTAGGAAAGAGTACATGACACCGATTTTCAAGAGCGACACGGATGATGATGAGCTCGAGCTTGACTTTGAGCTGGATTACCAGCTTTCGTTGAGTGTGGAAGAACGCTTCCGGATGATGTTTCAGAGGTCGAGAGAAATCGCGGAGATGCTGATTCGAAATGGACACAGAAAGCCTTTTGAAATCATTAAACGCTCATAATATTTCGCCTCCCTGGACGACCTGATAACAATGAAGAAGGCAGCCGGGCGAGGGAGGGATAGAGAAGACCTCAAGATTCTCCTGAAATTAAGAGGGAAGAGGGCCGGGGAGCGGTCCTCAGGTTCAAAGTAATTGCTGAGAGTCTCCCTCTAAGATTTCGAACAGCAACTGCGGGGTGTCCCCTTCAACTTATTATTTAGGGTTTGACCCTCTGCCTGCACCAGTTTTCGCCAAACATATTTGATGGTTCCCGGTACCTCCTACGAGCATAGCGGAGTAAAGTTCCCATGGAGATTCGGGCAGAGGTTACGGCGCGCCAGGCCATATCCTGGAATTCACCGAGGCTCATAAGCGGCAGTTTCTCGACCTCAATAGACAAATCCGTGAGCAATTTCTCAATGGATGCCGTATGGCCTTCCCCTCCCGGGGAGTCTTTGCTCTCCGGACGGATGACGATCGTCTTCTCCTCAACCCGAAAATTTTTCTTCGCTTCATCCGATGAGGGATCCAGATAGACTTTATATCCTTGCCAACCCTGAAGTTCCTCATAAACAGCCGGCATAAGATCACGGTCCGTATAAACGAATGTTACGGACTTGCCTAAAAGATGATGCATATACGGATTGATCTGTTCTGTTGACCAGCAGGAGAAATCAAGGAGAGGGAAGGCTTTTTTTATTTTGGTGATGATCTTTTTTACAGGAGCAGTATCGAGAGCGAATGGTTTCGCGATGCGGGAATACCATCCCCTCCCGGCGTCATATAATAAGCCCTCTGATATGAATTCAGAGAGATAGGTTGTTACAGTTGTAGATGGAGCCTCTATTCCAACTCCCTTTAACCGGACAGATACTGTCTCCAGGTTGAAATATGGTGACATCTCCTTCAGAGCCGGCAGCAATATCGAACGAAGATCCGATTTTATTTCCGCTTTCGTTCTAGAGGGTCCAATAGACGATTCGATGAGGGTGATTTCTTCTTCTGTTAGATTAAATAACCTATACACTTCTTTATCGATTCTATTTTCAATTTCAACAAGTTGATTGCCAGTAGCCTTTTCGGCATTAATAACCAAATTAAAAATCTTAGCTTTAATATCTTGCGAAGGATCCGGGATACTCAGATTCGAAATATACATGGGCTTGAATTCAACATATCCACCTTGCCTTGTGGCCGCAGATTGAGAAACAACATAGTGTGTAAGTTTCGAATTAAGAATGCCAAGAACATAGGGGTTATCTGTAACCATTAAAACCGCCGGCGCACTAAGGTAATACCCTGCATTGGCAAATGAAAATTTTGGGTGAGTTGCGAGATTGCCCCAAACGATTTGCTGTTCTTCAAACTCCTTATAATAAGCAATATTATCCTGTATCTCATACCACTTATATGAGCCCGGTTTGCGTCCCGACCATTGCTTGTCAGACGGCCAATTGTTAGGTCTGGGTTTCAATTTTTTGCGGTATTTCTCCAGATGCTTTTTGATGGCCGGATATCTTTTGATATCAATTCCGCGGCGTGTAAAAATTAACCACAGATCCTTCGGTTCCACTCTCCAGCGTTTTACATCCCGCCCCCGGAGAAAAGGCTTCAGGATTTCTTCCGATTTGGGGTCTTCTGCAATCAGGCGGTCGCGGGTGGCACGGTCCACGACAAAGGCTTCGTTTAAGCCGGTCAAGATTCCACGATAGAACCTTCCATTAACGTATTCACCCAGAGGAGTTCCGGCATTACGAAGTTTTTCAAGCAGTTGGAGCACTTCCGGAGATTCCAGCCGCCACCCGGCGGGTGTGAGGCTCTCCTGGTCCATGGCAAAGCGTTGTTTCTCGTAGATCGACACGAAGTCATTAATCGGTGGGCCCGGTTTCCAGGTCATGGCGAAAAATTTATTTATCTGAGGCGTATTTTTGCCGAGCACGATAATGGTTGGGTAAGCGATGGCGGTGAAGACCGGGGCGTCGCCGAAATCTATCACCTGCTGAAGAGAGGCGTTCTTACCAAGATAAGCGCGCAACTTCTGGCCGTACCCGGAACGGAAGAATTTGTTTGAACTGATGAAAGTAAGTATTCCACCATCACAGAGAAGAGTAATGGATCGCTCATAAAAATAGGTGTAAAGATCGGCCGTGCCCGTGAAACACTCATACTGTTTCTGAAGGGCTGGTTTGAGAGTTCGAATCTTTTCCTGACGTACATAGGGCGGATTTCCAAGGGCAATATCAAACCCCCCGTTGTCCTGGAATACCTCGGCAAAGTATAGATGCCAGGGAAAGAACGGACGCCGCCGATATCCACGCGTATATTCCCGGAGTTCCCGCTCAACGGCAACAAAATCGAAATCAAATTTCTTGTCGATTTTCGCCTTGCCCGCGGCATAGTACTTTTGCTTTTGTTCCAGATTCTTAACCTGGTCTGATTGATCTTTCAGCACCTTCAGCGCTTCAAAATAGGGTTTCTTTTTTATCTCGATTTCATGATGAAAAATCTTGATTATTGTTCCCTCGACCTCTTTCTTGAGGCGTTCTTTATCCTTCAGGCGCCATGCGTTAAGATATTCAGACTGTTTTCTCCACAAGGTATCGATCAGCCCCTTCACTTCAAGGCGATCGTCAATGAGGAGTTTCTGCTCTTCCTTTTCAACGGTCTCCGGGGAGAGAGAGATGCCATAAAAATCCTCAATCAAGCTGTCGCCCTGCATCAGTTTGTAGTCGAGGTTAGGCAACGGCTGAATACCCAGGTTTGGTTTCTTGGGGTCTTTCCGGTAATCAACGAGCAATGATATGAAAAATCGGAGCTTGGCGATCTCGATGGCGATGGGCTGAATGTCCACGCCGTAGATGCAGTTCTGGATCAAGCCCAGCTTGCGCACATAGTCGAGACTGGTTCCCTCCAGCATCCGCGTCACATCTTCCTGGATCTCTACGGGTGTTCGGTCCAGCAGTTTGGTCTTCCACCGTTCGTTGCCGGGATCGATACTCTGGAGAATATGGACAAGCTTGTGCAGGATCCCCATCGGGAACGCGCCGGAGCCGCAGGCCGGATCGACGATCTTACAGTGATCGATGGCCTCGATAAGTTGGTCGGTCTCTTTATCCGTCAACTCTACAAGCGTCTCACGGTAACTCAGTAAATTCCGCAATCGTTTTTCGATCTTGCTGCTTTTTCCTTTCCCGCCCCCCGCTTTCGAACTTGAAGTATCCGGTCCCAGCAGTTTAGCTTTCAGATATGCGATCAAGGACTCATCGACCATGAAATCGACAACCACTCTGGGAGTATAGAATGAGCCGGTCTGTTTCCGGGCGGTCGTGCCGGTTTCGGGATTATAACTGGCGAGGAGGTTCTCAAAGGCCAGACCGAGGAGTTCGGGATCAAGAGCAATCTCTTCTTCAATGGGAGTGTTTTCAACCACTGTGAATTTGTAGTTTTCAAGCAGGTCGATCAACCCTCTGACCTTATAACGCTTGTTCCTGGTATCGAAGACCTGGTTCAGATCCACACCAAGTTCTTTCGCATCGGTCTCCGGCAGGAAGAAGACGTGGTTCGGAACAACAGGTTGGTGCTTGGCAATATCGGAGAATCCATCAACTCGAATGACTTTCTCCTCCTCATCGAAGTGGTCAAGACATTCGAAAAGCCCACCGTTAAGAAAGGGTATTTCTCCGAAAAGGTCTTTCAGTTGTACTCCTTCCCGAAACAGCTTCTCATGGCGAAATACCTTATGCTCCATGTAATCCTTGTTTTTTCCCTGGAAGGACCTCTGCCGGCGAAAGTCTCGCTCCTTCATGGTGGTATCCAGTGTGGAGAAGAAGAGATTCTGGAGGATGGCTTTGTAGAATGAGCTGTCATTTTCGCTCTGAGGATCAAAATCTTTCAGAATCGAGGTCAATTTCCCTGATTGGAGAATATCGGCCGGGACAAGTTCCTTCTCCCGCATGAACCAGATGAAGATGAGGCGGGTAACCAAACGGATAAGGCTCTCTTTCTGATACGCCTCTTCATCCTCTACATAAGGTGGGACGGGAAATCTTACCCTCGTTGCCGCCCAGTAGTACCAGAGCGCCAATTCCTTGTAGAAGAGTTTGTTGAGTTCACTGGCATCCAACGCTTTTTGCCAGGCCGCATGGAGTTCGATGAAGTTGGACGGCTGAGCCTTGGCGCAGATGGCGGGAAAGGAGAGATCATAGAGGATTTCAATATGCGCGCGGTGCGGGTCTTCGATGCGAATATCTTTTATCAGGGTGACCTTTTTCAGGACGTCTTTATCCGGATCTCGTTTGCTGATCCGGCGGTTGATTACCGCCAGAGTGAGTGTCCCCTCCTGTTTGAAGAAGACCATTACCGGCATCGTGAAAAGCCGGTTAATTTCACGGGTGATCTGGGAGAGGTGGGTTCGGGTGTAGTGGTCCTTTTTCAGTTCCAGCACGAAGAAGAGATAGGAAGAGTAGGTCTTGCCGTCATATCCGGTTGAAGAGTCAAAAGGGAGGTCACCCTGCATCCCGGCATTGCGAACTTCCGTATCCGTAAGCTGGAAGAGGAAATCAATGGACTTCCAGCGATCGAAGAGAGCTTTATCCTTGCGAAAGGGACGATCGGAGTCGCGGTCAAACTGTTGCAGGAAGGCCTCCGGGCTGCCGTCAAGATCGAGTGTCCGATCGCTGCGGTAGCCGAGAACATTCAAAAGTTTGAGCGCGTTCTCTCTGGCGCTGCCGGACCGGAAGGTCTGAAGAGCCTCTTTGATTTGAGCTTTCAGCGGTTGAATATTCATTAGCATTCTTTCATTAATTTCCTCAATCCGGTCCAACTGATGATTGTTGTATTCCGACGGCTATGTTCTTCCTTCCCTCCATATATCAGCCACGATCGTATTTCATCGTTCTCCTGGTAACTCCGCCAATAGTCAAGCCCCCGGAAAAAATCTCTGTTGATGGTTTGCCCGGACTTGATTTCTATCGGAATAAGGGAATTCCCCCTTTCCATCAGAAGATCGACTTCGTTTCCCTCCCGATCCCGCCAGAAAAAAAGATCGGCTGGCTTCCCTTGATTAAATTGCCCCTTGAATAATTCGCTGATTACCCAGCATTCAAATAAGCTGCCGCGCAGAGGGTGGGTTTCAAGCTGTCCGGCTTCCCGAATTCCCAGTAACCAGGCCGCCAAGCCTGTGTCATAGAAATAAAGTTTAGGCGATTTAATAATACGTTTGTTGAAATTACGATGATGGGGGCGCAGGAGAAAAACCAGATAGCTTGCTTCCAGGATAGATATCCAGGATTTTGCCGTATTGTGGGTAATGCCCACATCCGAGGCTAATCGGGAGAGATTCAAGAGCTGCCCGGTTCGCCCCGCGCATAACCGTAGAAAACGCTGAAACGTACTCAGGTCGCGGACGTTGATCATCTGTCGCACATCCCGCTCAATATAAGTCTGTATATAATTGGCCTGCCAGGTGGAGGGATTCAACTTTCGATCATAAATCGGGGGATACAGGCCGGTGTACAACATAGTATCCAGTGAGGGTGGTTTCTTGTAAACTTCGTCATAAGTAAACGGCAATAGCTGAACCATGGCAACGCGTCCGGCTAAAGATTGAGTTATGCCGGAATGAAGGCCGAATTGCTGAGATCCAGTAAGAATAAAGCGTCCCATTCGGGAACGCTTATCAAGAATAACCTGCAGATATGAGAGAATGTCCGGGCAACGCTGTACCTCGTCCAGAATTGCGCCGGAATCATATTTTTCCAAAAATGCCCGGGGGTCTTCCTGGGCCAGTCCACGGATATCCGGATCTTCCAGGGAAACATACGGTTTATTGGGAAACAGCATCCGAGCCAGCGTGGTCTTTCCCGACTGCCGGGGCCCTGTAATGGCCACAGCGGGGTAACCTTTTGCCAGTTCTCTGACTGTTCTTGATATAGCGCGTGGAATCATGATGACAAGGTATCATCCGCTCCGCAAATTGGCAATACAATTCTCAATCTGCCATACTACGCTCTTCCGTCCTTGATTATCAGCCAGGTGATTAACTCGAAATCCGATCGGCCGGTGGCCTGTTGGTCCCGGTCCGGAATGACAAAATCACGACCGGACTGGAGACCGGCGGCGGTGCGTCTTTGGAAGGTGCGGGCGACGGACTCCACGGCTTTCCTGAGAAGGGTGCTGTAGGCAGACATCTCCGCGCCATTGTTCGTCTCGCGGTCAAAGAGTTCACAGAGCGTTTTGAATGGTTCGGTCTGTCCCCGGCAGAGCGCCTGATACATAGTCAGGATCTGCTTGGCATGGACAAAAGTGAACCGCACTTCTCCGTCATCACGGAGATAGAGAAGGTAATAGGGATTGAGCGGATTCACGCTCTTCTGCTTCTCATCCTGCCGGGGAGAGTTGTGACGAAGGCAAAAAATAACTCCCGGCTTGACGATCTCCTGCATGGAAGAGTTGAAGAGATCTGCGGTCCGCAGTTCTTTCAACGGCGGGACCAGGGCATAAAGTCCGAAAGGCGCATTCTTAAGCAGTTCTTTGTTGGTCTCCAGGTAGTTCATCAATTCGATCCGGAAATCATCCAGCGTAAATTCGCTGAGTGAAATACTTTCGTCCATCTCTTCCAGATCAATTACCTCGTCTTTCAGGCGGAGCAGTTGCTTCTCCCGGTAGGTGAGTTCGTCTTTCAGAAGATCCTTAATCTGTTCGGTATTGAGCAGGTCATCCTCGCCGGTGGCCGCCAGGTCGACCAGGGCCATGCGGGCCTCTACCCGGTCTTTCAAGTTGATATACTTGTTAAGATCCGGTGTCGGCCAGAAATTTACCAGTTGGATGCTGGTATTGATGGATCCGATCCGATCGATCCGGCCAAAACGCTGAATTATGCGCACCGGGTTCCAGTGGATATCATAGTTGATCAGATAGTCGCAGTCCTGGAGATTCTGGCCTTCAGAGATACAGTCCGATGCGATCAGGATATCGATCTCTTCCTCTTGCGGCATACTGCTCATCTTTTCCCGCATCTTGGAACGGGGAGAAAAGTTGGTGAGAATCGCGTTGAAGTCGGTCTGCCCTCTGAATTCCGCAACCTTGTATGTGGTCTTGTTCTTACCGCTGCCGGTTACGAGAGCGATATGGAGGTTGAGTTCATCCAGGGCCCACTCCTTAAGAGCTTCATACAGATAGTTTGCCGTATCGGAAAAAGCCGTGAAGATTAGGACCTTACTGTTGTCCGGATTTAGGGGTGAATTTAACTTGTCTTGAATAAGTTTCTTCAGTTCCTGCAATTTCTGGTCTCGTTCCACTGTAACAGCCGCGGCGGCTTCGTGAAGATCAACCAATTGTTTCCTATCGGAGCGGAGGTCTTTCAGCCAGCGCTTGATGTCGAGATGTTCTAGTTTAAAAGATAGTTTCTTCCCAACCCGAAGCCGCTCCTCCAGGTCCTCTAGATCCTCATCTTCAGCCATTTCAAGTAAATAAAATTCCGGGCTCATATACTTTTCGCGATTCCGGTCAAAGTGCTTGATCTTATCGATCAGGTCATCGATCTTCCTAATGGTTCTCTCCATCGTGATCTCGAATGATTCAATGGAACTCTCAAGACGCTTGAGGAAGTTCACGCGCATCATGCCGATCAGGTAATGTTCGCGTGTCTTCTGATCGTTAAATAGCTGCATCTGTCCGCCCAGCTTTACATATTCGGCCATGTGTGCATCAAGGACATACTCAGAGGGATTATAAAGAGAGAGCTTGTACTTCAAGATCTCCGTATTTAGTTCATCATAGGTCGGGAAGAATCCTTTCGTGTCGATATCGGGCGCAAGGGAGATAGGTTTCAGCCTCTCGGGGAATCGGCCGATCTTGTCAATATCATAGTAGTTCTCAATATGCCTTCGAGATCGGGCGATCGTGAGTTCGTCAAGCAGCGTGAAGAACCCGGAATCCAGAGCTTCCAGGAGCTGTCCTACTTTCCGGTCACGATTCTTCTTGGGATCCGCCCATTTAGTGAAGTGGGTCTGGGCGTTCTTCATGGTCTGGGATATGCTGAATATCTTGAGCGATTCAGAGAAGGCCCGGTCTTCGTCCTGGGTGATGAGATATATCTGATTCCTCAAGTCCTTGAGGTTCGTATTGACCGGTGTAGCGGAGAGCAAGAGCACTTTGGTCTGTACCCCGGACTGGATGATATCCTCCATCAACCTCTCATACCGGCTCCGACGGCGGGTTCCATCATCGTTTTGCTTTCCGCCGGCATTATTGCGAAAGTTGTGCGACTCATCGATCACGATCAGATCATAGTTTCCCCAACTATGGGTTGATAGGTTTACATCGCCGGATGTTCCGCTATAGCGGCTGAGATCCGTATGGGAGAGGACCGTGTAGGCGAAACGATCGTTTTTTAGGGGATTGCGTTCATCGTTCTCGCGATAGACAATCCAGTTGTCGCGCAGTTTCTTCGGGCAGAGCACAAGAACCCTTCCATTCAATAATTCAAAGTACTTGATGACAGCCAGCGCCTCAAAGGTCTTGCCGAGTCCGACGCTGTCGGCAATGACACAACCGTTATGGGTGAGGATTTTGTTGATCGCTCCTTTTACGCCGTCTTTCTGAAAGTCATATAGCATCTCCCAGACTTCAGTCTCGAAGAAACCGGTCTTTTCGTTAAGCAGTCCGCCGCGCTCCGCTTCCGAAAGGTAGTCTTCGAAGATATGGAAGAGTGTTTTGAAGTAGATGAATTCGGGGGAATTATTCTGATAGAGCTGGGCGAGATACCTGAGTACATCGGCTTTGACATCTTCCACCAGGGAGCCATCGTTCCAGACCTCATCAAACCAGTTCTTCAGGTCCCTTCGATCCCGGTTGTCGTTGACCTCAAGGTTGAGCTCGATGTTATTTCCGGAAGCGCCCAGGCCCAGACCGCGTACCGTGAAGTTAGAACTCCCGATAATGGCTTCCTGGACGCCATTATTGTTCATATGGTACATCTTGCCGTGGAGAAAGCCCGGCTTGATGATGGACCTGATTTCAGCTTTGGTATCCAGCCACTCGGCGCATTCCCTGGCCACACGTTTTTGTTCCAGCTTATTGTCGAGAGTGAGAGCGTCGTTCTCTATTCTAAAAGCCTTCTTCTCCGTCTTATCGGGGTCGAGTGATTGGATGAACTGTGGCTCTCCAAACAAGAAGCGGAGGTGATTGATCCGGTCGAACTGCTCCTTCAGGGCGTCGTAGGCGTAGATGGTGAAATAGGCGGAGACAAAAGAGAGATCGGATCCCGACCGGATCTTCTCTTTGAGAAAGTCGCCTATCGACCCCCGACGGTGGTTGTCCCAGATACCTGATGTTTTTACCGGTCCATTGGTCATTAATCACCTTACTGTACTTGGATAGATAGTGTATCAAATCAGGCTAAAGAGAAAAGGAGAAATGATTTGGAAGAAGGGAATTGGGATGATGCGGGATATGGGATACAGGATACGGGTTGCAGAATTGCCGCCTTCGCTCTATGAGCTTCCGCCTTCGCACTTCGTGCTTCGGCGGACAAGACGGTGGACAGGTGCAGGATTTGTCATTACTTAGTCATTCCTCCCTCCCTTAGCCTACCCCAGCGCTTTCAAGAGTCTCTGGGCGAGTTTGAGGAGTTCTTTCCGGCTACCGAAGCGGATTGAGACCGTCTCCTCCTTCTTCCCCTGCTGGGCTTTTGATTCGTCCAGCCGATTCAAGACGTTGATGGCAAAGTTACCGAACCGGCCCTTGTCGAAGGCTTCGGGGAAGGTCTTCTGGATGAGATCGGATACCTGTTTCTTGTTCATAAAGCTCGGACCTCGGTGGATATGCGGCCAAAGACTGGGTTTTGCCAGTTTGCGCCTAAATAAGGATGTCGTTGATTACCAATTGGTTGCGAAGATAGCCACCCGTTAAGAGGCTTTGCTTTTAAATAAGATTTCAGGCGCATATGGATATCAAACTGTGCCGAGAGACAAATTGAATAAGTAACCATATGCTGTCCAAGAGCTTGAGCAAATGCAGCATCTTTTCGCAATTTTGCGTCTAAATGAGTAACCTCCTGAGAATAAACATGTTGCACAAACAGCGGCCAAGAAACACGGGTAGAGTCTAAATGAAGCATATCAAGCCCAGAATGGCACATAACTTCGATACCTCAACGATGTTTGATTTGGGTCAGAAATACGGATTTTTCCCAGAGGCTTCATTGCTCCGATGTCTCTCCCTTCGAAATCAACCATGAGGAGAGAATCACTTCGCGCGGACTGAACGCCTGATGAGTGAGCTGGGTGCGGGTGGGCTGGAAAAAGGTGGCGGGGATATCGCGGCGCAGAATTCCCAGAACTTTCAACGGTTCGATCTCCTTTTTCAGGGCTATGGCAACTTTCTTGGTTGTGGGCTTGGGCAGAGCGCCAGCTTACGCGGCGTCGCTTTACGGATACGCCAGAATTAATCCGCGAGGTCTATGCAAGTCTTGTCGATTCCCTTGAAAAGCGGGGTCTGCTCCACACCATGCCCTTTGATGACAGTGTCTGCGACGGGGCAACGTTTCGGGACATTGACAAGGCACAGGTGGTAGATTTTGTCGAGACAGCCGAGGCGAAGGGCCGGTTGACCTTGAAGGGCTCTCGCGCTCCCAAGGCGGTTTTACAGAACTTCAACCTGCTGCGGGATGAAAAACCGGCAAAATCCGTCTTACTAAATATTTTGCGAGAAAAGGGGCTTATCCGGAAAGGAGAAAAGGGGGCGGTCTACAAGGCTATGGCCTCCGGTTTGTTATTTCTGGGAAAAAATCCATCCGAAGTCTTCCCTCAATGCCGTATTCTGGTTGATGCGTATGATGGCCGGGAGCCCGATCCAAATCCCAAAGATCAAAATACCTTCTCCTGTCCCGCGCCCCGCATGGTCGATCAGGTTGTCGAGTTTGTTATGAGTAATACCCGTCACCCCATTCGAGTCGCGGGTATTCATCGAGTAAAACTGGACGAGTATCCGCGGGAAGTAATCCGGGAAGCAATTGTTAATGCGATCGCTCATCGTGACTATGAAGACGCAGCTCGGCCAATCTATGTTAAGCTATTCTTTGATCGGGTGGAGATTCTAAGTCCGGGCAGACTTTTGCGTCCATTGACCATCAGTAAGCTTGTCAAAGGGAACTACGAACCTTGTTCCCGAAACCCAATGCTTGCGCAGTACCTCGGTCATCTTCATTTAATGGAACAGCGTGGTACAGGTATTCGCCGTATGCAGTCAGCCATGTTAGACCATGGGTTGGATGCCCCCGAATATTCGTTTAGGGACGGATATTTCACGGTGGTACTGAGAGGCCCGGATAACAATGTGGACCGGATCAAAATGCCTTCGGATATGCATGTCTCTGCATCCATCGAGGAGCGACTCACAGGGCGGCAACGCGAGATTGTCAAATGGCTTGCGACCGGAGAGTCGATAACAAATCGGGAATGTCAGGATCGTTTCAGTATTTCAAAAGTCACAGCGACAAAAGATCTAAGCACGTTGGTGGAATTTGGTCTTGCTGAGAGAATCGGGAAAGGAAGAAGCGTACGGTATATTTATAGAGGAGGTAATCGGTAAGTAATCGGTAAACGGTTTTCGCTAATCGGTAAGAGGGGGATTAAAACAGACTAAATGAATTCATTGTGGGGCTTCTTGAACAGACAGGCGCGGGGCGAAGCACCTGCTATAAACTCGGGGAATCCCATGTCTAATCTATCACTTTTCTATCACCAAAACGCCGGAATCCATCACCTGGCCGGGGAATAGAACCGGAGTTAGCGAAACGAATTGTCAGTAGAAAACAGAACATAAACAGGACAACGGTGGCGATTCCGGGCCGGGTTCTGATCTGAAAGCGTTTGGGGAGAAGTGAGTTATGACTTTTCTTCCGTCGTACGCAAACAGGACATCTTTGACGCACATCTGATGCTCCTTTGAGAAGAAGAAACAGGACATTTATGAGTCATGTGATACCATCAGTACCAGGCACTGGGCACCAAGCGGAGCATACCAGTCTCTCGACAATGTGGACGAAGCAATAGCAATGACATGCACATCCTGTCACCGGAATGGGGACATGAAACCCGTCATAAACCCGACAAACCCGTCATCCAAGGTTAGAAGAGATAACCCGTCATAAACCCGTCAAACCCGTCGGTGGAATTTGGTCTTGCTGAGCGAATTGGGAAAAGGCTAAGCGTGCGGTATGTGTATAGAGGCGGCAATCGGTAAGTAATCGGTAAGCGTTTTTCTCTGATCGGTAAGGGAGACATTAAGACAGAGAAAGAAACGATGTTTGAAGGCCCGGAAAAGAAGTTTCAGAAGCATGTGGCGGAGTTCCTGATCCGCGAGCACGGGTATGCCGTGCTGGAGCGGACGGAGGTCACGGACTCGGACTACTACTTCGCCGAAGATCACCTGATGGCTTTTCTCAAGGCCACGCAGGGCGACAAGCTTAAGACTGTGGAAGAGGACTACGGAACCGACGCGCGGGACGAGATCTTCCGTGCCCTTCGTGATGAGCTCAACATCACCCCGCTCTGGATGATCATCCGGCATGGCCTAAAGGTGCGCGGGCAGGAGTTTAAACTCTATGGCTCGAAGCCAAGGTCAAGCGAGAGCTTCGCGAATGTACTCTACAAAGAGAACCGGCTCTATCTCATGGGGGGGCTATGGAATCCAGAGACAAAGGTGCAAAATTGCCACGGGATGAATTCCTGGTGAAGCTGGAGCGGATGCTGAGGTCTGACACCCTCCTCATGCCGTACTTCGATAAAGGCTACATTCACATTCTCGACAAACCGGGAATGGACCCCATCTGGATCGATTTCACTCTCAAGGAGGAGATCCAGGCGTCCATAAAGAGACGGTTGATGGCGGTGCTTCTCGGGAAGGGTGATGAGTTCCAGGCAGAAGCCATCAGGAAATCTGACGAGCGGGAGGAGATGGAAAAGGTGCTCAGGGCAGACGAGGTTCTCCGGCCGTATTTCGAAGACGACTCCATTTCAATAACCAACCTGCTTGATACGGGGTTAGTGGAGCTGGATCCCGATCCGGAAAAGCTGCACATCATAATCACCCGGGTGATAAAAGTGCTGAAAGAACATTTCGGTGATATCCCGGACGATGATTATCAAACTTAAGGGGACTCTATACGCTACCACACAATTCCCCTCTACTCCTTTGTAGGGGGGGGTCGAAGATCCGGTCGGAGATCGGGCAGAATTGACTGGCAGTACTGACGGAGGCCAAATGTGAGGGGAGTGTGAAGAAGCGCAAAACGAAGGCCTGAGAATCTGCTCCTTGAGGATAGTTTCCAGGTAACTCTCTGGCTCATAAGAAGTTGCTAAGAGTGTCCCCAATGGTATACTGGGGGCTTTCCCGGGAATGATCGGTCTTACAATTAATGTATTTGGTGGTATATAAGCTGGTTGCCAATTGAATCGATGGGGAGGCTTATCTCCACTTATGCTCCCTCTCCCCCTGGAAAGGGGAGAGGGATGGGGTGAGGGGTTGTATCCATGCGCTCTATAGCTCTAATATGCTCCCCTGCAAATGGAAGCGTGGGACCATCTATGGAGGCCCGCTCGAATACAATTATGATTCGAATCATAATCCAAATTTGACAAATAAGGAGAAATGCGATGCAATTTCAGCTTATTTCGCGGGACAAGATCAAGGTAGAGGGATACCGCCTGAGGTTTGCGAGCGGTGAGGAGGATATAGAGGACCTGGCCCACTCGATCGAGGTGAACGGCCTGATATGTCCCCTGGCGGTGGCGAAGAGAAGGAAAGCTTACCAGCTGATCGCCGGGGAGCGGCGCCTCGCGGCACTGGACGAGTTGGGGTGGAAGGAGATCCCCTGCGTTGTTCTCAACGTGAAGGGTGACATCAACGATCTCGTGACGGGAATGGCCGAGAATATGGACCGGGTCGATCTCTCACCCTGGGAGCGGGCCCTGGGCCTGGAAGAGCTCGTGACAAGTTACGGCATGCGGGAGGAGGAAGTGGCCAGGCGCCTGAACCGCAGCCAGTCATACGTCAGCCATTACCGGCGACTGCTCAGGAAAGTCCACCCGAAGATAAAGAAATATCTGCACGAGGGGAAGATCATGTTCGGCCACGCCCAGGTCCTGATGAAGCTGGATGATCAGAAGAAGCAGCTGGAGATAGCCGATATGGCGATCAAAGACGGCCTGACGGTCAAACAGACCGCGCTGGAAGTCGACCTGGCCCGGCCGGAGGAGGAGCTTACCGATCAGGAGAAGGAGCTGAACGATGTGGAGCGGGCCATCGTGTCGGAATTCGGCGACGATTGGCGCGTCACGGTCGATATTCTCCAGGGGAAGAAGCTGGAGACGGTCCTCCTCAAGTTCGGCAGCCGGGATGAGATAGAAGAGCTGGTGGATCGGATAAAGAAGGCGTTGTCTAAAATGACGTGAAACGAGAAGAAGCAAGAAGCGAGATGCAAAGGCGTGAAACGTGTGACGGAGAAAAAGAAAAAAGAAGCAAGATGCAAAGGCGTGAAACGTGTAACGTGTAACGTGTAACGGAGAAAAAGAAACAAGAAACAAGATACAAAGGCGTGTAACGTGTGACGTGTAACGTGTAACGGAGAAAAAGAAAAAAGATGCAAGATGCAAAGGCGTGAAACGTGTAACGTGTAACGGAGAAAAAGAAACAAGATGCAAAGGCGTGAAACGTGTGACGTGTAACGTGTAACGGAGAAAAAGAAACAAGATGCAAGATACAAAGGCGTGTAACGTGTGACGTGTAACGTGGAAAAAAACAAGAAGATGCAAGAAGAATGAAAATATGGGAATAATGAGACGCAAAGGCGTGTAACGTGCAACGTTAAACGGGGAAAATATAGCTATGCGAAGATTTATACTAAGATTTAATCGGAATGCCATTGCGCTGACATTTATTATCCTCGCCTCATCTCTCCTGGCAAACTCATCCCTCCATTCCCAGGAACGGGGGATCTCGCCCCGTATTCAGCAGATTATCGAGGAGCAGAGGTATAAGGAAAAAGGCTACGTTAAGCATCGCGGAAAATGGGTAAGTCCCGAAGAACTCAGGAATATTGATCTCAAGCAGATCGGTGGCCTGGGATTGAAACTTGAGATCCATTTCATCGACATAGGCCAGGGTGATAGTACACTGATAAAGTGTCCTGATGGAACGAACATACTCATCGACGGCGGCCCTAAGAAGTCAACAGAAGCCTTTCTGAAGTATCTTGAGAAGGAAAAGGTCAAGAGGATAGACCTTCTTATCGCGACGCACCCTGACGAGGACCATATAGGCGGCCTTCCAACTGTCGTCAGAAAATATGATATTGGCAAATACATGGACCCGGGGAAGAGTCATACCACTCATATATACAAGGATCTTTTACAATCCATTAAGGAAAAGAAAGTACCTTATAAGCTTTGCCGAGCCGGCCAGGAGTTCGCCATCGGGAATGTGAAGATGAAGGTACTCCACCCGGGCGGTAAGCTGCCCGAGGACAATAATAACTGTTCCATCGTAGTGAGAGTGGAATACGGAAAGAACTCATTCCTGCTCACCGGTGACGCCGCCTTAGAAGCAGAGAATGAGATACTGGAAAGGCAATATGACATCCAGAGTGATTTTCTCAAGTGCGGCCACCATGGGAGTCGCCATTCCTGTTCGCATGATTTCGTCAAGCAGGTCAGGCCGCGGCTGGCCGGCATAAGCTGTGGCCTTAATAACAGTTACGGCCATCCCAAGAAGATCGTTCTGGATAGGATGAAAGCATTCGGGGCCACCGTCTTCAGGACAGACCAACTCGGTTCTTTTGTAATAGAAAGCGACGGAATTAATCTCAGCGTCCGGGATATGAAAAAAACGCTGGTCAGCCCCCGCCCTCCGAACCTTCCTTTTGATTACAAGTTGGCCTCGAGCAATGAGACGGGACAGGTCGTCGTAGGTGGCGACTTGAAAATTGACATTAACAAGGCCACCAAGAGAGAGCTCGAGACGTTAAACGGGATCGGACCAAAGAAAGCACAGGCAATTATTGATTATCGCGAGAATGCAGGGAGATTTAAGCAGACCAATGACATCATGAACGTCAAGGGAATCGGTCCGAAGACGTTTGAAAAGAACGAAGATAAAATAATTGTTCGCTAAGCAAGAAGCGAGATGCAAAGGCGTGAAACGTGTGACGTGTAACGTGTAACGGAGAAAAAGAAAAAAGATGCGAGATGCAAAGGCGTGAAACGTGTGACGTGTAACGGAGAAAAAGAAAAAAGAAGCAAGATGCAAAGGCGTGAAACGTGTGACGTGTAACGTGTAACGGAGAAAAAGGAACCAGGTAACACTTTTTTTCGTGATAAGGTATGGATGACAGGACCATAGTGCACAGGAAGCGCGCCGGGCGGCAGGGGGGGGCGCAGGAGCGAAAGGCGACCCTTATTGTTATCTCCGGCGGCCAGGCCGGGCAGATGTTCCCCCTGACGGGCCCGGAGGTGCTTATCGGCCGCGCCGGTAAGTGCGATATAATCCTGGAGGATAATGGAGTCAGCCGGACGCATGCCCGGCTCCTTCGTGTCGCCTCCGGCAAGTACAGGATAGAGGACCTGCAATCGACAAACGGCACTTACTGTAACACCCGGCGCATAGATGCCCACGTTCTTCGGGAAGGCGATAAGTTACATATCGGCTCCATCACGCTTAAGTTCAGCTACCAGGATAATATTGAAGAGCAGTTCCAGAAGGAGCTTTACGAGAGCGCGACCAGGGACGGCCTGACCGGGATCTACAACCGGAGATTTTTCGACGACCACTTCCGGGGCGAGTTCAGCTACGCGCAGCGCCAACGCTGCCCTATTTCCCTGGTACTGATCGATGTCGACTATTTCAAGCGGATCAACGACGCTCACGGCCACGAGGCGGGCGACCACGTTCTGCGCGGCCTGGCAAAGACGATATTCGGTGTTATCCGGAGAGAGGATATCTTCTGCCGTTACGGCGGAGAGGAGTTCGTAATCATCCTGAAGGGCGTTGACGGGGAGGAAGCGTTGGTCAACGCCACGCGCCTCAGGCGATTGGTGGAGAAGACGGAGTTTACTTTCGGGGGCAAGCTCCTGCCCGTGCGCATCTCCATTGGCATTGCCACGTTGAACAACGTAAACTTCCGCGATCATAAGGAGATGTTCCAGGCTGCTGACAGATACCTTTACCTTGCCAAGAGTAAAGGCCGCAACCGCGTCGAAAGCGCCCTTACGCGCGAAAAAACCGGCTCAGGGACAGCATGAAAGTTCAACGCCTGATTAATTTGCTCCTGGCAACATTGATCTTCTTTGCCGTGGCCGCTTCCCCGCTCCGTGCGCAGGAAAGGGAGTTCGACATTGATGCCTGCAGGGAGGCCGTCCGCGTCAGAGACGGAGATCCCGGGGCTTACTACAATCTCGGCGGGGCTTGTTACGAGCGCGGTTGCTACCGGGAGGCGGTCGAGAATTACAAGGATGCCATCCGTCTCAATCCCAATTTCCCTCCTGCTCGCTTCTGGCTTGGTGCGGCATATTTGAACCTGGGGGACATTAGCTCCGCCAAGGATGAATATAAGAACCTTAAAGATATGGACAAGGACGAGGCCAAGAGGCTGAAGGAGTTGATCAAGTCGTTCGAGGAGGGGGAGAAGGCAAAGAAAAAGGCGGAGAAGGAGGCTGAAAAAGCACGGAAGAAGGCCGAGAAGGAGGAGATGGAGGAGGAGAGGCGGACGGTGAAGGCGGCCAGGAAAGAGGAGAAGGAGAGGCTGAAGAGAAAAGCCAGGATACTCGACATACCGGTCCGGCAGGTGCAGGAGCAGGAGTTCTGGGAGGAGTACTGGGACCGGTACCGCAGGGCTGACACCGAGACCAGGATGATGATGAGATACCAGATGGATGTGTATCTCAAGAAGAGGGAGGTCGAGGCGCAGGAAGAGACCGCGAGGGCCATGAGGGAGGCCGCGGCGGCCGCCTTCTGGAACAGGAGCTACAGGCCGTACTGGTCAGATCCGTTTTACTGCTGGTAGCTTAATACCGGGATAAAGTTGTGGCGTCCAGGAGATTCGCCGTTTTTTTTAAAAATGTCTTTCTAATTGAAAAACATGTTTGCCATCAGAGGGGAATTCGAACAATAAGAATTTCCTTCTCCCCCTTAAGGGGGAGAAGGTCAGGATGAGGGGGTGTTCCAGGCAGTTTCTGGTTTCTTGCAGATTCCTGAGAGACAATAATAGAAGATAATAGACCAGAAACTAGAAACTATTAACTGGTAACCGTCTTTAACCCCTCACCCTAGCCCTCTCCCCTTACAAAGGGGAGAGGGTATTTGGTAAAACGACGTTTTGCATTTGTTCAAATCTCCTACAGCCTCAAGGCCAGGTGATTGCGCATATCGAGCCTTATAAAACGGAGAAAGTCCAAAGGCTTTGCCCCCCCCTTGAAATTTTCGACTGAAGATGGTATAATGCTCGCGATAGGAGACTAGGGTATGGAAATAAGGTTAATGGCGATTATGGCTGCGGTGATGCTTGCCGGCTGCGGCGGGGCCGCCGACCAGGAGACAGCCGACAAGGAGAAGGCCGGGCCGTCCTCGAAGCCGTTCACGGACCAGGTGGTCGAGGGCTTTACCGGCCGGACTGCTGTTGACGCGGGAATGAGGGCGAAGTCGAGGGTGGACGGGGCGAACGCCGCGACCGCCCAACGGCAGAAGGACATGGATGACGCCCTCGGGGAGTGAACCCGGTATACGTCCCTCTCACGATCAACTCCACGCTGCTCCGGGATGAGCGGCAAGTAATCTCTCTTCTTACAATCAACATCAAACCTGATGAAACCACATGAAGTTGAAATCGACAGTTCTTATTGCCGGCGGTCTGTTTTTAGTCACTCCAGCCGTTTTTGCCCAGCCGATAATAATCGACCACACTTGCACGGAACTATCGCAGATCCCCGACTCATGGATCAGCCAGGCGAAAAGCGATCTTCACGTCGCCTATCAGCACACATCTCACGGGAGCCAGCTGATCACGGGCATGAACGCCCTCGATACTTTCCCCTCATTCGGGACGAAGTACGAGTGGTCTGATAACGGCTCGTCCGGCCTCGATCTGGATGACAACGGCATACCCGGCATCGACGACCTGAGCCAGGGGGACTACATCGACGGCAACGGCGTTACACCCTGGGTGACGGCAACGAGAAATCTTCTGGATAACCCCGCGAACTTACACGTTAACGTCATCATGTGGTCCTGGTGCAGCATCAACATGCACAACGCCCAGCGCTACGTGGACAACATGGAGATACTTGTATCGGAGTACGGCGAGGGCGGCACCAAGCCACGGGCCGCGGAACATCCCGTGAAGTTCGTGTTCATGACCGGCCACGCCGAGGGCCAGGGCGAGAATCTCCACGACGACCCCCAGGCGAACGGCGATGGTCACGTTCATTACAACAACCAGTTGATCAGGCAGCACTGTAACACTAATAATCGTATACTGTTCGATTTTGCGGACATCGAAGCATACGATCCGGATGGGTTTTACTTCTGGGATCTGGCGATGTATGACGACCTGGACTATACCGGCGGAAACTGGGGAGAGGAGTGGATCGATGCCAATGCCGGTTCTGAGCTCGAACAGTTAACTACGGGAAACGGCGTCACCGGTTATGACGGCTGTGCCGAATGCGCTCATTGTGACGGTCCCGGCAACAAGGCGCGGATAAACTGTGTGCTGAAGGGTCGGGCGGTGTGGTGGATGTGGGCGAGGCTGGCCGGATGGGCCGGCTCGACTGCCGCGTCGCCGACTCCGACCCATACAATGGCCTCGACGCACACGCCGACCGTGACGGCAACGCCGTCACAGACAACGGTGCCGACTTCCACGCCCACGGTCATGCTGACACCGACGATAACACTCACGCCGACAGCAACCGCCACTTCGACTTTTACTGCAACCAGCACACAGACTCCAACGGCAACTGGTACGCCCACGTCGACGCCGACCTCACCGCCGACGAATACTCCCACCGTGACGGCAACGAACACGCCGACAATACCGCCCACTATCACGCCGACGTCTACCTGTACGCCGACCGCCACACCCACACAAACGGTCACGCGGACACCGACTATAACGCTGACGCCTACGATTACACCCACGGGCGGGCCTAAGCTGGCGGTGCTTAAGAGCAGCGCGGAGGGCGACATCAACCTCTACTACTATAACAGCCTGGTCAGTGGAGACCGGCTGTACTGGGACGCGCTGGCGAGGAACCCCTCGGCGTACGCGCGGGACCTGTGGGTGATCCCCGCGGGCAACGACGCCATCGGCATGACGGCGATAGGGGGGACGTTCCCGGAGAGCCTCCTCGTGCTGAAGGAGGAGGGAGCGGGTGACGTAAACCTCTACCTCTACGACAGCCTGGTGGGCGGCGACTGGATGTACTGGGACTGCTCTGCGCGAAACCCGTCGGCGCTTGCGCGGGACCTGTGGGTCATCCCCGCCGGCAACGACGCGATAGGTATCGCGGCCGTCGAGGATATAAACGCCGACGGGCGGCTGGACCTGGCCATCCTGAAGAATGACGGCGGCGGGGACTTGAACCTGTACTACTACAACGCCCCCGAAGCGGGCGACTGGCTGTACTGGGACGCCTTTTCCCGGAACCCCTCGCCCCTTGCCCGTGACCTCTGGGTCATGCCGGCCGGCAACGACGCAGCATGCATGGCCGGCCTCGACATCGGAGGCGGCGTGAAGGGGCTGGCTGTTTTGAAGGAGGAGGGAGCGGGTGACGTGAACCTCTACGCGTATAACAACCTGGCCGCAGGCGACCGGACGTACTGGGACTGCCTCGCGCGGAACCAGACACCGCTGGCGAGAGACCTCTGGGTGATACCATCCGGTAACGACGCGGTCGCCGTTGCTGCCGCGGAAGCAGGAGGCCTCGCGGTCATGAAAAGTGACGGTGGTGACGACAACCTCTACTGCTACAACGCTCCGGCGGCGGGTGACTGGACGTACTGGGACGCGGATGCGCGGAACCCGTCAGCGCTTGCGCGGGACCTCTGGATAATCCCGTCCGGCAATGACACAGTCGGCATGACTGCGATCAGGATGCATTAGATATGAGTTTTATGAGTTAAATGAGTTCAATGAGTTTTATGAATTGGGCCGAAGTATTTATGAATATCAGTAAAAACGCTGCCACGGCTTACCTTAAAGAGTATTCGACAGGATTGACGGGATTAACAGGATAGAAAAATATCCAATTCCAGATTCTAAAACCTTCGGTTTGCGGGGCCGTTTTCAAGGGTAGCTTGACTGAAGGCTGCCGGGAAGGTACCCTGTGAGAGCCTGACGCCGGAGGGCGGTGCACCGGGACCTGCCCGATGAGAAGTATGAATCCCGGACGGGCAAAGCTCATGACTGCGCGGGATACCAGGATATGGCGCTAGAGAAAGCGGCGTTCAGGCATATGGAGCCGTTATGGAGGTAAGCCGTGCCCCCGCCGTGCGTATCGCCGGCGCCGACCCCGGCCTCTGGAACGCGGACCTCGCCCCGACGGCCCCGCGGCAGCGCACCTGGAGGTGGAACAGCATCGCCGCGCTCTGGGTCGGGATGGCCGTGTGCGTGCCGACATACATGCTCGCCGCCGGCCTCATCTCGGAGGGGATGTCCTGGCGGCAGGCCATCCTTTGCGTTCTCCTCGGTAACGTCATAGTGCTCATGCCGATGGCCCTTGTCGGGCACGCGGGGACGAAGTACGGCATCCCCTTCCCGGTGCTCCTGCGCTCGTCGTTCGGGACGAGGGGCGCCAACGTGCCCGCTATTCTCCGAGGCCTGGTTGCCTGCGGGTGGTTCGGCATCCAGACATGGGTCGGCGGCTCGGCGATCTACACGATCCTCAACGGCGTGTCGGGAAACTGGTTCGCGGGGGAGCCCCTGCCCGTCCTCGGCATAGGCTTCTGGCAGCTTGCCTCCTTCCTCGCATTCTGGGGAATGCACGTCTGGTTCATCGCCAGGGGCACCGAGTCGATCCGCTGGCTGGAGAGCTACGCCGCGCCCTTCCTCATAGTAATGGGCCTCGCTCTGCTTGCGTGGGCATATGTCCGTGCGGGCGGCTTCGGGCAGATGCTGTCCGCGCCCTCGCAGTTCGGGGCGGGCGGAGCCAGGGAGGGGCAGTTCTGGTCGGTGTTTCTGCCCGGCTTGACGGCAATGGTGGGATTCTGGGCCACCCTGTCGCTGAACATCCCCGACTTCACGCGCTTCTGCCCGACCCAGAAAGACCAGCTCCTGGGGCAGGTCCTGGGCCTGCCGCCCACGATGGTTCTATTCTCGTTCATCGGCGTCGCGGTTACCTCAGCGACGGTGGTGATCTTCGGCGAGGCGATATGGGACCCTGTGGTCCTGCTCGGCCGGATGGGCGGCGTGACGGTGATCATCGCACTGTTCGCGCTCGTGGTGGCCACGCTCACGACCAACCTCGCCGCGAACGTGGTGGCCCCGGCCAACGGGTTCTCGAATATCGCGCCCGGGAAGATCTCCTTCAAGATGGGGGGATATATCACGGCGGGCCTGGGCGTCGCGATCTTCCCGTGGAAGCTCCTCTCCTCCACCCACGGCTACATCTTCACATGGCTCATCGGCTACTCCGCTCTCCTGGGCCCCATCGCAGGCATTCTCATCGTCGACTACTTCCTGATCAGGCGGACGAAGCTGAAGGTTGAGGACCTCTTCAGAAAAGAGGGAGCATACACGTACGTGAAGGGGTGGAACCCGGTGGCGATCATCGCGCTGGCCGCGGGCGTGCTTCCCAACGTCCCGGGCTTCCTCCAGGCGGCGGGCGCGCTCAAATCCGTTCCGCACGTCTTCGTGACGATCTACACGTACTCGTGGTTCGTGGGTTTGTTCATCAGCGGCGGCCTCTACTGGCTGCTGAGCCGCCGCAAGGTATCCGGGGAATGATGGCCGTCCGGCGGCGCTCGCGAAATAATCGGTAAGCGGGGCTGCCCTGCAGCGCGTGCTGCAGTATGCGCCCGGCGTTTCAAAATTCCCGATGAGCGGGGCCTGCGCGCTCCGCGCCCCCCGCCACATCCGGCCATCTATCCATATTTTGGTTCACAACGGTTGGCCTTGCTAATACAATGGGTGATCAATGAACAGCCGGCAACAGGGCTGTCAGGATGAGGGAATGAAGAAGAGAATAGGTATTGGGATAATAGGCCTGGGAACCGTCGGGAGCGGAGTCGTCAAGCTGCTCGGCGAAAACGCGTCCCTGATCGAACAGCGGCTGGGAGTTCCCCTCGAAATTGTCAAGGCGTGCGACCTGGACCCCGGCAAGGTGCGCCGGGCGGGGCTCGATGGGGCCCTTATCGAGGGTAAAGCTTCCGGCGTGACCGACGACCCGGCCGTGGACATCGTGGTGGAGCTTATCGGGGGTGTCGATGAGGCGCACTCCCTGATAGCCAGGGCCCTGGAGATGGGCAAGTGCGTCGTCACGGCCAACAAGGCGCTGCTAGCCGAAAAGGGCCGAGAGCTTTTCGCGCTCTCCTCGAAGAGCAGGGGCAAGATACTTTTCGAGGCGTCCGTCGGCGGCGGCGTACCCATCATCAAGGTGATCAGGGAGGGGCTCGTCGCGAACAGGTTATCGTCGATCCTGGGCATCGTGAACGGGACGTGCAACTTCATAATGTCCAGGATGACAATGGAGGGGAGCACTTTCCGGTCTGCCCTCAACGAGGCGAAGAAGAGGGGCTTTGCCGAGGCCGATCCCTCGCTCGACATCGAGGGGGTAGATTCAAGCCACAAGCTCGTTATTCTCGCGTCCCTGGCGACGGGAAAGTGGGTCGATCTCAAATCCGTTTACGTGGAGGGAATCGAGGAGATAACGGCCAAGGACATCCTTTACGCGGGAGAGCTCGATTACGTGATCAAACTTCTGGCCATCGCGAAGTACGGGGAAGCCGGCCTGGAGGTGAGGGTTCACCCCACGCTGATCCCCCGGAAACACCCGCTCTCCGCCGTCTCGGGTGTTTACAATGCCGTGTACGTCCACGGGGACTACACCGGCGATATCATGATATGCGGGGCGGGGGCGGGGCAGGACCCGACTGCCAGCGCGGTCGTGAGCGACCTCGTCGACACGGGGAGGGCCCTCATAGGCTCCCGGTCGCCGCAGCCGATAGCCGTGTCCGTGGAAGACTCGAACAGGATCATCCCCATGGAGGATGTGCAGACCCGTTATTACTTCAGGTTCTCCTGCATAGACAGGCCCGGCGTCATCGCCCAGATCACCACCATCCTGGGGGAGGAGGGCATCAGCCTGGCATCCATCCTGCAGAAGGAGCGGAGGAAGGGCGGTGTTGTTCCCGTGGTCATGATGACCCACATGGCTCGCGAGAGAAACGTACGCCGGGCCCTCGCGGAGATAGACGGCCTGGGCAGTGTCAGGGCCGGGACAATGGTCGTAAGGGTCGAGGACGAGGAGGACCGATGAAATACGCGATACTTGTCGGCGACGGCATGAGCGATTACCGGCTCGATGATCTCGACGGCCGTACGCCTCTCCAGGCGTCCAGGACGCCGGAGATGGACAGAATAGCGAAAGAGGGGATGACGGGACTGGCCCGCACCGTGCCCAGGAACATGGATGCGTCCAGCGACGTGGCCAACATGTCGATATTCGGGTACGACCCGAAAGAGTTCTATACCGGCCGAGGCCCGCTCGAGGCGGAGAGCATGGGAATAGAGCTCGGCCCGGACGATGTCGCTTTCCGCGCGAACCTCGTCACCGTGTCAGACGGCGTAATGGTCGATTACTCGGCGGGCCATATCTCATCGAACGAGGCGGCCGTCCTGATCGAGCTTCTCGGCGGGAAGTTCAGCAGGAGGGGAGTGCGGTTCTACCCCGGCGTGAGCTACAGGCACCTCATGATTGTGCCGGAGGGGAAGCTCTCGGGGGGGCACGGTCACCTCAGGTGTGTCCCACCCCATGATATTACCGGAAAGCCGATCATGGAAAACTTCCCCAGGGGAAAGGGCGCCAAGTTCCTGAGGGAGATCATGACGGGCTCGCAGTTCATGCTTGCCGACCACGAGATCAATACCATAAGGGTCGACCTCGGCGAGAACCCGGTCGACATGTTGTGGCTCTGGGGGCAGGGGAAGAAACCGTCGATGCCCCTGTTCAAGGAGAGGCACGGGGTCGATGGTGCGGTAATTTCGGCGGTTGACCTCATAAAGGGCCTGGCGCTTTGCATCGGCCTGAAGGTGATAGACGTTCCGGGGGCGACGGGGTATTACGACACCGATTACGCCGCAAAGGCCGAGTACGCGTTAAGGGCCCTGGAGGGGGCCGACTTCGTCTTCGTTCACGTGGAGGCGCCTGATGAGGCGGGCCACAACGGCGACCTGGGAGAGAAGATAAGGGCCATAGAGAACTTCGACGAGAAGGTGGTCGGCAGGATTGCCGATGGAATGAGAAGGATGGGCAAACACAGGATTCTCGTCATGCCGGACCACCCGACGCCGGTCGAGCTGCGTACACATGCCGACGATCCCGTGCCCTACGCAATAGCGGGTAACGGGATACGGGCCGATGCCGTATGCCGGTTCGACGAGGAGAGCATCGGGAAGGGCGGCGGGCAGACCGTGGCGGCGAGCGGGCTGGTCGACGTTCTCTTCGGGGGTGCGCGGTGAGTCTTATCGTGCAGAAATACGGTGGAAGCTCCGTGGCGACGCCGGAAAAGATAAAGAGCGTTGCCCGCAGGATTATCGCCACGAAAGAAGAAGGCAACCGTGTTGTCGTAGTGGTCTCGGCGATGGGCGACACAACCGACAGCTTGATCGAGCTTGCCAACCGGGTAAGCTCCAACCCGCCGGAGAGGGAGGTCGACCAGCTCATATCGACCGGGGAGCAGATATCGGTCGCCGTCATGGCCATGGCCATCAACGACATGGGGCACGAGGCTATCAGCATGACGGGGGCGCAGGCCGGTTTCGAGACGGACAGCTCCCACACGAAGGCCAAGATAGTGAAGATCAAGCCAGGCAAGATTGTAGAGGAGCTGAAAAAGGGAAAGATAGTGATAGTTGCCGGTTTCCAGGGAATCGACGTGTACGAGAACGTGACGACGCTGGGCCGCGGCGGCTCGGATACGACCGCGGTCGCCCTTGCCGCCGTTCTGAAGGCCGATGCATGCGAGATATACACGGACGTGGACGGGGTTTACACCGCGGACCCGAGGATAGTGACGAACGCGAGGAAGATCGACGAGATCGAGTACGAGGAGATGCTGGAGATGGCCAGCCTCGGGGCAAGGGTAATGCAGTCCCGTTCGATCGAGTTCGCGAGCAAGTACGGCGTCAGGATCCATGTCCGGTCGAGCTTCAAGCAGGACGAGGGAACCTTTATAGTCAAGGAGGCCAAATCGATGATGGAGAAGGTGGTAATCCGGGGTGTTACCGTGGACAAGGAGCAGGCCAAGGTAACCATCCTCCACGTGCCGGACAGGCCGGGAATAGCAGCGACCATATTCAAGGCGCTCGCGGGGAATAACATCAACCTGCACATGATACTTCAGAACGTCAGCGAGGAGGGGTACACCGATGTCTCGTTCACGGTGATGAAGGCCGACCTGAAGAAGGCGAGAGCCACCACGGAATCGATACTGGACGAGATCGGCGCCCGAAGCGTGACAATCGATGACGATATAGCGCAGGTCTCCGTCGTCGGCACGGGCATGAAGAGCCACTCGGGAATAGCGGCCGACATGTTCGGGACCCTGGCCCGGGAGAAGGTCAACATAGAGATGATATCGACGAGCGAGATAAAGATCTCGTGCGTCGTCAAGAAGGAGGACGCGGACAGGGCGGCCAGGTCGCTGCATGCCACGTTCGTCGAAGTTGAGGACAAGCGGGAAGCAAATGACTGAGATAAAGATATACGACACGACGCTGCGGGACGGGGCCCAGGCGGAGGGTGTCTCCTTCTCCAGCGCCGACAAGCTCAGGATAGCTCAGCGGCTCGACAAGCTCGGGTTCAGTTACATAGAGGGCGGCTGGCCGGGATCGAACCCGAAGGACATGGAGTTCTTCAGGAACGTCAAGGAGCTCAAGCTTTCCGGCGTTAAGATAACGGCCTTCGGGAGCACGCGCAGGGCCGGCTGCCGCGTCGAGGACGACGAGAATCTCCGGAAGATGCTCGAGGCCGGCACGGAGGTGGTGACGATCTTCGGAAAGAGCTGGATACTGCACGTCAGGGACATCCTCAGGACCACCATGGAAGAGAACCTGAAGATGATCTCCGAGAGCGTCGCCTACATGAAATCCCAGTCCAGGAAAGTCATATACGACGCCGAGCACTTCTTCGACGGGTTCAAGGAGGACAGGGAGTACGCTATGGAGACCCTCAGGGCGGCCCTGGAGGCGGGCGCGGAGTGCCTGGTTCTCTGCGACACGAACGGCGGGACGCTCCCGCTGGAGCTCGGCGAGATCATGAAGGATGTGAGGGAAGCCGTGGACGGCCCCCTCGGCATTCACGCCCACAACGATTCCGGCGTGGCGGTCGCCAACACGCTCATTGCCGTTGCCTTCGGCGCGACACATGTCCAGGGCACGATCAACGGCTACGGGGAGAGGAGCGGAAACGCGAACCTCTGCACCATCATCCCCAACCTGAAGATAAAGATGGGAATAGACTGCATCTCCGACGCGCGGCTCGGGGAGCTGACGGAGGTCTCGCGCTTCGTGGACGAGCTGGCGAACATGAGGCATTACGCAAAGGCGCCCTACGTAGGCGTCAGCGCGTTCGCCCACAAGGGCGGGGTCCACGTCAACGCCGTGGAGAAGAACCCCCGCGGTTACGAGCACATAGAGCCGTCGCTGGTGGGGAACAGGCGGAGGATACTTATCAGCGAGCTCTCCGGTAGGAGCAACATACTCTACAAGGCCGCGCAGCTCGACCTCGATCTCGACAAGGACACCCCCGAGACGAGGGAGATACTCAAGACGCTGAAGGAACTCGAGCACGAGGGCTACGAGTTCGAGGCCGCCGAGGCCTCGTTCGAGCTGCTTATGAAGAAGAGCATGAAGCTTCACAAGCGGTTCTTCGAACTCGAGGGCTTCAGGGTCATCGTTGAAAAGAGGGAGGACAACAGGCTCATCTCGGAGGCCACCGTCAAGGTCACGGTGGACGGTAAGAAAGCGCACACCGTCGCCGAGGGGGACGGCCCGATACATGCCCTCGACCAGGCGCTTCGCAGGGCCCTCCAGCCGTTCTACCCCGCCATAGCCGCGGTGCGCCTGGCCGACTTCAAGGTCCGGGTGCTAGACCCCCAGGCGGGGACCGCTGCCAAGGTGAGGGTCCTTCTCGAGTCGAGGGACGACGAGCACATCTGGGGGACCGTGGGCGTCTCGGAGAACATAATAGAGGCGAGCTGGCACGCCCTCGTGGACAGCGTCGAGTACAAGCTCCTCCGGGAAGAGGAGAAGAAGGGGCGCGGGAAGTAGCCATACCGTCGCCGGGGCCGGGCAGGTGGCTGAGGGACAGTGCGGGCCATGGTGTCGGCCCTTATAAATTCGGGGGCTTCTCCAATTCAGTTGAAGCTGAACACTGGAATACCTCTTATAAGCAATACCCTCTCCCCCCAATTTTTGGGGGGAGAGGGAGTACTGTTTAGTGCATCGATAATGAGCGAATTGATCGTTACTTAATAGAAGGGCGGCCATCTTGTATTTATCCGGTTGCTTGACAATAAGGTAGTAGTCGTGCCATTTCATTATCAACTATTTTGGAGATGACTCTAAACTCGAAATCCGAAATCCCTGCCTGCCGACAGGCAGGCGAGACAAATTTAAAATACGAATTTCCAAATTGCCTATATCCTTTGGTGTATTTGAGCTTGAGCTGTCCGGATTTGTTTCGAGCCCGCCACGGGCGGGTAAATTCCGGACTTGTCCGCCTTTGGCGGATTTTTTACTTGGAAAATGAATAAACTCTATGTTGTCGCGTATCCTGCGTGCCTCCTCATAATGGCGTTCGCTCTCTCTGCCCTTGCCGGCGTAGAGACCGGAGAGGTCGAGGATATTATCGATGACGAGAGGTACGGGATGGTCGTTCTCCCGGGATATGGAAACTCCGGCGTTCTCCACATAAAGGGAAGGATGTACACCATAGGGAAGGGCTATGGCGAATTCATGAAGGAGGCTCCCTTCCCCAGGATCAAGCGGCCCATCTCTTCCCTGGCCGGCTTTTTCCCCGACGGGGCAAAAGAAAAGCCCGTCACGATTCGGGCGGGCGTCGCCGGAAAAGCGGCAAGGACCGATGGCCGGGGATACTTCAGCGCCTCTCTCACGGCTCCCCCGGAAGGCAGGTGGAAGGGAACAACCGGAGTCGAGTTAATTGCCAGGGACGGCAGACTTTTTCGGGGGACGGTATATGTTCCAAGCCCCGACGCGGAGCTGGGTGTCATCTCGGACATAGACGATACGGTCAAAATAACCGGGGTCCACGATCATGGCAAGGTGGTTAAAGCGGTGCTTTTCGGGGACGCAGAGACGGATAAGCCGGTGCCCGGCATGGCCGCGCTGTACGCGGATATAGCGAGGAGCGGGAATAAAGGCCCGAGGCCTTTTCACTACGTCTCTGCTTCCCCCTATGCCTTTTCAACGCGCATCGTGAAGTTTCTCTCCCTCAACCACTTTCCTTCCGGCTCACTCGATCTCATGAAGCTGGACCTGTCGAAAGATGTGATGAGCGGCGTAGCGGCGCGCATCGTGAAGTTTCTCCCCCTTAACCACTTTCCTTCCGGCGCACTTGATCTCATGAAGCTGGACCTGTCGAAAGATGTGACGAGCGGCGTAGCGGCGCGCATCGTTCAGTACAAGGAAAGCGCAATAGAGAATATTTTCGCTGCCTTCCCCGGCAGGAAATTCCTGCTCTTTGCCGACAACGGCCAGGAGGATCCGAAAATATATTCCCGGCTTCTCTCCTCGCATCCCGATCGCATCGAGGCCATCTATATACGCGAGGTCGAAGAGGGGAGGGCAGGGCACACGGAGTATCCCGGCAGTCTGTTTTTCACCTCTCCTGACGAGGTGAGGGCTGACCTTGTGAAAAGGGGGATTATACGGCGGGATTGACCCCCGTTCCTTCAGCCGATATCATTCTTTACTATGGAACTTGCGAAACAGTACAGCCCGAAGGACGTCGAGGAGAGAATCTACGGCCTCTGGCTCGAGAAGGGCGCTTTCCGCGCCGAGGGGGAGAGAGGAGGATCACCTTATTCAATTTCCATCCCGCCGCCGAACGTGACCGCAATCCTTCACCTGGGCCACGCCCTGAACAACGTGATCCAGGACATCCTGATCCGGTGGAAGCGGCTCGAGGGCAGGAACGCGCTCTGGATGCCGGGGACCGACCACGCGGGAATCGCCACGCAGAACGTGGTCGAGAAGAAGCTGGCCGTTGATGGGCGCACCCGGCAGGACCTCGGGCGCGAGAAATTCCTGGAGGAGGTATGGGGGTGGAGGGAGGAGTACGGCGGCCGCATAATCGAGCAGCTCAAGGCGCTTGGCTGCTCGTGCGACTGGGACAGGATCCGCTTCACGATGGATGACGGCTACAGCCGCGCGGTCATCGAGGTCTTCACGCGCCTCTACGATAAGGGGCTGATATACAGGGGTAACTACATCATCAACTGGTGTCCCCGGTGCCAGACGGCCCTCTCCGACGAGGAGGCCGAGCACGACGAGCTGCAGGGCGCGCTCTACTATATCCGCTACCCCGTGGCGGGCGAAGCGGGCCATATCACCGTGGCGACGACCCGCCCCGAGACGATGCTGGGCGACGTCGCCGTAGCCGTCAACCCGGACGATCCCCGCCACAGGGGTCTCGTCGGCAAGGAGCTCATCCTGCCGATAGTGGAGAGGCGGCTCGCGGTCATAGAGGACGATTTCGTGGACCCCGAGTTCGGCACGGGCATCGTCAAGGTGACGCCCGCCCACGACCCGAACGACTTCGAGATGGGGCTCCGCCACGATCTCGAGCCGGTGAACGTCATGAACGGCGACGGGACTATGAATGAGAACGTGCCCGTCCAGTACCGGGGGATGGACCGGCTGGAGTGCCGGGAGACCCTCCTCGTCGACCTGAAGGAGAGGGGGCTTCTGGAAAAGGTGGTGCCGCACACGCATTCCGCCGGCCACTGCTACAGGTGCCACACCCTCGTCGAGCCGCGCCTCTCGCTGCAGTGGTTCGTCAGGATGAAGCCCCTGGCAAAGCGCGCGATAGAGGTCGTGGAGAGCGGCGAGGTGCGCTTCTACCCGGAGCGGTGGAAGAAGGTCTACCTCGACTGGATGCGCAACATCAGGGACTGGTGCATCTCCAGGCAGATCTGGTGGGGGCACCGGATACCCGTCTGGTACTGCGGGAGCTGCGGGGAGGAGAAGCCTATAGTCTCGGCCGAGAGGCCTGAGAGGTGTCCCTCCTGCGGGGGGAGCGATCTCCACCAGGACGAGGACGTTCTCGACACATGGTTCTCGTCGTGGCTCTGGCCGTTCGCGACCTTGGGGTGGCCGGAAGACAATCCCGACCTCGATTTCTACTATCCGACGTCCTGCCTGGTAACGGCCCCGGAGATCCTGTTTTTCTGGGTCGCCCGGATGATAATGGCCGGCCTTGAATTCAAGGACGCTATACCCTTCAGCGACGTCTTCCTCCACGGTACCGTGCGGGACGACACGGGCAAGAAGATGTCCAAATCGCTCGGCAACACGATCGACCCCCTGCTTGTCGTCTCGGAGTACGGCGCCGACGCCCTCAGGTTCACGCTGACCATGACTACGGCGCAGGGGCAGGACGTGTATATATCGCTGGATAAGTTCGAGCTGGGCAGGAACTTCTGCAACAAGATGTGGAACGCGGCCCGGTTCCTCCTGGCGGAGCTCTCGAAGGGCGAGCCCGTAAAGATCGGCGGATGGAAGCCGGAGGAGCTCTCGTCGGATGACCGCTTCATCCTTAGCAGGCTCCAGACAGCCGTCCACGAGGTCACCTCGGCACTGTCGGCGTACCGCCTCAACGACGCCGCCCAGCACATGTACGCCTTCTTCTGGCACGACTTCTGCGACAAGTACGTGGAGTATTCCAAGCCTGTTCTCAGGGGCGGGGATGAGGCCGGCGCGGCAAGGGTTAGGGCCATACTCGCCAATGTCCTCTCCGTCTCCATGAAGCTTCTTCACCCGATCATGCCCTTCATAACCGAGGAGATATGGCAGCTACTCCGGCCGTACTCCTATCTCGACGACGAGCTCCTGGCGCTCTCACAGTGGCCGAGGGTTAAGGATGATCTGGTGGCTCGTCCAATGTTATTAGAAAACGTCATGGAAAAATACGATGTCGTCCGTTGCGGTCGTAACTTAAAGAAGGAGTATAACGTTCCGTTAAAAGCGCTTGTTCCTTTTAAGATATTCACTGGTGTAGGGATTCGCGAGTTTCTTGAGGGAGAAAAAGAAGATATAAAGAGGCTGATCGGCGCGTCAGAGCTTGAGTTTATTGCTGGGAACCCTCGAAGGAGGGGCTGGGCTTCCAGCCTCACTGTATTGGGTTCCACCGTCTTCATGGATTGGACCAAAAGGCCTGATACAGAGAAAGAGAAGAAGCGACTCGGTGATAAGCTTGAAAAGCTTGAGGTCCAGATTCAGGCCACCAAAGCTAAACTATCCAACAGCAGCTTTGTTGAGAAGGCCCCCGCGCAGGTTGTTGAAAGAGAGAGGAAAAAATTAAACCGGCTCCAAGAGGACAGGGATCAACTCCAGCACCTCCTTGATCTTTTATGCAGCTCCCGGTAACATTTCACAACAAGGGTCAGAAGCTCTACGGCATGGTCCACGTGCCCGACGGGGGAGGGAAGCCCTTACCCGCCGTCCTCATGTGCCACGGCCTCGGCGGCACCAAGGTGGAGGCGCAGCGCCTCTTCCTCAGGCTCTCCCGCAGGCTCGAGGGGGAGGGGATCGCCTCGCTGCGGTTCGATTTAAGGGGGTGCGGCGAGAGCGACGGCTACCTTGAGGAGATGGACCTCTCGGACCACCTCGCGGACCTTTCGGCGGCACTGGAGTTTCTCTCCGCCCGCGAGGATATCGACACGGATAGGATAGGGCTTCTCGGCTATAGCCTCGGCGGCTCCCTTGCTTCCATCGCGGCCCCGAAATCCCCCCTGATTAAGGCGCTCGTCATCTGGTGCGCCCCGGCGGACCTGGCGGCCGCGCTGATTCGAGTAATTCCTGAAGATTCGAGCGTAAATATCGATGATGTAGATATATTTGAATACAGGGGTAAGCTGGTCAGCGGGGACTTCCTGCGCGAGTTCGAGCGGTATTCTCCCGTGGGGGAAATTGCCGGCTTCGAGGGGTCCATCCTCCTCATCCACGGGACGGGAGACGAGGTCGTTCTGCCGGAGAACACGGAGGCTTTAAGCAAAAGCCTCGGAGAAGGGGGAAGAGACTTTGACATGTTCCTGATCGACGGCGCCGACCATCACTTCTCGTCCGTGAAGTGGCAGGAGGAGCTCCTGGCGAAAACAATCAGCTTTTTCAAAGATAAACTATGAATGACCAATAACCAATATCCAATTTTCAATGTTCAAAAAACATTAAACCACAGACAACACAGAGAAAAAATAACCACGGATTAGGCGGATTAAACGGATTAACAACACAGTCTATTGAGATTGAATCCGCTTTTTACAGCCCTGCTTTAAATCCGTATAATCCGTTTAATCCGTGGTTTAAATTGAATCTTTTGAGGCTGTCTTATGTCTAAATTTGTTCTCCATTCGGACTTTAAGCCGGAGGGCGACCAGCCCGGGGCGATAGAGAAGCTCGTGAGGAGGCTCGAGGATGGGCAGCGCTACCAGACCCTCCTCGGCGTCACCGGCTCGGGCAAGACGTTCACGATAGCGAACGCCATCGAGAGGGTGCAGCGTCCGACCCTCGTCGTATCGCACAACAAGACGCTTGCCGCGCAGCTCTACAGCGAGCTCAAGCAGTTCTTCCCGGATAACGCGGTGGAGTACTTCGTCAGCTATTACGACTACTACCAGCCCGAGGCCTACATACCGCAGACGGACACCTACATAGAAAAGGACGCCTCAATAAACAGGGAGCTAGAGAGGCTGAGGCTGTCGGCAACGACGTCACTCCTCCGGAGGAGGGACGTGATAGTCGTGGCGAGCGTCTCCTGCATTTACGGCGTCGGCTCCCCCGAGGACGTCCTGGATCTCGTCGTTATGGTTAAGACAGGCGAGAAGATCGAGAGAGAGAAGCTCCTGCGGCGCCTCGTCGACCTCCAGTACGAGAGAAACGACATCGATTTCTCCAGGGGCAGGTTCAGGGTCCGGGGCGAGGTGCTCGACGTCTTCACAGCGGCGGGGACGGACCCCGTTCGAATATCCTTCGACTGCGATCGCGTTGAGAAGATAGAGCGCTTCAACCAGACCACGGGGAGGGCGATCGAGGGGCTTGAGACCGTTACCATCTACCCCGCCAAGCACTTCGTTATTCCCTACAGCAAGCTGGAGAGGGCTTTTTCGGCCATCGAAGGTGAGCTTGCGGAGAGGCTTGCCGAATTGAAGGCGGAGGGCAAGCTCCTGGAAGCGCAGCGGATCGAGTCGAGGACGCGCTACGACCTGGAGATGCTGAAGGAGCTCGGCTACTGCCAGGGCATAGAGAACTATTCCCGTCACCTCAGCGGCCGCCTGCCGGGCCAGCGTCCATGCTGCCTCATAGACTTCTTCCCGCCGGACTCCCTTTTCTTCATCGATGAGTCACATGCGACACTACCGCAGCTGAGAGGAATGTACAAAGGCGACCGCTCCCGCAAGCTGACGCTGGTCGAGCACGGCTTCAGGCTGCCCTCCGCGCTCGACAACCGCCCGCTCAACTTCGAGGAGTTCGACTCGCTCATCAGCCAGGTGGTATTCATCTCTGCCACGCCGGGGCCCTACGAGCTGTCGAAGGACCCGGACCCAGCCGAGCAGGTTATCAGGCCGACGGGGCTGATCGACCCCGGGGTGACGGTTTGCCCCCTGGATGGCCAGGTCGACGACCTCATCGAGCGGATCAGGGGGAGGGTGAAGCAGGGTGAGCGTGTCCTGGTGACCACCCTCACCAAGAGGATGTCGGAGAATCTCACCGACTACCTGGCGGAGATAGGAATAAAGGTCAAATACATCCATTCCGAGATAGACGCGATCGAGCGCGTGGAGCTTCTCAGGGGGCTGAGGGCCGCCGAGTTCGACGTCCTTGTCGGTATAAACCTCCTGAGGGAAGGGCTGGACCTCCCCGAGGTCTCGCTCGTCGCCATCCTCGATGCCGACAAGGAGGGTTTCCTGAGGAGCCACACGTCCCTCATCCAGACAGCCGGCAGGGCCGCGCGGAACGTGAACGGCGAGGTCGTTCTCTACGCCGACCAGCTCACGGACTCGATAAGAAAAACAATCGCGATCACCAACGAGCGCCGGGCGAAGCAGAGCGCTTATAACAGGGAGCATGGAATAACCCCCCGGTCAATAGTCCGCGCGGTGCAGGAGAGCCTCTCCCGGGAGCGCGCTGCGCGGAAACTCGTACGCGGCCTGGTCAAGGAGTGGAGGGCCGAGTACGAGGTGACCGAGGCGATAAACCAGCTTGAGAAGGAGATGAAGGAGGCGGCGGACAGGTGGGACTTCGAGCGGGCCGCCGAGATCCGGGACCAGATATACCGCCTGACGGGAAAAGGAAGAAAAAGGAAGAAATAAAACCCGAAATCCGAAACCCGAAAAACCAATCAAATAAAACAAACAAAATTCATCCACGAATTACACGAATTACACGAATGGGAAACGGCAGCATAAGAAACTTGACGCGGGAAACTAGAAACTGGGATAGCGTGGTAAAACGCGATACGTATTAGGCAATACGATATACGAATAATGAACCGCGGATTGGGCGGATTATGCGGATTTTGAAAAAGGGGAATAAGCAAGGTAAATTAGTAATCAGTTAATTCGAAATATTCATAAACATCAGTACAAAACACCATAACGGCTTACCTTAAAGCGTATTAGACAGGATTAACGGGATTAACAGGATAGAAAATATCTTATCCATTTTATCGTGTCTGCCCCGATTTATCGGGGTTATCCTGTCAAATATTTTTAGTTTGTGAATAATCCGGGTTAAGCAGGTATAATCCATGGTTTATATTCGTGAAAATTCGTGTAATTCGTGGATGGGGCAGAAAAAGAAGGAGATACACGATGATGAAGCTATCCAGATGCGACAAGAGATACGGCAAAGCTAGTCTGGGCATATTGTTTGTTTTGAGCTTGTGCACTGCCTCGTGCGCCGCAGAACCAGATGCTAAAGGCGTCGCATCCCAGTTTGCCAAACAAGTCACCAAGGAGAAATACAAAGAAACGACACCACCTGCGGCGGCTCCCGTGTTTCGATGGGATTTCTCCAAGGCCAACGTCGTACATACCTACGCCTACGAACAAGAGGTCCGCAGCAAGATGGACATGGGTGCTGCCTTCGGAGGCGGTTCTCGTGATACCGGGCAAGAGATGTTTGCCAAGGGCGTTCTGCTTGTCAAGAGTCAGGGAGACAACACCGCAGAACTCGTGTTGAAGGACATGAAAACGAGCATGAAAATGGATGTGGGAGAAGACGAGCCCAAGACCATGGAACAGACGATGCCGCCATTCGTTGTCCAAGGGATGAAAGAGGATGGATCTGGATCTTTTGGGAATAGCTCCCAGGACATGCTCCTCAAGATGCTTTTCCCGCTTCCCACCAAGGCGCTCAAAGTCGGTGATTCGGTTGATGTTCCTGCGCAGATGCCATTCAATGCCATGGGATCTCTGTTGCAGGTCAAAGGTCGTTCTCGTATCACGCTGACACGATACGAGGTATAACCAAAAGTTGTGGATGAGAAAGAAAATGAGCGTATCCTCATAGGACCCTAGAAACAATCAAACCTCTCGAGAGAGGTAAGGAGGATACGCTCATGAAGCACCATACCACAGAGGAG
>JAVCDC010000091.1 GCA_030765135.1 Candidatus Tritonobacter lacicola | reverse complement strand
TCCACCAGGCACGAAAAACCCGCTTGAGTAATGGCGATCTCTTCACCGTGACTTTCCAGCTTTATCTGTCCCTCTTCCTGCTTCATCATATATATTATAGTATAATTTACCTACTGCGTCAAGGCCATAATAAGGCCATAATAAGGATTGACTTAGCTGACTCCCTCTGCTAGAAATACTACTCTACTTTTAACCTCGGGGAAAAAACTGCAGGAGAACCTACAATGAGAATAATTAAAGAGATCAACGAGAAGGTCCTTGAGAAGACTGTCCAGAGAGCTCGCGAGAGGAACGTCATCATACCTACGTTCGCGGAGCAGAAAGACCCGACAAAGGTCCCCGGGAAGATAAAAGATAGATTGAAGGAAGTCGGCCTCTGGGATATAGACCCGATCAACCTCTTCCGCATAACATGGAAGAACGAGCCCAAGGAGAAAGGCGGCCTTTACAACGAGGGTAACTGGATGGAGTTCCCGCCCGAGCTGACGGGCGTGGATGCGCGGATTATCGGCCTGGAGGGTAAATGGTTCCCCACCGGGTCCCACAAGGTCGGTGCGGGCTTCGGCTGCCTCGTGCCCAGGCTCACCAGCGGCAACTTCGACCCGACCACGCAGAAGGCAGTATGGCCCTCCACGGGGAACTACTGCCGTGGGGGCGCTTTCGACTGCGCGCTGCTGGCCTGTCCCGCAGTGGCAATCCTCCCGGAGGGGATGAGCAAGGAGCGCTTCGAGTGGCTGCGCGAGGTCGGGACTGACGAGATCTTCGCAACACCCGGATGCGAATCCAACGTGAAGGAGATCTACGACAAGTGCTGGGAGCTGCGGCGCGAGCGCGGGGATGGGGTCGTCATCTTCAACCAGTTCGACGAGTTCGGAAACGGCATCTGGCACTACAACATGACGGGCGGCATCCTCGAGGAGATATGGAACAAGGAGAAACGGCCGGATAGCCGGTTCGCGGCCTACGTTTCCGCCACGGGATCGGCCGGGACCATTGCCGCCGGAGACTACCTGAGGACGAAATTCCCCCATATGAAGGTGATCGCCACGGAGGCCCTCCAGTGCCCCACCCTCCTCCTCTTCGGCTTCGGCGGCCACAGGATAGAGGGCATCGGCGACAAGCACATCCCCTGGATCCACAACGTCCGGAATACGGACATGATCTGCGCGATTGACGACGAAGCGACGATACGCCTCATGAGGCTATTCAACGAGGATGCGGGCAAAAAGTTCCTGGAGAAACAGGGTGTCAAGACAGAGATCGTAGACAAGCTGGAACTCCTGGGAATATCCAGCATTTGCAACCTCGTAGCGGCGATCAAAGCGGCCAAGTACTACGAGCTATCGGGCCGCGACATAATCTTCACGCCCCTAACCGACTCGATGGAGCTATACGGCAGCCGCATGGAGGAGTACAAGGAGAAGTACGGCACCTTCGACGCCGGCTCCGCCGAGCGCGTATACGCGCGCTACATCAAGGGTATCGGCATAGACAACATGAGGGAGCTCAACTACTACGACCAGAAGAGCATCCACAACTTCAAGTACTTCACCTGGGTAGAGCAGCAGGGGAAGACCGTGGAGGAGCTCAACGCCCTCTGGGAGCCCGACTTCTGGACGGAGACCTTCGACCAGGCCGACGAGTGGGACAAGCTCATCGTGGAGTTCAACGAGAGAACCGGTCTTTTAAAGAAGCTGTAAAATAAAAAAGACAGGCTGCTTTTTTTCTTGAAAAAAGCAGCCTGTCTTTTTTATTTGGAGACTATAAAGCGCTCCAGGACCACGTAGTCCATGTCGGTGGTCGCGAAGCAGTTGTACGCCTGCTGGGGGGTTAAAACAATCGGCTCGCCGCGGACGTTGAAGGACGTGTTGATTATCACGGCGACCCCCGTCAGTTTCTCGAACTCGGCGATGATGTCGTAGTAACGGGGGTTGACCTCCCGCCTCACCGTCTGGGGGCGGGCCGTGTTGTCGGCGTGGGTGACGGCGGGTATGACCTTCCTCTTGTCCGGCCGCACCTCGCCCACCAGGAGCATATAGGGAGCCTCGTCGGCACCGATATCGAAGTAATCATTGACCTTCTCGACCAGGACCGCCGGCGCAAACGGCCTGAACTGCTCGCGCTTCTTTATCTTCTCGTTCAGCACGTCCTTCATCTCCGGCTTTCGCGGGTCGGCAAGGATGGACCTGGCACCGAGGGCCCTCGGGCCGAACTCCATACGGCCGTGGTAGAAACCCACTACGTTCTCATCCGCTATCAGCTTCGCCACCGCCGCCGGAAGTTCCTTCGCAGAATACTCAGTGTAGGGAATACACTCCTCGTCCAGCCACTTCTTGATGGACTCCTCGCTGTATGACGGGCCAAGGTAAGCGTTATTCATGATGTAGGTCCGGGGGTTGCCCAGGACAGTGTTGTGGACGTAGAGGGCCGCACCGATGGCGGCTCCGGAATCCCCCGCGGCCGGCTGTATCCATATATTCTTGAAGGGGGTCTGCCTGAGGACCTTGCCGTTGGCAACGCAGTTCAGGGCCACGCCGCCCGCCATGCAGAGGTAATCCATTCCCGTCTCTTTGTGGAGAAAACCGGCTGTCTTCAGCATGACCTCCTCGGTGACCTCCTGGATGCTGCGTGCTATGTCGGCGTAGCGCTGGTTCACCCGGGCAAGCTCCTCGTCCCACTCCGGGTGGTCCTTGTCCGGGTGCGTTATGTAGTTGAAGAAGACTGCCTCCGGCTCGCGCGGCGGGCCGAAGAGGTCGGTAAATTTTTTGGTCAGGTTCTCGAGCTTGTAGTGGTAGGCGAAGTAGTCCATGTCCAGCTTGAAGCTGCCGTCGTCCTTGATGTCGATGAGCTGCCTGACCTCGTCGACGTATTTCGGCCGCCCGTAGGGGGCCATTCCCATCACCTTGTACTCCCCGTTATTCACCCTGAAACCGAGGTAGCTCGTGAACGCGCTGTAGAGGAGGCCGAGCGAATGCGGGAAGTTAATCTCGCGGAGAATTTCGATTTCGTTACCCTTTCCTATTCCATAAGTGGCCGTGTTCCACTCGCCCACACCGTCAACGGTGTAGATGGCGGCCTCCTCGAATGGAGAGCACAGGAAAGAGCTCGCCGCGTGCGATATATGGTGGTCGGTGTAGAGCACCGGCCCCTCGAAGCCGGTCTCCTTCTGAATGATCGAAGGTATGTGCATCTTCTCCTTCATCCACACGGGCATGGCGGCAAGGAACGACTTGAAGGACCTGGGGAACGTGGAGATATAGGTGAAGAGGAGGCGCTCCATCTTCACGAACGGCTTCTCGTAAAAGACTATGTAGTCAATGTCGGATATCTTCAGGCCCGCGAAGTCGAGGCAGAAGTCGATGGAGTTTATGGGGAAGCTGAAGTCATGCTTCTTCCTCGTAAACCGCTCCTCCTCAGCGGCGGCGACGATTTTCCCATCCACGCAGAGCGCCGCGGCGGCGTCATGATAAAAACACGAAATCCCGAAAATATTCATGGCCGCCTAGAACTGCCTCTCCAGCGTCTCCAGCGTGTCCTTTTTTCTCTTTCTCTGAAGCCTCTGGAGCCACATCGTCTCTCCCTTCAGCCTCAGGAAATCCTTCCCCATGCACTTCGCCATCAGCGAAGTTAAAGCGATGCCCGTGAAATAAACAATGGTGAGCAGCACGATAGTCTGCCCGTGGCCTATCTTCTTCGCGATCGGGAGCCACCAGTCCCTGAGACCCTCCAGCGCCCTCTCCACGGGCTTCGGAAAGAATCTCCTGAAGTAGACTAGCAGAGAGAGCACGACGACAGTGCTGATGACGGTTAAAGCTATCTTTAGTCTCAAATGCATTAGACCACCGCTACGATCACACTTCTTCTCCTGGGACCATCAAACTCGCAGAAGTATATACCCTGCCAGGTCCCCAATACAAGCCTTCCGTTCTCAACCGGGACGGACGCCGATGATCCGACCAGCGAAGCCTTGACGTGCGCCGGGGCGTTCCCCTCCGCATGCCGGTAGCCGGCCCCCTCCGGGACCATCCGCTCGAGAGCGTCCCGGATATCGGCCACGACGCTCGGGTCGGCGTTCTCGTTAATCGTGACGCCTGCCGTAGTGTGGGGAATATAGATAAAACAAACCCCGTTTTTCAAGCCCTTTTTTTCTATAAGGTCACGGACCAGATGCGTGATGTCTATAAACTCGACGCGCCGGCAAGTTTTTACCTCGAGCGTGTATGCCATGATTTACTGTCCCACTGCTGACCCAGTTTGGTATTATCATATAAAAACAGCGAAACGCGCAATTAAAAGGCTGTGATGATTTATCATCATATAATAACGATCCGGTGATTAACGGCCGTTATCCGGAGTAAGCTTTTTTATATGAAGATCAGGTTCATCGGTGGCGTGAGGTCCGTCACCGGCTCGATGCACATCATCGAGGCGGACGGCGCCGGCATCCTTATCGACTGCGGGCTCTTCTACGGGCACCGTGAAGAGGCCAACATAAGGAACAGAAACCTCCCGTTCGACGCGCCGGCGATAGAGGCCGCCGTCCTCACCCACGCCCACATCGATCACGCGGGAAACCTCCCCACCCTCTGCAACAGCGGATTCACCGGCCCGATTTACTCCACTTTCGCCACTCACGACCTCTGCGGAATCCTCCTCAGGGATTCCGCCCGGATACAGCTCGGCGACGCCGAATACCTCAACCGGAAGGCAGGCCGTAAAGGACTCCCCCCCATAGAGCCTGTCTACACAGGAGTCGAGGCGGAGAGGGCAATGCGCCAGTTTATCGCCATAGGCTACGGGAGACCCATCCGGATCACTCCCGCCGTTACGCTGACCATGATGCACGCGGGCCACATTCTCGGCTCGGCCATAGCTGTCTTCGATATCAGCGAAAACGGGCGGCACACAAGAGCCGTTTTCACCGGGGACCTCGGCCGTGAGAGAATGCCGATCATCAGGTCCAGGGAACCGGTGGACGACGTCGACGTCCTCATCATGGAGAGCACCTACGGAGACAGGCTCCACCCCTCCCCGTCCAACATCGAGAGGGAGCTGACAGCGATTGTCAACAGGACCTACAGCCGCGGCGGAAAAATCTTAATTCCGGCCTTCTCTGTCGGAAGAACCCAGCAGGTGGTGTACATCCTTCACCAACTGGCGGAAGCCGGGGCCATTCCCCCGCTGCCGATATTCGTCGATAGCCCTCTCTCGGTCAACGCCACCGAGATCTACCGCATCCACCCCGAATGCTATAACGAAGAGACATACAATTACCTGCGGGTTAACAAGAACCCGTTCGGCTTCCGGAATATCTCGTACATCCGGAAAACGGGCGATTCCATCAAGCTCAACGATCACCCTCACCCATGCATTATCATATCCGCATCGGGCATGTGCGAGGCCGGTAGGATACTCCACCATTTGAGACACGGCATAGGTAAAGAGGAGAACACGATCGTCATGGTTTGCTTCTGCGCGGAAAACACCCTGGGCAAACGCATAGTCGAGAGGAAGAAGCGCGTGCGAATATTCGGGGAGGAATACACACTGAGGGCCGAGGTAGCGGTAATGAACGCGTTCAGCGCCCATGCCGACAGGAGCGAGCTTGTATCGTACGCGCGGTCGCTCTCACCCTCCCCCGGGCGGACGTTCCTCGTCCACGGTGACGAGGACCAGTCCCTGGCCCTGGCCGAGCACCTCAGGGCGGCGGGAGTCGGCAACGTATCGGTCCCAATGCCGGGTGACAAGATCGAAACATAGACAGGGACGAACAGGAACAACATGGCACGCTTTTTGCCAGGACTTTCCCCGTTTTATAAAGTTCAATATGTCCCAAAGTAAAAGCAGTGGCAGAGGGAAAAAGGGAAATATTTAGAAAGAATACTTGACTACAATAAACCAGGGAGGGGTGAGGGGTTAAAGACGGTGTCTGGTTATTGGTTACTTGTTTCTGGTCTAGTACCTTTTGTTTTTGTCTCTTGGGAATCTTCAAGAAACCAGCAACGAGAAACCAGCAACTTCCTCTGACGCCTCCTCATCCTAACCTTCTCCCCCTCAAGGGGGAGAAGGAAATTCTTGTTTTCGAATTTCTCTCTGATAGCAAACATGTTTTTCAATGATAAAGACACTCTTTGAAAAAACGGGGAAACTCCAAGCTCTTTGCCACTTGCGAATACCCGCCCTGTCTGGCATACTCCCTCAGGCTGTGCCTGGGAGGATCGGAAATACAGTTGCCGCACGGAGAATTAGGGAACGAACACCATGAGAACCGGGATGAGGCGCGGAAAGATTCGATGGCTGGTTACGGCTGCCGTTGTCCTGCTCAACCTGGCCTGGTGGCTGGTTCCCGGAAATGTGGATTACCTCGTCGCCCAGAACAGAGAGGTTCTCCTTGGGCGCTATTCGGTGGACCGGTTCACGGCTATGGTCATCGTCATGCTCCTCTGCTGGCCGGCGCTATATCTGGTTTGGGCCGGACGCGACAACATCAAGAAGCGCTCCTTCAAGGTAATTGCAGTGCTCATCGGCGTGATAGCCGGCGTGCTCCTGATGGACTTTGCCCTCCGCCAGTGGAGGTCTCCGCGCTACCAGAAGACCGAGGACGTGTATCACCGCCCCCCCGACACCAAGGTGACGGGAGTATTCAGGGACGTCCCGGAGAGAGGCTACTCCTACCCGAAGGTCCTCCCCGGCCACCCGGACGTCCCGTATACACTCACCGTGGACTCCCGGGGCTTCCGGAACCGAACAGACCTCGGCGAATATGACGTTCTGATACTGGGGGATTCTTTTGCGGAGGGCTCCGGGGTCTCGGACGAGCAGGTGTGGGTTGCCCTCTACGCCGCCGAAAGCGGGCGCGCGGTATACAACCTGGGGATGTCGGGGGGGAACCCCATCACCTACGTGGAGACCCTTGAGAAATTCGGCCTCCGCCTCTCGCCGGACATCGTGGTGTGCATGCTCTATGAAGGCAACGACCTCAAGGGCTCCGACAGGCTGTTCGGCCGGGTCAAGAAGCGGACAAGCCTGAAACGGCGCCTGCGCGCCTGCTTCAAAATATCCCCGGTGCGCCTGACCATCAAGCAGTTCTTCATCGACAACTTCTCGGGCGGAAGGAGCTCCCTGGAAGAGGATACCGGCCCGGAAAAAGCGGGTGGCGGCAAGCGGGTATCGGAGGCCCTTTCCTGGCTCCCCCTTGCCATACCGGAGGGACCCGGCGCAAAGCATTACGCATTCCAGCTGAAGAGATTACAGTACCACTACAAGGACGGTGAGTCCTTCGCGAAATCGGACGACTGCAAAACCGCCCTCCTCGCACTGGAAAAGCTCCGGGAGATGTGCAGCGAAAACAACGCCCGTTTGATCGTAGTCTACATCCCCGACAAGCCCCACGTCGTCATGCCGCTGGTAAAGGAACGCTTGGAGGCGGACAAAATCCGGGGCTTCCTCGCCTTTAAATTAAGAGATCTGCCGCCGGCACCGGAAACAAAGAGCACGCTATACGCCAACCTGGGCGCCCGGGAAAAAGTGGTGGAGGATTTCTGCCGGCGGGAGGGTATAGATTTCATCAGCACGACCGAAGGATTGCGCGATGCGGTCGGCCGGGGAGGCCAGGCGTACTACACCTACAACCAGCACTGGTCCCCCCTCGGCCACCGGATTGTCGCCGATATGATGTACGAATACCTGGAGGAGCCGGACACCGGAGGAAAGGGCGGTCCCCGCTGATACGGACGCGGCCCCCGGCGGAGACTATTTTCAGTACGCGGCGGCAATCAAAGCAGCCCGATCGCTCCGGTTCCCATGGCCGGCAATACATCCCGGACAACGACTGGAACATGAACGACCACGACAACAGGATAGCGTCGGCCATACGGTGGTTCTTGCTCGTCACGGCATGGTCGGTCCCGCTGGTTTTCTGCGCCTGGCTGCACTATCCCTACCTCCTTCCCAAGCTCGCCCTCTACAAAGTCGCCGTCGCGCTCTGTTTCTTCCTCTGGACAGTAGAGATTGCAAGGCAAAAGGAGGCCGTATTCCTGAGGAGCGCCACCACCATAGCGATCCTGGTATTCCTCGCCGTTTCGTCGATATCGATCGCATTCGCCATCAACAAGCACGAGGCATTCACGGCGCTCTCCCACCTCCTTGCAGGCGGCGGTCTCTATCTGCTGCTGACGGGGCACGTGAGGGAAAGGAGTTTCTTCAGCTACCTCTTCAATGGAGTAGTATTTTCCGGCCTAGTGGTGTTCGTATACGCGATACTCCAGTACAAGGACATAGACCTGCCTGCCCTCTGGGGCAAAACAATAGGGACAACGCCCACGATAGGAGTCTCATCCCTGGGAAACGTCAACTTCCTTGCGGAGTACCTCGCTGTAATAATCAATTTCGCCCTCTTCCTGTACCTGGCCGGCATGACGATCGCCGGCAACGTTTTTTACTCCATCCCGATCCTCCTGCTGTTCGCGTCCCTCATTATCACGCTCTCGAGGAGCGGATGGATCAGCCTCGCCATAGCCGTAATATGCTCGATTTTCTTGATGCTGAGGTATATGAGAGAGCGTAGATCGCGACTCTATCTCCGTTTCGCCTGGAGAAAACTCTTCATACTCTTCATGCTTGCGAGCATCGTCTTCTTCGCGGCAAACAGGGTGAAACCCTTCACCGATAATCTCACCTTCGAACTGGAAACGCTCTTCACGGAGGCTCCGCAGCAAACGAACATACAGAGGATCTTCATATGGCAGCGGACGCTGGAGATGATCCGCGACCACCCCGTCAGGGGCGTCGGCATAGGAAATTTCAAGATCGAATACCCGAAATACCGGTCGGTGGCGGAGAGGGAGATATCCGGGGGGCGAACGAGAATCGAGCGGACCCACAACGACTTCCTGCAAATCGCGGCCGAGACGGGAATAATCGGCATCTCGGCTTTCCTGTGGATCGTCGCCCTCTCGTTGCGCAACGGGATCAAGGTACTCAGCTCACATACAGGCTCGATCTGGAAGGCCGTCACCATATCCCTTCTCGGAGGGCTCATCGCGATCATGATAAACGCCCTCTTCAACTTTCCCCTCCTCAACCCCACGCCCGCCGTCTACTTCTGGATAATAGTCGCGTCCCTCGCTTTAATCTCGAGCAGCGCGCGCCTCAAGCGCAACCTGATCGAGCCCCGCATCATCCGCCTGAAGATCCATGGCCTCCCCGCGAGATCGTGCCTGGTCGCCGCGGGGGCCTCGATCCTGGGCGCCGCCCTCCTCTTCCAGGGAAAGAACCTCATCTCCGACTACCACCTCCAGCGGGGAAGGGAGCACTACTATTTCACGCGCTGGGACGAGGCCGAGGACTCCTTCAAAAGGTCCCTCGCATATTCCCCTAACAACCGCATATCCCACCACTACCTCGCAAACACATATAACCTCCTCGGGAAGCAGGACCGGGCGATAGAGGAGTACGGAAAAACTCTCGCCCTGCACCCGAACTACGAAGCGGCGCACTACGGGCTGGGCTCCGCTTTCCTCGCAAGGAAAAGTTTCGACGAGGCGATCAAGAGCTACAGAAAAGCGATCGAGCTGAGGCCGAATTACACTCTCGCCTACGTCCACCTCGGCAACACGCTCGAGCAAGTCGGCAGGCATAGTGATGCGCTGGCAGCATACAACGAGGGGGCACTCGTAGAGCAGCGGATGATAGACCGGAATCCCAAGAACTGGGACTCCCGGTACAGGCGGGCCTCGCTCATCGAAAGCATGGGTAACGTCTACATGAACACGGGAAAGTATAAACAGGCGATACTGAAATACAACGAGGCGGCGAGGGACATGGCATATATTTACTACAAATCGCTGATAAGCAGCAAGGTAAAGGACGTAATGGAGTTCGACCTGAGGGTGGCAAAAGGCTACGCCGAGATATATAACGCGCTCGGGGCCGCCTACGCAAGGGACGGCCAGGTTGACAAGGCGGTGGCGGTCTGGCACGAGGTGCTCAAGATCGATCCGCAGAACGAGCCCGCAAGGTATAATCTCCAGATGGCGGATTCCTTCAAAGCAAAGGCCCCAGGCAGCCGGTAAGGCCGGCCGCTCATGCAGTGTGAATCACCGGCTCCATTCCATAAAAGCCGGATTTCCCGGGCTCCCGGAACAGGCTTCCACGGGCCCCGGGCCCGTTCGTTTATTTCGTTACTTCAGTGCATGATTTTGTTATGTTTAATTTTGCGTTTAATCCGTGATTTTCTATATTCAATCTCAAGGGAGCGCCCCGAATGAAGCTATCCGTAATTATGCCCGCCTACAATGAAGAGCGGACCATAGAGAAGATATTAAGGAAGGTCGATGCAACCGGCATCGAAAAGGAGATCATCGTCGTCGATGACGCCTCCACCGACTCGACCGGTGAAATCATATCGAGGCTCGAAGGGGAAATACCGGGACTTAAAATCGTCCGCCACGAGCGAAACCGGGGCAAAGGTGCGGCGATCCGCTCGGCGCTGCCTCACGTGGAGGGTGACATCGTCATCATTCAGGACGCCGATCTCGAATACGATCCCGGCGAATATTCGAAGATAATCGCGCCCATAAAATCCGGAGATGCCGATGTCGTCTACGGGAGCCGGTTCCTGGGAGGGCCCCACCGCGTCCTGTACTACTGGCACTATGTCGCCAATAAGCTGATAACGACCATCGCTAACGCTCTTTACAACGTTAACCTGAACGACCTGGAGACCTGTTACAAGGCGTTCCGCACCGAAGTCATCAAGACACTGGAAATACGTTCCAACAGGTTCGGGTTCGAGCCGGAGGTGACCGCCAAGGTCATTAAAGCAAAGTACAGGATATACGAGGTCCCGATCTCCTACTACGGGCGGACATACGAAGAGGGGAAAAAGATAACCTGGAAGGACGGCATAGCGGCGATCTTTTTCCTCGTGAGATACAGGTTCTTCAACTAGGATCAATCGTGCTGGAGGCCGCTGATATTCGAGCCGCCTTCGTAGTAAATGGGCAGCTCCTGCTCGAGCATCTGGGCCTTATTACCACCGGGAAGGCGGATCTTCTTCTCGATAACGGAATAGGACTTATCGAGCCCCTTATCTGTCACGGCGACCGGGAGCTCGACAGCTTTCCTGACAGGCCCTTTCTCTCCCGGGCGGCTGGAGCGGCAGCCGCACGCCGCAAGCGGGAGAAGAATAATGCATATTATGCTTAAACCCTTTAACATGGTTATTCTCCCTTTAAGTAATGCTACCAGAACATAGAGAAGATTTCCAGGATTGACGCTCCTTAATCCCGCTTTTCAGTAAATACGCGGACTTAATAAAGGAGCGGCCGACAGGCTTCGAACGCCTCCTTGCCGGTCATCCGCTCATGTTTTCTTCTCGCCGGACACACCGAGCATGCCCGAGGCAGTTCGGCGCGAAATACCGGGACTAAATACCTAACCCTCCGCCATCATTTATTGTAAAATAAATAAAAAATCAGGAGGCAACAAAAAAATGGAAAAGCAGAAGAGCATACGCGACAGGTTCAGAAAGAAAAAAGGCGCCAACAAAATCAGGGGTCATCAGGAGACTGGCAAGCGCAAAACAATAAGGAGCTACAAATCACCGGGCGAGAAATAAGGACGGGACAGTGAAAGCAGCCGTGACAACTTCAACGCTCCTGGAAACAGCCGTCGAAGCCTCCAGGAAGGCCGGCGACTTGTTGAAGGACAACTTCGGCAAATCAATACGCGTCGATTACAAAGGCCGTATAGACCTGGTTACCGAACTGGACTTCCGGTCGGAATCACTCATTCTGCGGATCATCAGGGAGCGCTTTCCGGGACACGATATCCTGACCGAGGAGTCCCGGATCCCTCAGAGAGGGGCCGCCTACAGATGGATAATAGATCCGCTGGACGGGACGACGAGCTACGCGCACGGCTATCCCTTTTTCGCTGTTTCGATAGGTGTCGAGGTCAACGGAACGATCGCGCTCGGCGTCGTTTACAACCCACTTCTCGACGAGCTCTTTCATGCTGTCTCCGGAGGGGGAAGCTTCCTCAACGGGAAGACCATTCACGTTTCGGAGACCTCGGAGCTTGACAGGAGCCTACTCTCGACGGGCTTCCCCTATAATATTCGCGATTATTCCGGGAAAAACCTCGACAACTTCAATAGGGCCGTCATGAACTCGCAGGGCATTCGAAGGGACGGCGCTGCGGCGCTCGACCTCTGTCACGTGGCGAGCGGAAGGAACGACGGTTTCTGGGAGAGGGGCCTCCTGCCGTGGGACGTCGCGGCAGGGAACCTGCTCGTGACCGAGGCCGGCGGAAGGGTCACGGATTTCCGGGACAATGAAACGGACATATTCGGGAAAGAGTTACTGGCGACAAACGGCCTGATCCACGGGCAGATGGTCTCTTTGTTAGAATAAGATCTCATGGAACAATAGGCAATAAGCTATGCCGTAGTGGACCGGTTATTAAGAGTTTTTGCAATCATTATTAACCTTTAGTACTCTTTAGTAACCTGTATTAACAAATTTGACCTGGGATAGCAGTTTTGTGTTTCAGTAATCCGTGGTTAGATTGATAAGTACATAGGGATAAAAAGGTGTACCAGGAATATTTCGGTCTGAAAAAGATGCCGTTCAGCCTGGCCCCGGACCCGGCGTTCCTCTACCTCTGCCGCCAGTACACGGAGGTAATATCCTTCATGCTCTACGGAATCCGCGAGCGAAAGGGGTTTCTCGAAATCACCGGGGAGATCGGGACCGGAAAAACAACGCTCTGCCGGGCGGTACTGAACTCCCTGGACCCTCACACGAAATCCGCCTATATTTTCAACTCGGACCTCTCCGAGTTCGAGCTCCTTAAAACGATCGCCCGCGACCTCGGCATACTGGGCGGGGAAACGAGCAAGTGGGACATCATAAACGCTCTGAACAATTTTCTTCTCGGGCAGCTCGAAGCAGGCAACAACGTGGTCATCATAATCGACGAGGCGCAGAACCTCAAACCCGAGGTGCTGGAGCAGATCCGGTTGCTCTCCAACCTCGAAACGGACCAGGAGAAGCTCCTGCAGATTGTCCTTGTCGGGCAGCCGCAGCTCAGGGCGAAACTGGCCTCCCCCTCCCTCGCCCAGCTTCGCCAGAGGATCAGCATACGGTACCACCTCAACCCGCTATCGAAGGGGGAGACGGAGGGCTACATCGAGCACCGCCTGCGCGTCGCCGGGTCGCGCGGGTCGGTACTTTTCGAGGGAGCGGCGGTGGACGGCATATACGCCTTCTCCCGCGGGATCCCGCGCATGATCAACGTGGTGGGCGATAAAGCGCTGCTGGCGGCATTTGTCCTGGAGAGAAGGCGCGTTACCGCGAAAATGGTGAAGGCGGGCATCGACGAGATCGAGGGGCGATGCACCCTGGATAGAAAAAGCCTCATGGCTTTAATGAAATAAATTTGCGAATAAAGTGAGCTAATTTATGAGCATAATTCACGAGGCCCTCAAGAAGGCGGGCAGGAAACGAGAAGGGCTCTACCGTCTGATACAATACGAGCCGTTCCAGGAACGGCTCCACATCGAGAGGCCCGACAGGGAAAAGCGCTACGCCGTAATAACCATCATCGCCCTCGTCGCCATCAACGTGTCAATCTTTGCCTGGAATTTCTCCCTGAAAAGCGAGATGAGAAGGCTCGCGCTCGCCGCCTTCCCGGACAGCACTCCAGTGGAGCACATGACAAAGGAAGAGTTTAAGACTGCTCCCCCCAGCCCGTACGCCGAACCCGAAATCCCACCGGAGCCCGTGGAAAATAGAGTCCCCATCAAGGAGGAGGACTTCCTCCGTGAAAGAGAGGAGCCACTCCCCGAACTAATCCTTAAAGGAACAATGCTCAGCCAGAGGAGATCCCGGGCCTTCATCAATAACAGTATGGTGAAAGAGGGAGATGTGATAGAAGGAGCCGAGGTCCTGAGCATCCGGGAGAACCGTGTCCTTCTCAGAAAAGGGGACCGTGAATTCGAGGTAAAAAAATGAGGTTCCCTCATTTTTTTATGCTATGATTCGCGAGCCACTGGGAGCTTCAATACCGCTTTCTCATATCAAGCCGCGCAGAATGAAGATACCGCTTATCAGATACCCGCTTTCAGCCGCAATGATCCTCTTTGCCTGCCTTCTAATCGCGGGCACTGCCGCGGGGGGGGAGTGGGAGCTTTATTCAAGTGGTGAGGCGGCGAACCCGAAGTGGGACAGGTGCGTCCAGGACGGCTTCTGCGCCTACGACGAGAGGGAAGTTGGACAAGCCGTGAAAAAGCTTGAAAAGGCGGTCGCAAAAGGCTGCTTCGACGGGATCGTCCACTACCGGCTTGCCAAGTGTTACAGCGTCCTCGGCCAGAAAAAAAGGGCGCTGGCACACTTCAGGATCGCGGAGGAATTGCTCCCCGTACAATACCCCTCTCACAGGTACAACCACAACGTGCACAAAGAAATCGGTGTGATAAGCATTGAGCTGGGTCTCCCCGGCGAGGCCGTCGCGCACTTCAGCAAGGCCCTCAGCATCAATCCATCCTTTCCAGAGGCGCACGTGGGGCTCGGCTCCGCCTACGAGGCGCTTGGAGACAAAAAGAGAGCGGAGGAGAAATACAGGAAAGCTATCTCCATAGCACCCGGCGACCCTGCCGGTCACATTAGCCTCGCGAACCTCTTCACGAAAGATGGCCGGATCGACCCGGCGATGGAGGAGTACCGGAAGGCGGTGACGCTCAACCCGGACAACCCGGCGGCCCATTACTATATGGGCAACGCCTTCCGCCAAAAAAACATGCTCCAGGACGCTATCAGGGAATACAACATAGCCCTGGCGCTGGACGACTCCTACGCCGAGCCGTACCTCGGGCTGGGGCACATTTACACTGTCATGGGCAAATACGACGAGGCGCTGCGGGCCCTCTCGAATGCACAGAGGCTGGCGCCCGCGAACACGCTCGCGCGTTATCTCAAGGGAAGGGTTTACACGGAGAAAGGCTCCTTTCGCAAGGCGGTATCCGAGTTCCGCAAAGCGATGAAGAAAGAGCCTGGAGAGCCGGATCTACGCCTGGGACTCGGAATGGTTTATATTAAACAGGAAAAATTCCAGAAAGCGATCGATGAATTCAAGAAGGCCGTCGAGCTCGACGGACAACTGCCCGAGGCCCACAAGCAGCTCGGGCGGACCCACTACCGGACCGGCAACTACGCAAAGGCCGTGCAGGAACTCGATATAGCGACGAGGCTTGACGGCAGCGATCAGGAGAGCCTCCTCTTTCTCGGGCTGGCGCACATGAAGCTCATGGACCACAAGACAGCGACCGGGATCTTCAACAAAATACTTTCAAAAGACGCGAATAACGTGGGGGCGATAATGGCCCTCGGAGATATCTCCAGAAAGCTCCACAAACACGACAGGGCCATCACTTACTACGAGAGGGCGGTCAAGATAGACCCGAATCTCGGCAGGGCCCACTACATGCTGGGCATTCTATACGATAATAAGGGACGGTCCCAGGACGCCTTCCTGGAATACCAGAAGGCGCACGCCCTCGGCTCCAAACCCTGAAGACAATCTCAGAAAGCGGTTATCTGAAAACCGAAAACAGTAGCGAAATCGGAAGTCTGAAATCAGTCTTCAATCTTCCACGTAACCGTAAGCCGTAACCGATACCCCGACAGTCGCCGGGGCAGGCAGGGCTTCGTTACCCTAACCATTACCGAATTCCTTACTGCCGATATATGAGCATCAACGCTCTTCAATGAAAAATAAAGCTGAAAGTCAACGGGCAGCACCCATATCATCGGCCACAGGGCGGTAAACGCATCTCCCGCCGACTACCGCGACCAGGCGGTAATTCCCCGTTACGGCGTTTAATATACCGGGCGTGAACCTCAGGAAAGTAAACAGGGTTGGCCGGGATGCCGGTGAATCAAGGATGATCATCGAGAACTTATAAGACCGTATATCGGCAACAAATTCCCCCTGGTCCCAGAGGCCGAGCCGTCCGAGCTCGGATATAGCAAAAGGGTGAAAAAGCACAGGGCGGCCGGCGTTTATCAAAAGCCCGACGTCCTCCGCTAGAACCGGGCCCCTTTCCTCGCGAATCATATCGATGCACATCCCCTCGGCTTCCATTCTCCGCGATCCCTCAAAACTCTTAACGTAGAAACAGGTGTCCTTCGAGGAGTATATCTGGAGGCCGACCAGCACGAAGGTCACGACCGTTGCGGCGTACGCAACAGGCGACTTCATCCTTCCAAGAAAGTCGTATAACCATCCCATGGCCAGGCCGAAGAGGAGGCAGCAGGCGCCGGCGTACTCCATGAGGTAGAAGAGCGATGAACCCACCTTGCCCGCGAAGAGGAGGGTGCAGCACACAGCGATCCAGTAAAGTGAAAAGAGATCGAGCCGGGGCCGGGATCTCAGCCCCGTACAGATATAAAAGATCCCGAATGCTATCAATACATATGTCCCGGCAAAAGACTTCCGCAAAAGAAGCACCAGCTGGCTGAAGTAATAGGAATGCATCGTGTAGCGCACGGTGTGATGGAAAAACCAGCCCCCGGTGGCAAGCTGGAGGGCCGCGAAAGCACCGAGGCAAACGCCCAGGAAAACAAGGACAGGTCCCAAGGCCTTTCTTCCTTCCCTGAGCGCCAGCCATGTAAAACAGGCCGCGGGAGCGGCAACCATGGACTGCTTCGTATATAGGGCTACGGCGAGAAGCAACGCAGCCCAATAGTAATGCCTCCTGTACATCAGGTAAAGCCCCAGTAATGCGAAGAAACACCCCGCCGAATCGACCCGCGCCATTGCCGCGTAGTCGTAAACATAGCTCAGCGAGATGTAGGTCAGCGCGGCAATGCTCGAAATCTCCCATCTCCCCGTCTCGCGAATGAGGACGAGAAAGATGAGAACGGCGCAACCCGAAGCGCCCAAGAAAGCCACTATCCGGCCGCCGAGGAAGGGATTCTCGAATAACCGGCCGGCAACGTTCGTGAGATAAAGGAAGGCGGGAGGGTATATCCCAACGACATATGGATAACCGTCCAGAGGACCGTACACGCACGACGGATTGACTATCTTGCGTGCGAGGTCGATGACGATACCCTCGCCCCACTCTATAGAAAAGGGACACGTTGCAAGAACGAAATTATTGTGCAAAAAGAGGAAGAAGTAGACAAGGAGAGGAGCAAGGGCGGCAAGGGAAAGAATCCTGAATACTCTTTGGGGCATATTCGCTTTACCGAAAAGGGTTTTCATCAGAAACATTCAGACAAGACAATTATAAGCGAAATTCAGGCTGCCCATACGACAATTTAGAAATACTTTTAATTTCTTTCCTGTCCACGAATTATTGAAAATCCGGTTACTGACGGACACTAATTTTCACGAATTCTATTTTGAACCACGGATTATACTGATTTGACGGATTTACTCAGTAGTGTCCCAACGTTCGCTTCGTTAAAATTCGCAAGATGCTATTAAATAGGAAGTTGCAAAGAAAAATGCCTGTTTCCGACTTGAAAGTGAGTGTACGCTCACACCCTTCAAAACGCAAGG
>JAVCDC010000019.1 GCA_030765135.1 Candidatus Tritonobacter lacicola | reverse complement strand
TCAAATTTGTGGCTGAGTCCCTACAAACTTCATTTTCCGGGGATCTTCCCAGTATTTGCAACGACTTACGTCAAATTATCTTCTAAATTTAATGTTTTTTTCAACTAAAATGCGAAAGTCGGGTTAGGGCGTCGTTATGAAGCAAAAACCGCGGCAGATTTTCTGAAAATTGTATTATATTGGTAACATCAAGCACGGCAACGTATAACGCCATAATTCACGTGCGCCCGGTGAAATGAGATGCATTTAAAAATGAGATTATTATCAATTTGACCGGCTTTCCGCTTGCCGACGCCCGGAGCGCTGGTACAATAATATCCATGAAGAAGATAACATTCTCCTTAATAATTATCGGCCTGTCTTTCCTCTTCTTCCAGTCCCCCGCGTCCGCGGAAAAGAAATGGCTCCCATACGCCCTGGAACTGGATCACGGCTGGCGGCCGGCCGGAAGCGAAATCCTGAATAAAATCACGGGAGAGCATTTCTCAACAAAAGGCGTGTTCAAGAAGCCGTGGGATTTCGACCCCGGGCTTATGAGCCGGCTCTTCCAGAAGATCGCCGGTAAAGACTTCGAGAACATACACGACGAGTTCCAGTGCCGTTATACGGCCTTCCGCTACGCCCTGGCCCGCTGGGTCTACTCGACAAACGACCCCAACACCGAGCGCATCTTTAGGGAGGGGTACGTCCAATTCCAGAACGTCTGCAGAAAGCTTTACCGGAAACACGCGTTCAAAGACCTCGAAGAACAGGAAAAGGCCGAGTGGGTCAAGGAGCCCTTCGAGGTCTGCTCCGAATACCTGCGGGCCTACCTCAACGAGGACGCGCATCAACTGGAGACCAGGGAAAACCCCACGCGCCCCTTCACCATAGCCGAGCGGTACCTCTACTACCCCAACTCCGGTGCATACAACCTCCTCAAGGACGCCTACCTCCTGGTCGATAAATATTTTTCCAAGGACGATGCAACCGACGCCTTCACATGGGAACGCTACATCTACGAGATCAAGTTCCAGAGCGCGCGAAAAACCCTCTATGTGCGCGAGTGGGACGACTACCTCAAGATGTACGAGGACTACCTGGGGCTGGACGGCACCGGCGCGGGTTACCGCACAGCCCTGAAAGAAGCCGAGAAGATGGCCCGGTTCAACTACCGGCGGCTGAAGAAAGAATTTGCAAGAAACAGCCTTCCCTACTTCTCCGACGTGGACGCCCTCTACCAGTCGGACAGCCTCGAGGACTACTTCCGTGAACGCGAGGAGGAAAAGATTCTCGACAGGGAGCGCGCAAATTCAGGGAAGAAGAAAGAAATCGTAATCTTTGTCCACGGCATGGGGGAGGGGCGCGGCTGCTGGGACCAGTTCCCGGAGCTCCTGGATACGGCGGGCCTCGGCGACCCCGACCTTGACAGGTATTTCAAGGTCTACGTCTGGGTTTACCAGACATGGGAGAAGTCCGCCGGGGTAGAGACCTTCAGCGCCCAGCTGGAGGAATTCATCGACGAGATAAAGGAGAAGGAAGGCGTCGAAAAAGTAAATATCATCTGCCACAGCTTCGGTGGGACCGTCTCCGTCAGGTACCTGGTCAGCACGAACTCGCGCACGGGCCTTCCCAACGCGAGCAGCGTGGAGCGTTTCATCGGCATCGCCCCCTGCCTCCACGGCAGCTTCAAGGCCAACCTGATCGTCGACGTTTTCAAGGCTCCGCCGAAAAAGTTCCGGAAAAAGCTCCCCCTCTTCAGCAGCGGAATGCCTCTCACCGGCGCAAAAGGAGATCTCCAGATACTCGAGAGCGAGATGGGGAGCGACGTCAACATATACTCCTCCGATAAGCTCGACGAACTCGCCGGGAAGAAGGGATCGGTAATCGACAAGCTGAAGTGGCTCACCATCATAGGCGACCCGTTCTGGCACAACTTCCTGGACCTGGACGTTGCGCCCTGGATTCTTATTCCCCCGAGAATAGGTAGGTGCGGCCAGGATCAACTGATCAAGGTATACGCCGCGAACCTGAACCACATATTTCTCACGGGGCAGAAACCTCCCTTTAAGAACATAGGTTTCGATCGCTCCAATGTGCGCTACGACTCCAAGAAACACTTCCCCGTTATCGCGGTAAGAAGCAGGGAGGACATCATATACAGATATGTCCTTTCCTTCCTGAAGGACGAGCTCATCCCCCAGGCTCACCCCGGCAAAATCAGGCCGCGGCGCTTCCTCGTCGTCCTCCGCGTGGCCCCCGCGGACGCGGACCAGGCCACGGACCTGCCGCCCGGCGTCGATAAAGACAATGTTTTCTTCCGGAAGAAAAAACAGGTCGATCCCACGGGGAAACTGGCCCTGCCGGCGCTTGAAGTGAGGATAGACGGAAAGTTTCCCGGCCGCATCGTCAATGGAGGATATCCACGCTGGAACAAGAGGGCCGGGACATACATCCTGGAAGGGAAGCTCAACAGGCGGACAACTTCATGCACGCTGCCCCTCAGGATCTCCGCGGAGGGTTACAGGGAACTCACCATCGAGGTCCCGGTGAAAGACTCCGAGGTAACCTACCTCACCGGCCTGAAACTCGACCCCGAATAAATCAGATCGCTCCGCTCGCTGATTTATGTTTAAAAGATGGTTAAAACGATCTTCAACCCCGGCTAACAACGGGGAAGACGATAAGGACGCTTAATAATACAAAGAGCGCCGTCGCCGTTACGACATACGCTTTCACCAGTAATGGGGGGGTGCGGTGAAAATGCCTGAAGAGATAGGACCGCAGCCTGCCGGGCAAAACGCGAAGGTCCTCCCACTCGTCCTTCAAGAGGTGCAGAAGGACGCTCATCGCCAGACCCGTCCAGAATAAGTTCCCCGAAGATAACACCATGCAGAAGGCGAAGGCATAGAAGGCCGCCTGCATGAAGCAGTTATGCGTGATTAGGTGAACAGGCTCGAAATCTTTGTGGTGCTCAGCGATAGAGGATAACGCCTCGCCCAGCCTGTTCTCCCCGGCGAGCTTCCGCACCTCGCGGGACGTCGGTGCTTCCCTGTACGTGAGAAAGGCGTAGGCAATGTGATCGAGGTCGGGCAGTTCCGCCCCGGCGAGCGCGCCGGCCCATAGAAAAATAACCTGCCGGCTCCAGCCGTTGAAAACGCTATAGGCCAGCGTGAGGATAGCGAAGTAAACTGCCGTAACGGCAAAATGTTTTCCAACCTCGGCCAGGAACGACCTCATTCCTTCTCTAGGAGACGCCGCAATGCAGTGTCATTGCGGCGCCAGGTCTCCTTCCTCCAGTATCATTATCACCTCATCGACACGCCTTCGGACCGAGGAGTTCCTGTCCGTTTCCTTTAGCTTCCGGAGCGCTGGAAGAGCGGCATCCTTTGCTCCCGGCCCTATCCTTCCCAGGACAACCACAGCGGTCTCCCGGACCTCGGGGATCCCGGAGTTCAGGGCGTCGAGGAGGGACTGGATGGCGGCATCCGGGCACTCGTCAATCTGCTGGAGCGCCTTTGCCGCGGCAATGCTGACCTTGTAATCATTGTTGTTGAGGCAGACGGCGAGATATGGGGCGGTGACCGGCCCCCACCGGACGATTGCCTTCCTGGCCCTGGTCCCGACCCTGCTGCTCTCATCAACCATCGAATTGATGAGAGCCTCTATCAATCCGGGCTCTTCCGCCGGCATCCCGGAAAGGGTTTCGACGACAGCGCAGCGGACCTCAACATCCTCATCAGAGAGAGCGTCTATGAGGGGGGGGACCGCATCACCCGCTTCAGGCCCGACTTTCCCCAGGGCAATCGCGCAGGCCCGGCGAACGCCACTCTCACTGTCCTTCAGACCGGCTGCGAGGCTCCGGGACGCGCCTTTCGCGGATGGGCCTATCTTGCCGAGCGTGGCGGCAGCGGCTGCCCGCTGTTCCCCATCCCGGCTCTCTAGCGACCCGACAAGCTCCGGCACTGCGGGAGCTCCAAGCCTGGTAAGGGAGTCGGCGGCGCGTGACCGGACGCGCTGGCTCCCGTCGCCCAGGCCTGCAACCAGTTGGGAGATTGCCCCGGGCGCCCCCTCTTCCACGGCGATAGCTCCGAGCACCTCTACTGCCCTGCAGCGAAGTTCGACATCCTGGTCCGCCATCGCCGCCGCCAAAGAGGGGATTGCGCTCTTCGCCTCCGGGCCGATCTTTCCCAGGGCCCTGGCGCAGGCGGCACGAACAACTGCCTCTTTGTCTTTCAAGCCCTTTGCGAGGTATGGTGCGGCCGGGCCGGCCCCAGGGCCGATCTTACCCAGCGAGGCGGCGGACCCCTTACGGACAGCCGCGTCCTGGCTGACGAGACCCTTGATAAGGGCTGGGACGGCGGCTTCGTCCATCGCCACGAGGGCGGCGGAAGAGCGGGTCTCCACGCGCGCGCTCGCATCACCCAGCCCCCTCATCAGCGCGGAGATAGCGGCACTGCAATCCACATCTTTAAGTACCATGGTCTTCAGAGCGTCTGCCGCGTTTTTTCGGACGGCCGTCCTGCTGCTGGCCATCGCCTCCGCCAGCGGCGAAACCGCCGGCGCCCCCAGATTCGAGAGGGCCTTTGACGCCCGATAGCTCACCACCTCGTTCTTGTCCTTGAGGGCCTTAACGAGAGCGGACAGGGCGGGCAGGGCATCTTCCCCCATATTCACCAGCGCCTTCGCCGCCGCCTCCCGGACCTCCCTGTCCTGGCTCTCCAGCCCGCGAACCTGCAGCTGGATCTCAGACTCCAGCTCCCCGGCAAAAGAGGCCGGTGCGAAGATCCCGGAAATCAGCAAAATCCCAATACAGCAATACACCATTCTTCCCATAAGCACCCCCTGAAGTTACAAAATTTAAGATACAAGATACAGGATACAAATAAATTCGATAACCAATCCCCAAAAAAACCTGAAATTTACATTGAAGAGGGGATCGAGGAGTTTGGTTATTTGAATTTGGATATTGCTTGGTTATTGTTTCTTGTAACTTGTTTCTTAGCCATTATCCCTTGATTTCGGTGTAGGGGTTTAGCCGAGACAGTTAAGGGATTCAGGACCGTATTGATGTACATCTCCTCGTCTCCCTTCTCGTAATTTACCGGGCAGAAGACATAGACCGCCAGTTTATATTCTCCCTTCGGCACCGACTCGAGGTTTGTAAGCTCGTAACCCTGGTTGCCCATCTGGCCGGGAAACTGCTCAGGCTCATCGGCAACCGTCTCATCATCGCAGAAATAGAGCCCCTTCTTCAAGTCCTTCAGCTTGGGGTCGAAAAGCATGAGGGTCAATATCGTTCCCTGTGGGCCGTCCGCCAACTTCCACCTGAAAGGGCCCCGGTCCAGCTTCATCTCTTCGCCGGACGGCTTACCCGTGAACTCGATGCCCCCGGTGTTCCTGTCGTTGTACCACATCATGCCCACGGCACCATCGGAGAGGTCGTCGGTGATTCTCAGCGAGGCGCTCCTGGCTATAAACTTCATCCTGAACGGAACCTGGAGAAGTGACGGAAAGGAACAATAGTACGGGTAGTAACAGCTGTCGTTGTAGAGCATCGCGCTCCGGATCGGGCCGGCCAGCCGGAGGGCGCTCCTAACGCGCCTGGACACCCTTACGGGGCCGTCGACATACCCCACGGGCTTCGATATAAAATCGTCCTGAGACCTCGATATCGTCCCGAAGAGCTTGAGGTCTATGTTCAGCCTGATCTTGTAGAGATCGTAGATATTAACGCCGTTCCCGCCGCCCTCCTCGCTGAGAGAGAAGTAGCTCGGGACCTGGATCGCCTTCCTGTAGGGAAAGCCGACCGTGTAGTAGCGGGCCGTTACCCAGTCCTTTCCGGGATCGTACCTGACATAATCAATCTCCGAGCGTGGTGCGCATCCCTCAAATCGGAAGAGGTAAAACCAGGAGTCCGGGCCCCCCAGGGGATCGGTGATTTTGACCTCGGCGCCGCCGACCGCGGCGGGCGGAAGGGATTCGTCACCCCACCGCGCTCCTGCATCCTGGACCATGAAGAGGATCTCGTCCCGGCCGCCCAGAACCCCGTCGCGGACGGCTGTCGTCCCGCCGTCGTAGGTCGTATAAATCAGCTCGCCCCTCCGGTCACGTTCATCGACCTGGAAGGGGACGGCCTCGAGGCGCCCCTCCCTGTACGCGAACCCCCCGATCCGGTCAACGGGGGTACCCAGGAGGGCCGGCACCGCCTCGCCGCGGAGGCTCACAACATCGCCTCTCCTCACAGCCCCCGACTCTCCGCCGCTGCCGCCTAAAGCGGCCCCCGCAGAAAAGCAAAATGCCAGGAAGACGCTTACCGAAAAATTCACCTTTGCGACCCTATACATTGTCTTTCCCGCCTGGTCTCTTAATATCTTCAGAACCATCGACATGTCCCGACTAACCTAAAGATACTCGCCAAATAAACAAACCACGGATTTAACGCCCGTCCGGCAGAGCCGCCGGGTCTGACGGAGATTATACTGATTGACTACACAACTTTCAGACCGAGAACTTTCTCTATGAAGAGAAAATCCGTCTAATCTGTATAATCCGTGGTTCATTTTTTAAGACGCATTCTTACAGGGGCTTTTATGGAGCAAATTCACCAGATTCCAGCGGGCCGTCTTCCTGTAGGCCCTGTAGAGACCGAGGAAAATAGCGAGCCGGGAGGAAGGACCATCGGCGGCGACGAGAAAGCCCGCCATGTATTCCCCTTTAGTCGTGCGGAGCCTGATGCCATGCTTCGCCAGCTCGATCCCGGCGGAAAGGCCCGACGGACCGCCTCCGACTACGATCGCTTCATACAATTTGTCATTCATTAGAGATCATCAATGAGCGTCACTGGATCAGTGTTCACAGGATATGAGCCAAAAAAATTGTACCAGTAGCTACGCTAGTTTCGGAGTGAAAAATCAAGATTGTAAAGGGATAGCTAACATGAGTGAGCCTATAGAGGTCGTCGTATTCGTAAGTCGTGGTTCTGCGCACGTCCTCTCCGTCGGGTAAGCCGCCGTATCTGAACAACATCGTGAGCTTGTTGCCGCAGTTGGATTGACAATATCTCCTCTTTCTCACTTTCGTGCGCCTGTCCGGCTTTATCGCCGGGAAAGTGAGAAAGTTATATCGGGAGAAGTGTGCAATGGGAAAAGAGTGTGGTGAATACATGTAAAAAAGTGCTGAAGATTCTGGCCACTACCGGGAAGCTGCTTGAGTCACCTCTGAACTCTGATTCCCCGTCAGCAGGATTGCCGTGTCTATATACGGGCTTTATCGCCGCCAGTTGGTTTAATCACAACCAACTGCATTAACTTTGCGAACTTAATTATTGATTCCCCGGCTTTTCCGGATCTTAATGCTTATTTTCGCGCCCGGATTAGTTTTGGTACCCTACGGGGGAGGGCGGGCTTCCAGTTCGCCCGTTTACCAGGCGATCCACAAGATGACTTATTTCATTCTGCTTTGCTTTTGCATCATTTCCCGCAAAACAGAAAGAGGGTATATATATCAGTACCGCGGCAATTGCTGTTGTAAGAGTGGTTTATGAAGCTTTGCTTACAATATTTTACTCATCCTCCGAGGCGTACTCTATGATCGAGAATATATCATGCCCCTTGAGCTTCTCCCTCCCCTTGAGGAACGTGAGCTCGATCAGGAAGGCTATTCCCACTATCTCCCCCCCGAGCCTCTCGATAAGCTCGACCGTGGCGGCGCACGTCCCGCCGGTCGCGAGCAGATCGTCGACCAGGAGGACCCTGCTTCCCCGGGGTAACGCGTCCCTGTGGATCTCGAGCTTGTCGGTCCCGTATTCCAGCTCGTAGACCGCCTCGTGAGTATCGTGCGGGAGCTTGCCCGGCTTTCTCACCGGAATGACGCCCGCCCCGAGAGCGTAGGCGATCGCGGCGCCGAAAATGAAACCCCGCGCTTCCACGCTCACAACCACTTCGATACCACTGTCGCGGTACCTCTCTGCGAATATGTCAACAGTCTTCCTGAAAAGGCCGCCGTCCTTGATCAGCGTTGTGATGTCCTTGAATACGATGCCCTCTTTCGGGAAGTCCGGTATCGACCGTATCGCTCTCTTCAGCTCTTCCATGAAACTACCTCCTTATGTATTCACCCTTTTTCTCTTCGAGAACGGCCTTCAGCTTCCTGATGGCGGCCACCTCGATCTGACGAACCCGCTCCCTGCTTATCTTGAACATGTTTCCTATCTTCTCGAGCGTCATCGGGCGCTTGCCTTTCAGTCCATATCTCATCGAGAGTATCCGCGCCTCCTTCTTGGATAATATCTTCATCATCCCCATGAGCTCGTCCTGGAGCAGATTCCTCGACGCGGCCTGGGAGGCGGGAACTACCCTTGAATCGCCGATGGTATCTATGAGCTCCAGCAGCCCGTCGTCTGTAAACGAAGCAAAGAGGGAGCTGGGCGTGCGGGAGATGGACAGGAGATCGGCCACCTTCCTCCCGTCCATGCCTATCTCTTCACCCACCTCCTCGCAGGTGGGCTCACGGCCCTTGGCCTGCCTGAGCTCCTCGCTCGCCCTCCGTATAGCGCCGAGCCTCTCGATAAGGTAAACCGGAACCCGGATGATCTTGCCCTGGTTGGCCAGGGCCCTCATTATCGTCTGCCGGATCCACCAGGAGGCGTACGTGCTGACCTTCGTCCCCCTCCCCGGGTCGTACTTCTTCACCGCCTTCATCAGGCCGATGTTCCCCTCCTCGATCAGGTCGAGAAGGGGGAGACCGAGGTGGGAATACTTTTTGGCTATGCTTACCACGAGGCGGAGGTTGGCGCGAACCAGCCCCTTCATCGCCTCGTCGTCTCCCTTTCGAGCCTTCCTGGCGAGAGCAAGCTCCTCCTCGCGGGAGATAGTGGGGATCTCCCCTATCTCCCTCAAGTACAGCCGGATGGCCTCGCTTCCAGGAGCCATTTGCCTTAGGGCTGGTTCCTGCCCTCTTTTATAGCCGCCTGGGCGGCTGCGAGACGCGCAATGGGGATCCTGTAGGGTGAACAGCTCACGTAGTTCAAACCGACCCTGTGGCAGAATTCAACGGACCTCGGTTCTCCCCCATGCTCCCCGCAGATTCCGATCTTGAGATCCGGCTTTGTCCTGCGGCCGAGCTTCACCGCCATCTCAACCAGCCTCCCAATACCGTCCTGGTCGAGGACCTGGAAGGGGTCGTACTCGTATATGCCCATCCTCACGTAATCGCCGAGAAACTTTCCCGCGTCGTCCCGGCTGAAGCCGCATCCCATCTGTGTCAGGTCGTTCGTTCCGAAGCTGAAGAAGTCCGCGTACCGGGCCACCTCGTCGGCGGTCACGGCGGCGCGCGGTACCTCTATCATCGTGCCGATCGTGTACCGCAGGAAGCCTTTCCTGACACGGCGCTCCTTGAAGACCCGCGCGATCTCCGCCTCGGCCCTATCCCGCGCGATCCTGAGCTCCTCGGCGTGACCGACGAGCGGGATCATGATCTCCGGCCGCACGGGGATCTTTTTCTTTCTCTTGACGTTTATCGCGGCCTCGATGATGGCCCGGACCTGCATATCCGATACCTCGGGATACGTCAGGCCCAGCCTGCACCCCCTGTGGCCGAGCATGGGGTTTGCCTCATGGAGCGAGGAGACGATCGCCCTGATCTCGGCCGGCTTAACCTCCAGGGCCTCCGCCATCTCCTTCTGGCCGGCCGCGTCATGGGGAAGGAACTCGTGGAGCGGCGGGTCGAGAAGCCTTATCGTGCAGGGCCGTCCCTTTAGGGCCTCGAATATGCCCTCGAAGTCCCTGCGCTGGAGCGGAAGGAGCTCCTTGATCGCTCGATTGTACTGGGAGAGCGGGGCCCTGAGTTTCTTCTGAAGCTCTTTCTTCTTCTCGCCCTCGGCGGACGCCAATTCCCTCCGCAGGTTCTTCACCTCTTCCGCGACCAGGATAAGGCGGCGGAAGGAAACAATCCTGTCGCCCTCGAAGAACATGTGCTCCGTCCTCGTAAGGCCGATACCCTCCGCGCCGAACCTGACGGCTACTTCCGTATCATGGGGAGTGTCGGAATTTGCGCGGACCCCGAGCCGGCGATACTTGTCGGCGAGCTTCATGATAATGCCGAACGGCCCCGTAAGCATGGGCTCCACGGTCTCAACCTTGCCCGCGTAAACGGCTCCCGTAGAGCCGTTGAGAGAGATCCAGTCCCCCTCCTTGACAGTTTTGCCGTTGACGGTGAACTTCCTCGCCCTGTAGTCGATCCGGATGTCGCCGCAGCCCGCCACGCAACAGGTCCCCATTCCACGTGCGACGACAGCCGCGTGGGATGTCATGCCGCCGCGGGCGGTCAGGATACCCCGCGCGACATTCATACCGCCTATATCCTCGGGGCTCGTTTCGATCCGGCACAGGATCACGGTCTTACCGTCCTCCGCCCAGGCTTCCGCCTCATCCGCGCTGAACACCACCTGCCCGGTAGCGGCGCCGGGAGAAGCCGGAAGGCCAACCGCGAGCCTGTCGGCTTTCTTTTCCGCGGCCTCCACGAACACGGGATGCAGTAATTGATCGAGGCTGCCGGGATCCACTCTCATAATGGCCTCTTCCCTGGATATCATCCCTTCCTTCGCCATATCCACCGCTATCTTCACTGCCGCCGCGGCGGTCCGCTTTCCACCACGCGTCTGGAGGATGTAAAGCTTGCCTTTCTCGATGGTGAACTCGAGGTCCTGCATATCCCTGTAAATCCTCTCCAGCTTCTTCCTTATTCCGAGCAGTTCCCTGTAGGAGCGCGCGTCAACGCGAGACAGCGTGGATATCGCCCGGGGCGTACGGATCCCGGCCACCACGTCCTCGCCCTGGGCATTCATGAGATACTCCCCGTAGAACCTGTTCTCGCCCGTGGCGGGGTTGCGCGTGAAAGCGACTCCCGTACCCGAATCCTTTCCCAGGTTCCCGAACACCATCGCCTGGACATTGATGGCCGTTCCGAGGAGGCCCTTGATATCGTTAATCTGCCGGTACTTTACCGCCCGCGGATTGTTCCACGAGCCGAAGACCGCGTCTATGGACCTCTTGAGCTGAACCGTGGGATCGTTCGGAAAATCCTCGCGCGTGTGTTTCTTGTAGATCTTCTTATAGGCCGCGACGACCTCCTGGAGGTCCCCGGCCGAGAGATCCGTGTCCTGCTTCGCCCCGCGCTTACTCTTTACCCGGTCGAGGGCGTGCTCGAACTCGTGATGCGGCACACCCATGACCACGTCCCCGAACATCTGTATGAAGCGCCTGTAGGCATCCCACACGAACCGGGGGTTGCCCGTCAGCTTCATAAGGGCTGTCATGGAGTCCGGATTAAGGCCGAGGTTGAGGACGGTATCCATCATGCCGGGCATCGAAACCGCGGCGCCCGAGCGAACGGAGACAAGGAGGGGATTCCTGGAGCCTCCCAGCTTCTTCCCGGTAAGCCTCTCGAGCTTCCGGAGGTTTCTCTCAACCTCCCCGGCCAGGCCCTCAGGCCACCTGCCCTTCCCGATGTAATACTGGCGGCACGCCTCCGTGGTGATGGTGAAGCCGGGCGGGACCGGGAGGCCGGCGCTGTTCATCTCGGCGAGGTTGGCCCCCTTGCCCCCAAGGAGGTCCTTCATCCCGCTGTTACCCTCGGACTTCTTGCCCCCGAAGAAATACACGTACCTTTTTTTCATAAACGGACTCCTTGTAATGGCTGCACGGAAGAAAACCCGACTGAAGCTACCACAGTAATTTTACGGGAGGCAAGCAAAATATACCCCCCTTTGCCTATCATTTTAACCGGGTTTACAGGCGTTCTGGACGGGATTCCGGCCCTCATCGACGGCCCTTCCCGCAGCCGGGCACCATGCCATCAACCTCGTCTTCATCCTTCTCCCGCTCTCGGCTTCGAATATGGCCGAGGATAACGCGACGAGTTCACTCAACTGTTCCGCCGGCGGAGACAGGGCGTCCGGCCCCGGCCCCCCGGGGGAGAGAATGCGATCGATGAGGGCCGCCGTCCCCCCGGACACGGCTGCCGCAGGCCGGGACAAGCACCCCTTGCAGCGAAAGGACGCCCCGTCATAAAATCGCTCCCCTTCGAGCCTCTCCCCGCACTCTGCGCAGCTCGAATACCGGGGGAAAATTCCGAGCACAGACAGGAGCCGCGGGGCGAAACAAGCCGCGACCTGCACGGGCCTATCGCTGGCATTAAGGGCTGCAAGCGATTGAACGAGGAGGGCGTAGAGGGAGCCATCGGGGGCCTCGGGCAAGGTGAGGCCGTCGACAATCTCCGCGATGTAAGAGGCGGCGACGATACGGTCGAGATCATCCCGTATTCCCCCGTATGACCCAATAGTATCGCACTCCTTGACGATGTGAAGGTCGCCTCTTCCATGGTAGAAGAGGATGGAGTTCCGCATGAAGAGGTCGAGCTTCCCCCTGAGGGGGCTGCCGCGCCTCAGGGCGCCCTTGGCGATAACCCGGACCTTGCCGAAGCGATCCGTAAAGAAGGTCGCGATAAGGCTCGTATCGGAAAAGAGGCGCCGCCTGATAACCACACCCTCGGCTTTTCGGATATCGACCATCTACTTAACAATACCCATATATTTCAGCTCTCTGCACTTATCCCGGCTTCGCCGGGGACTTTTGCCACTAAGACACCAAGGCACAAAGGTATGGAAATATGGAAACAAGGTAATATGAAAATAAATTTCAGCCATTGTTCACCAGTCAGTTATTTCCATACTTTCATATTTCCATATTTTTTTCGTGTTTTCGTGCCTTTGTGGCTAGTTTAAATAACAAATTCCTATACTATCGAGTTAGGCAAGAGCATTGGCGCAAGGTACCTGGAACAATAAAATAGATCAAAAACCAAAAATCAAATGTTTACGTTGCTTCAATCTCTGTTTCCCTCTCAATTTTAGCCGGCGAGACGGCGCCTCCGGAGATCACCATCTTCATGCCTTCCTCGACGGTGATATCGAGCTCGATGACGTCCTGCTTCGGCACGACTATAAGCATCCCCGAGGTGGGGTTGGGGCTCGTCGGGAGAAAAACGTTGACCATCGTTTGGGACATCTTGTCCTGGATCTCCCCGCGGCTCTCGGCAGTCTGGAAACCGATCACGAAGAGGCCCTTTCGCGGATACTCGATCAGGACAACCTTCCTGAAGACGGTCTTGTGCTCGCCGATAAACGCCTCCCCGATCTGTTTTACGGCCAGGTAAACTCTATTGAATATGGGGATGCGGACGACGATCCACTCGCCGAGAGCGATGATCTTCCTGCCGATAACATTTCGCGCCACCGCCCCCACGAAAATAATGAGAGCCACAAGCCCGGCAAGGGTCAACACCCTGACCAGAAGGCGAATTATCGTCGATTCAAGGTAAGCGGGCGGGATGAACCTGATAAAAAGATTCGTCGACGTGCTGAAGAGCCACCATACCACGATCACGGATACCAGCAGCGGCAATACAATGAGAAGTCCGGTGAAAAAATAATTCCTCAACCGCCTCTTCAAATTCACTTTAATCACCATACCTCACCAGTAACCGTTTTTCAGTACGCCAGGAGCTTTAGGATAAAGACCGTCGCCGTGACCCCGATAGCGGCACCGAGGACGGTCTCTCCCAGGGAATGAATTCCGCTCGATATCCTCCCCTGAACGACGAGGACAGCCAGGACAAGCGAGAGGACGATTATGAATACGGTGAAGTGGGGAGAGATACCGAGGGAGGTCATCGACCACCATATGACGGTCCAGATGGAGAAGGCGATACCGGAATGGAGGCTCGGCATGCCGCCCCTGATCTGAGGTCCGCTCCTGAAATATATTTTGAACATCATCGCGAGCAGGATCACGATAATAAGGCATACGAAGGAGAGGTACCAGTGAGAGGCCTTTATCCCTGCGGCCCCGACCTCGATCGGCCCCGCAAGCATAACCGAGAGGCGGCTGATAAAAAGGATGTAACCCACGATGACCGCGTTAATCGCCGAGAGAAGGACGGCCCCCGCGCACACATCCTTCACGATCCTCGCTATTGGATGATATGTCTCGCTGATCATGTCCATCGTGTGCTCGATTCCCGTGTTGAGCATCTCGGCGATGAGAACGAGGGCTATTGAAAAACAGAGGACCATGAGCTCCACGGCGTTGAGGTTCAAAAATATCCCGAGGAGGAGGACGGCAAGAGCGCAGAGGAAGTGTATCCTCATGTTCCTCTGCGTCTTGAGCACGTAGAGGATTCCCTCTATCGCGCAGTTGAAGCTCTTCAGCAAGTTATGGTTCGCCATACCCTTTTCCCCGCCGATTTCAGGAGTGCTTCCTCCCTGGCCTTCATGCGGGCTCCCTTCTCTCCCCCCTCGTCGTAGCCCAGGAGGTGCAATATGCCGTGAATGAGACAGCGCGAGATCTCGCTATCGGGGCTTGCGCCGAACCTCTCCGCGTTGAGCAGGGCCTGCTCGGTGGAGATCACGACATCACCGAGGACCCCCCCTCCGGCGTCCTCGCCCTCATCCATCGAAAACGCAATGACATCCGTCGGCATGTCCCTTTTGAGATACAGCGTGTTCATAACCCGTATCTTCGCATTGTTGACGAAGTAAAGCGAGAGCTGGCAGGAAGCCGGGCGCCCCTCCCGCTCCAGGACAAACCTCGAGAGGGCCGTAATACCCTCCCTATGAAGCTTTACCCTTCTCTGGCCGTTTCTTATCAGCACCTCCGCCATCATCACCACGCTCCTTATCCGGGTACCTGACCCTGCTGTGGAATATACCGTTCAATATGAAGGCAAACCGCTCACCTATAAGCTTGAGATCTCTCAACGTGAGGTCGCATTCGTCGAGCTGATGCTCCGCGAGACGGTCGTTTATAATATCGTGGACCATCTTCTCTATGCTCTCGGGAGAGACATCCGAGAGGGAGCGGGACGCCGCCTCGACCCCGTCCGCGAGAAGCAGTATCGCCGTCTCGTTGGATTGGGGCTTTGGGCCGGCATATCGAAAATCCTCCTCATTGACAGGCGTTGAGCTTCCGCCTTCGTTCTCCGCCTTCACGTAAAAATAGTAGACCAGCGAGGTGCCGTGATGCTCCCTGATGCCGGCAACAATCAGCTTTCCGAGCTTGTGCTTCCGCGCCAGCTCCACGCCCTCCTTGACGTGGGCGATGATTATAAGGGAGCTCATCTCCGGGTTCATCGCATCGTGCTTGCTCTTCCCGGTCCACTCGTTCTCCGAAAAGTACTCGGGCTTGCCCAGCTTGCCTATGTCGTGAAAATACGACGCGACGCGCACCTGGAGGGCGTTCGCCCCGACCGCCTCGGCGGCCGACTCCGCCAGATTGGCGACCATCAGGCTGTGGTGGTACGTCCCGGGCGCCTCGAAAACCATCCTCTTGAGAAGCGGATGGTTGAGGTCCGAGAGCTCGACCAGGCTGACATCCGTGGTGATATTGAAGACACCCTCGAAGACGGGAAGGAGGGTCATGGCTATGAATACCGAGAGGACGCCCGTTACTACCCCTCCCCCGAGCTGGTAATACATCTGCCTCCCGGGAAGAAGGCCGGTCATCATGCATGCCGCCAGGATAATTATAAAATACGTCACACCTATGACCAGGCCGCTCTTGACCATCTGCGACCTGCGCCTCACGCCCGCGACGCTGTAACATGCCATTATCCCTCCCATGACGCTCACGAGGAGGAAGGAGAGATCGAACCCCCTCATGATACCCACGATAATGGCCAGCACTGTAATCATGAAGAGCGACAGACTCCTGTCCAACAGCATGGCCACGAGTATGGCGGCGACGGGGATGCTTATCGTTGAAAGGTAATAGAACATGTGTTTCCAATCGCTGGTGATGCGCCACAGCGGGATCAGGATAAGGATCCTCGCCAGGAGGACCGCACCGGCAATCAACACGCCGAGGAGCAGCAGCCTGGAATTCAATCCGTAGATAACGCTCTGGTACCGCTTGAGGTAGATCGAGCTCGCGAGAAGAAGGGCGGCTACCAGGAAAGAGACGCCGGCAATGTAAAACCATCTCTTCTCGAGCTTCCGGGCAAACCTCTCCCTCAACGCGTCGTGATAGGCCTTGAGAACGTAGAGGTCCTTCGCGGTCACCTCGTTGCCGCGCTCTATTATCTTTTTCCCTTTCTTCACGAGCGTCGGGGGCACAACGACCGCGTCCCTGGCCATGGAACGCCGGACCTCCGTCTCCGCCTGATCGAAAGTCATGTTGGCGCCGGCGATGGATTTCACCACGTTGAAGCATACCTCCCGCCCCCGGGCCCAGCCGGGGGCATCCTCTTTGACCAGGGTCTCCAGGAGGGCGTCAATATCACCCGCGCCGGCCACACCCGACGCCCCGACCTCGCTCTCCGCGCCTTCGCCATCGATGAGGATGATCCGCTCTCCGAGAATGGCCCTGTCGCCGGAGCGGATGATAGGGATCGCTCGCAGGCGCTCGATAACGGCTGTCATCGCCTTGAACATGCGGTCCCTCTTCCAGGTCTTGAGCAGCGTCTCCGCGTCATCTCTCGAAAGCTCTATGGCCGAGCCCTCAATGATCCTGTCCACCATCAAGCCCGACGACAGCTCTTTATCCTGCGATACCTCGTCGATCATCGCGAAGAGGTCCTCGACACCCTTCCTCCCGTCGTCGAGATGCTTCGTGTCCAACCGGAAAACGGGGAGGACGGCGCCGGACGCCCTCTGACGTATCTCATCGGTCTTCTCACTATCAACGTAATCATAGTCGATATCCACGATGACATCGGCCTGGGCCGGCTGCCCCTCGTAAAACTCCGACTCCTGCCGGTAAATAACCTTCCCGGAGCACATGATCGCAACTATCGCAACGGCGCACGCAACGCCCAGGGGGAGCTTCAGGAACACGCTCTTCTCGAGGAGATCCCCAATACTGCCCGCGTCGTGCCTCCTTCTGCCCAGCAGACTCACCTCCCGCCCCCCTGGTTCCCGTTCCTCTCGTACGCCCTTATGATATCCTGGACCAGATCGTGCCTGACGACGTCCTTCTCGTTGAAATAGATAAACGATATCCCGTCGATCCCAGCGAGTATGGACTGGACCACGATGAGGCCGGACGGCTTGTGCTGGGGGAGATCGACCTGCGTGATGTCCCCGGTAATAACGGCCCTGGAATCGAACCCGAGCCTCGTGAGAAACATCTTCATCTGCTCGGAGGTGCTGTTCTGCGCCTCATCGAGGATAATGAAGGAATCGTTCAGCGTCCTCCCCCTCATGTAAGCCAGCGGAACAACCTCTATGACGCCCCTGTCCATGCACTTCTGGATCTGATCAATGTCCATCATATCGTACAGGGCGTCGTAAAGGGGCCGGAGGTACGGCGCGACCTTTTCCTTGAGATCTCCGGGAAGATAACCGAGCGTCTCGCCGGCCTCGATCGCCGGGCGGACCAGGATTATCCTGCTGACTTTTTCGGACCGGAGAGAGGAGACGGCCATGGCCATAGCGAGATACGTCTTGCCCGTTCCCGCCGGGCCTATGCCGAAAACGATATCGTGCCCCCTTATCGCTTCAACATAGGCCCTCTGGCCGGGCGTCCTGGGGCTGATGTACCTCTTCTTCCTGGACATAACCTCTATCCTGTCACCGATCACCTCCCGTGCAGCCCCGGGCCTGCCCTCCGCCACGGCATCGAGCGCCGCGACGAACTGCTCCGGCGCGATGGTATGCCCGTCGGCAACCATTGCCATGAGCTCCCCGAAAAGCTCTAGCCCCCTCGCGACACCCTTCTCGCTTCCCATCAGCTTTATGACGCCCCCGCGGGAAACAATCCTGATGCCCAGGCGCAACGCCGCCATCTCCAGGTTTTTCTCGTCGCTGCAATAGACAGCCAGGGCTGATCTCCCGTTTGAAAATTCAATCGTCTCGGTGGGCATCGGTCAATCCACGGTCCGTATATGGAGCTCCTTAAGCTGTGCCGGGGAGACGGGGGAGGGCGAGCCCGTCATCGGACATGACGCCCTCTGGGTCTTCGGGAAGGCGATAACGTCCCGGATACTGCTCTCACCAAGCATCATCATGACTATCCTGTCGAGGCCCGGCGCGATACCGGCGTGGGGCGGGGCCCCGTACTGGAGCGCGTCGATGAAGAAGCCGAACCGCTCCCTGATATCCGTCTCGCTCAACTGCAGAAGCTGGAAGACCTTCTTCTGCACGTCGCCGCGGTGAATCCTCACGCTGCCGCTGGCCACCTCGACGCCGTTCAGCACGAGGTCGTAGGAAAGGGAGCGGACCTTGAGGGGCTCCTTCTCCAGAAGCTCTATATCCTCCGTCCTCATCCCCGTGAAAGGGTGATGCTCACTCTCGTACCGCTCCTCCTCCTCGTCGAATGAGAAGAGGGGAAAATCGACCACCCATAAGAATGCAAAAACCCCCTTTTTTGCCAGGTCGAGCTCCGCGCCGGCCCTGCTTCTCAGAGCTGCAAGTGAATCGTAGACGTCTGATTTTTTACCCGCACAGATGAGGATGAGGTCTCCGTCCCGTGAGGAGAGGCTCGACACGATCTTGCCCAGGTCTTCGCCGACGAAGTGCTTCGCGACTCCGCTGGCGGCCACTCCCTCCCGCACCTTCATCCATGAGAGACCGCCACCTCCCCTCTCCCTCACGAAATCCACCAGGCCGTCCAGCTGCTTTCTCGAGAGAGAGCCCCAGCCGGGGACGGATATAGCCCTTACGACCCCGCCGGCTTCCACGGCGTTCATGAACGGCGCGAAACGCGAGCGCGCGGCGATTTTTGATATATCATGGAGCTCCACGCCGAACCGCGTATCGGGTTTGTCGGTGCCGTACCGCTCGAAAGCCTCGGCGTAGGAAAGACGCGGGAACGGAGTCTTCACCTCGCGGCCTATGCCATCCCTGAACATGCTCGCCATGAGTCCCTCGACGAGCCCGTATATATCCTCCTCGTCGACAAAGCTCATCTCGATGTCGATCTGGGTGAACTCGGGCTGGCGGTCCGCCCGCAGGTCCTCGTCCCTGAAGCACTTGGCTATCTGGAAGTATTTATCGAGCCCGCCGATCATCAGGAGCTGCTTGAGCAGCTGCGGGGACTGCGGCAGCGCAAAGAACTCTCCAGGGCTGACGCGGCTGGGGACGAGGTAATCGCGCGCGCCCTCCGGGGTGCTCTTGCTAAGTATCGGCGTCTCGACCTCGATAAAGCCCCGGCCGGAGAGGAAGCGGCGGGCGGCGAGGATGACGCGGTGCCGCACCTCGAGAGCGTTATACATCTTCGGCCTCCTCAGGTCGAGATACCTGTACCTGAGCCTGAGCTCCTCCTCTACTCCGACACTGTCCTCTATGGGAAACGGGGGCGTCCTCGCCTCGTTTAAAATCTCCAGGCTCGAAGCGACGACCTCGACCCCGCCCGTCTCCATCTTCGGGTTCTCGGTGCCCTCGGGGCGTTTACGGACCGCGCCCTTAACGGCGATAACATACTCCGCCCTCAGCTTCTCTGCCGACGCGTGGGTCGCCGCGCTCGCCTCGGGAGTGAAGACGACCTGGGTCAAGCCGTACCGGTCCCGCACGTCTATGAAGATGAGCCCGCCGTGATCGCGCCTCCTTTTGACCCAGCCGTTCAGGACGACCTCCTTGCCCGAATCGGCGAGCCTCAGCTCCCCGCACGTATGCGTCCTCTTCATGAACATATCGCTTTAATCCTTTCGACGGCCTCGACGAGGAGGATTTTCTCCTCTTCTCCCGTAAGCATATCTTTAATCTTCGCCGACTTCCCCGCCAGCTCTTCCTCCCCGATAATAATAACGAGCCTGAATCCGCGCTTGTTCGCCTGCCTCAGCTGCGCCTTGAGGCTCCCGTCGAAGTAATCGGTATCCGCATGAATGAACGCCTGCCTGAGCTCGTACATGAGCTTGAGCCCCCGCTCCCTCGGCCTGTCGCCGAGAAGGGCCAGGAAAACCGCGGGCGGACCCTGCATCCCGCAGCGCAGGTCCTGCTCCTTCATGACCGCGAGAACCCTCTCCATCCCGGTCCCGAACCCCACGCACGGCGTCGGGCGGCCGCCCAGAAGCTCCACCAGGCCGTCGTATCTGCCGCCTCCCCCGACGGCGTTCTGCGCGCCGAGCTCACCGCTGACCACCTCGAAAGTGGTCCTGGTGTAATAATCGAGTCCCCGGACGAGCTTCCCGTCTTTTACGAAGGGAACATCCAGAAGCTCGAGGAGGGAGAGGACCCGCCTGAAATGGCTCCCGCACCCCTCGCACAGGTTATCGTCGATGAACGGGCCGTCCGACAGGAGCTCCCGGCATTTCTCGTTCTTGCAGTCGAAGAGCCGCAGGGGATTTTCCCCGTACCTCCTCCTGCAATCCTCGCAGAAGAGGTTGAGCGCCGGCGACAGCGCATCGCGCAGTTTTTCCCTGAAGGCGCCGCGGCACGAGGAACAGCCGACCGAGTTGACCCTGAGAACAAGCTCTTCCAGACCGAGAACGGCGTAGATATCCATGAGAAGCCTCATGACCTCTGCGTCGAGTGACGGGTCGGCCGAGCCGATAGCCTCGACGCCGAACTGGTGGTGCTGCCTGTACCGCCCCGACTGCGGCCTCTCGTAGCGGAATATGGGCTCCATGTAATATAGCTTGGTAAGGCCGGGGCGCTTGTCGAGCCCGTGCTCTATATAGGCCCGTACCACGGGGGCGGTCTCCTCCGGCTTCAGTGTCATCGACCGGCCGGCCCTGTCCTCGAAGGTGTACATCTCCTTCTTCACTATGTCGGTCGCCGCGCCGATGGACCTGGTGAAGAGTTCCGTCCGCTCGAAGACCGGCGTCTTGATTAACCCGTAGCCGTAGCAGCGCGCCCGCTGCGCCATGATAGAGCCCACCCGCTCCCACTCCTCCGAAACGGGAGGGAAAGTATCGGCAGTCCCCTTCGGTGCCTTTATCTTCATCGTAAATTAGGCTCGCAAATTTATTATTTATACTTTAACACGAACTCCTGAAAATCAACCACAGATAAGAGAGCGCCCCCATTTTATCCTTCAATTATCATGTCGACAGTAAAACGTAGCCACGGCTTCTCTTGGATCCGGCATTCATTGACGGAAGCCGTGGCCATAAGAAATCGGGAGATTTTTAAGGAATAGGGCTGCAATATTCATCCGCGTGAATCGTCATCGTGCATCACCTCCACAATGTACCAGACACCATACTATTGATTTGGATAAAAAACGGCTACTTAAAAAACTCTCATAAGTACACTATTTTTATTTGTTCACTATACTGAGACATGGTATGTTAATATAGAAGTTGGGTTAATTCGAGGACCATCACATAATATACTGTGATGCAACGCAAAACGATGCTATGTACATTTAACCAGTATGTTCACGATATATGTACGCTGGTGAATAGTATACACGCCTGAGGGGGAGCAAAGCTATGCAAACCGATAGAATGGATATAGTAATATTAAAGAAAGCCCTGGGAATATTTATAAAGACTACCAAGCTAGTTGTTGATCAAACCGCTCAAAGAACTGCCTGCGATGCAACCATCGGTCCAGATGCACTTATACGAATCGCCTTCCAAGACATGGAGCGGCATTTCGCGGTCAAGGTTAAAAAAAGGCTTACACGTGCTGCGATGGGAATTGCTGTTCAACAACTAAGGGAATATGAGCAAAAGGGGCTTCTTGTCACAAGGTACGTGACACCCCAAATGGCAGACCTTTTAAAAGAAATGGATATCCCATTCATCGACACGGTTGGTAATGTGTACATTAACGAACCGCCCCTGTATATTTTTATCAAAGGAAATAAACTCCGTGCTCCCTATCAACACGCTCCTCTCCCGGCCCGCGCGTTTCGACCAGCAGGGCTGAAAGTGGTTTATGCGCTCTTATGCAATCCCGGTCTGGAAAATGCCCCATTGCGTGAAATCGCCAGAGAAGCGGCTGTTGCGCTAGGGACTGTTGGAATAGTAATAGGCAGCTTAAGGCAAATGGGCTATTTGATTGTGATGGGGACCCGAGGGCGACGCCTGACTCGGAAGGATAATTTATTAACAAGATGGGTAACCGCATATCCCGAGCAGTTGAGACCCAAACTAATACTAGGACGTTACAGGGCTGAAAATTATGATTGGTGGAAGAATGCTGATCTAAACCAATTTAAGGCCTACTGGGGAGGGGAAATTGCTGCTGCAGTGCTTACAAAATATTTAAAACCTCAAAATGCAATAATATACACCCACCACCCATTAGGCAATTTCCTTTTGAATAACAGGATCAAAAAAGACCCCAATGGGAATATTGAGATTCTAAAGGTATTTTGGAAGTTTAAATATCTTTGGCAGTATCCCAACTTGGTTCACCCTATCCTTGTTTACGCAGATCTGCTCGCTACTGGTGATAGAAGAAATATCGAAACAGCAAGGATCATATATGAACAAAAAATTAAAAGAAGGCTTAGTCGCGACAGAACAATTTAAACCTACCAATCATACCCAAAGGCTTCTTTATGAAGATAAGATCCTTATTGACTTAGTTCCATTTGGCGCTATTGCCGGGAGCGATAGATCCGTTTCCTGGCCACCAGAACACACAACAAGAATGAATGTCCTCGGATTTGAAGATGCATATAGACACTCAGTAGCAATCAGATTGAGATCAAATCCCGCTTTTGATACCCTTCGTGTACTTCGTGATTAATCCCTATTTTATTTACCAATACAGAACCGTGAGAATATCCTGTCCAGGATGTCGCCGGTGACCTTCCTGCCGGTTATCCTGTCCAACCCGTCGAGTGCCCCCTTGAGGTCCATTGCAGTAAATTCACCCGAGGTCCCCGCCGCGGCGGATGACCGCGCCTCACGGAGACGGCCGAGGGCCGCCTCCAGATGCTTTCTTTGCCGTTCGCTTACGGCGATCCTCGATTCAGGCCCGGCCCCTTCCCAGACAGCGTCCCGCATCGCCTTTTTAAGCTCCGCCATACCTCTCATCGACTCCAGCGATGTCTTAACAGCCTTTTCATGACACAGAAGTACCGCCAGTTCTTCGATGTCGATCTTCTCCGGGAGGTCGACCTTGTTAAGCACCACAACCGTCTTCTTGTTTCGAACTTTCTCTATTATCTCCCTGTCCTCGTCCGACAGGGGAATGGAGGCATCGAACACCAGTATAATGATCGTTCCCTCTTCGATGGAGGCCTCTGTCCTCTTCATTCCCTCAATCTGAATGATGTTACCGGCCTTTCCCAAACCGGCGGTATCGACCAGCGAGAGAGGGATGCCGTCGATGGCGACTATCTCCTCTATCGTATCCGTCGTCGTTCCGGGGATGGAGGTCACGATCGCCCGTTTCTCCTGAAGGAGCGCGTTGAGGAGGCTGGACTTGCCGACGTTCGGCTTTCCGGTGATAACGACCTTAACGCCCTCACGCAGTACCCTTCCCTCCCTGGCCGTCGAGATGAGGAACTCGACATCCCGGATAACCGAATCGATCCTCGCGGAGAGTTCACCGGCCGGGGGCGCCTCCAGTCCCTCCTCCGGGAACTCTATATCGGCCTCGACAGCGGTGAGGACAACCATGATATTCTCCCTGATCGCCTGGATCCGCTCTGAGAGCGCTCCATCGAGGAGTCGGAGAGCCAGACCACGTGCCCTGTCCGTCTTCGCCCTGATGAGATCTATGACGGCCTCGGCCTGAACGAGATCTATCCTGCCGTTGAGGAAGGCGCGCTTTGTAAATTCGCCCGGCTCGGCGAGACGCGCGCCGGAGTCCAGGAGGAGCCCCAGTATACGGTGTGTGACGAGCGTTCCGCCGTGGCAGCTTATCTCCACCACGTCCTCGCCGGTGTAAGAAGCCGGGGCCCTGAAGACCGTCAGGAGAACGCCGTCGATCCTCTCACCGTTCACCTCGATATACCCGAAATGAACCGTGTGGGACGGGACCATGGAAGGCTTCTTCCCCGCCGGAGACGAAAAAACTACGTCCGCAATCTCAAGGGAGCGGGGACCGCTCATTCTCACCACGGCTATCCCCCCCTCCCCGGCAGCGGTGGATATTGCGACTATCGTGTCTTCCCGCGGAACCATAAAACTCATTGTAGCACCTGCAATAAAAATGAAAACCGCGGAATATACAGGAAGTTACGAAAAAACGGGAGAGAGCCACACAGTTTACTAGCTATAGCTTACTCGAAACCCTTTTCGAGTTGGGTATAGCTAGTGCTTCTTCACGGGAAGCGGGGGGCCCGTCGTTCCCCGCCTCACCAGCCACTGCTGGAGGATGCCGAGGAGGGTGCTCACCGTGAAATAGAGGACGAGCCCGGACGGCATGTTGTAGAAGAGGACGCCGAATATGATCGGCATCATCGTGCTCATCATCTTCTGCTGCTGCGCCGCCTGGGCGCCCCCTCCCCCCATGCCCGCGGGCGACATCTTCTGCTGGAGGACGAATACCACGAGCATGAGGATGGGCAGCAGGTTGATGTTATTGCCGATGATGGGCAGGCTCTGCTGAAGGGTATAGATGGCGTCAGGCTCCGATAGGTCCTTTATCCATAGGAAGTGGGCACCCCACAGCATGACGGAGCTTCTCAGCGTCTGGAAGAAGGCGATCAGTATGGGCATCTGGAGAAGCATCGGGAAGCAGCCGCTCATCGGGTTGACTCCGTGTTTCTTGTACAGGGCCATCGTCTCGGCCTGCAGCTTCTTCGCATCCTTCTTGTACTTCTCCTTGAGCGGCTCCAGGAGCGGGGCGAGATCCTGCATCTTCTTCATCGATTTGAAGCTCTTCTGGTTCAGCGGGAACAGGACTATCCTGATTGCTATGGTGAGCAGGATGATGGCGACGCCGTAGTTGCCGCAGATGCCGTAGAAAAATTTAAGGCTCGCGAGGATAATCTTGCTCAGGGGCCCGAAGAACCCGAACCCCATCACGTCGCCGAGCGGCGGCTCCATGGATTTCAGCAGGTCATAATCCTTGGGGCCCGCGTATAACCTGAAGCTGTAGGCGACCTCCCTGTCAGGTGCGATCTCCGGGAGTTGCATGCCGAGGCCGGACATGGCGCTCGACCTGGGCGCGTCCGCTGGCACAGGGTACGTCCCGTAAAAAACGCGGCGGGACGGCACCTCCGGGATCATGACCAACGCGAAGAAACTGTTCTTCGCAGCAACCCACGAGGCCTCTGCCGGCTCGCTGCCTATCGCCCCCTTGAGCTTCTTCAGGCGGCCCTCCTTGAGCCTTTTTACCTTCTCCCCGGTGAAGTAATCGACGCCCAGACTGGCATACCTGCCAGTCTTAAGGCCGAAGACGGTCCCGCATACGGCGTCTATTTCACCGACGGGAAGAAACTCGCCGGAGGCGTTTCTTAAGGCCAGGTCCATTGTAATGACGTACGGCTCGTCGGAAAACCCTATCCTCTTCGTGATCTCCAGCCCATTTTCCGTGCAGACCTTGTATGTCACGCTCCTGGCCGTGGCTTCTCCCGCGGCGTATTTCAGCCGTGCGGACTTACTGAGGGCGAAGGGGCGAAACTCCGGCAGCGTCTCCTCGACCAGGTCGTAGGACTCCTTCTTCACGACTCCCGACCTCTTGAGAACCACCTTCCTTACCGTCCCCCCGACGTCGGAGAGCTCCACCCTCATCTCATCCGATTCGATATAAACGATCTCCTCGGGGGGCAGCTCCTCTTCCACCAGGGCCTGCGGCGCCGCGACGGAAGGCGGCGCCGTTTCAACTGCCTCCCGCGCCCAGGCCTCGGGGACCGGGGTCGGCGGCTGCAGCGGGGGGGATTCCCTCTTCGGCGGCTTGACGACGAAGGTGGTCCAGACGAAGACCACGACGATAGAAATCATCAATGCAAAGATAAGGCGCTTTTCCATGTCTTCCTATTTCTCGGGTGCCGGGTCGTACCCTCCGGAGAAGAGGGGGTTACACCTCAAAATTCTCAGGATGCCGAGCCACACTCCCCTGGCCGCTCCCCGCGACCGGACGGCGTCGATCATGTACTGTGAACAGGATGGGAGAAACCTGCACCTCGAAGGAAACAGCGGAGAGATGCATAACCGGTAAATCCCGAGAATCCATATTATTATCGCCGACAATATCACTTACAGGCTCCAGCTTGCCCGAGCAGCTTCACCAGGCTGGCCTCCACGAGTGAGAGACCGGCTCCAGCGATCTCCTTCCTCGCCACGCATACTATCCACACGGCGGCGGAGAGTCGGTCACGGTTCAGCCTCAAAGCCTCGCGAATAAGCCTTTTTGCGCGGTTCCGGCTGACAGCGTTTCCGACGCGTCTCCCTACGCTGACTCCCGCGCGCGGGACATCGTCAGGCGAGGGAAGGAGATAGATAGAGAGGCACTCACCGCGGTATCTCGTTCCCGCCTCGCAGACCCTTCGGAACCGTGAAGCCTTCCGCAATTTCTCCCACCGGGCCCCGCCAGTCACTCCGCGGCGATCCTCTTTCTTCCCTTCTGCCGCCGCCTCTTGATTATCGCCCTGCCATGGCGGGTTCTCATCCTGACAAGGAAGCCGTGTTGCCTTTTTCTTTTCAACCTTGATGGTTGATAGGTTCTTTTCATTGTGCTAGCGTAACCCTTTATCTCCTGGAAAGGTTGGAAGATTATTATAACGGTTAGCGGGCCGTCAACACACTTTTTTTAAAATAATGCTTGCGATGAAATTTTCGCTGTTCTATACTCCCGGTACCGCGGGCGCAAGAAGTGAGAAGGGCTGTGGATAAGTTGTTTATAACTATCGAGATATTCACAGAAAAAGACAGGCCGGGAAAGTCACCATCTCTCCCCCCGCCGGCGTTAACTTGACAAATACGGCTTGAATGTAATCGATAAAGGTTGTCCGGTATTATTAATATGTTGATTTGCAGCGAGTTATTGAACGGGAAAATGGTATTTCCATCCTTTGCCGACGCTGTTACCGGCGAATTACCGTCGGTAAAAAATCATAAACAAAAACCGGTTACCGGCAGGCATGGAACAGGCTGTGGATAACTTCATCATCCCAGGGGGTATACGGTGAACGCAGAAGTCGCCAAACTGTGGAGGAACGCACAAGAGCGCTTACGGGAAAGAGTAACAAACCAGGAGTATGAAACCTGGATACAGCCCATCAGGGCGGTGTCCGGGGACAAAAAGAGAATCGTACTGGGCGTGCCGAGCAAGTTCTTCCAGGAATACTTCTCCGAGCGCTACCTGAAAGACGCCGGTGAAATCGCCGCCGAAATCAGCGGGAACAACGTGCATTTCGATTTCACAATCAGGGAAAAAACTCCCGCACCCCGCGGCAGGGCGCGGTCGCCGAGAAGGCGCGCCCTCTTCTCGGTCGAGACCAACTTCAATCGGAAATACACCTTCGATTCGTTCGTCATCGGCCCGAGCAACCACTTCGCCCACGCCGCCTGCACCGCTGTCGCCAACTCACCGGGAAAAGCCTACAACCCCCTCTTTATCTACGGCGGCGTGGGACTGGGTAAAACACACCTCATGCAGGCCATCGGTCACCACGTGCTCAGGCAGCCGGACAAGCGCGTATACTACATAACGAGTGAAAAATTCACGAACCAGCTCATCAACGCGATCCAGAACAGGTCGACGGTAAAATTCAGGAACAAGTACAGGAACCTGGATGTCCTGATGATCGATGATATCCATTTTCTCGGCGGCAAGGAGCAGACACAGGAGGAGTTCTTCCACACGTTCAACGAGCTGTACGATGCGCACAAGCAGATCGTTATCTCTAGCGACAGGACGCCGAAGGACATACCCAAACTCGAGGAACGGCTCGTCTCCCGCTTCGAATGGGGTCTGGTCACCGACCTCCAGGCCCCCGACATGGAGACACGAATAGCGATTCTCAGGAAGAAGGCCGAGGCGGACAACATAAGGCTCCCCGACGATGTCATCTTCTTCATTGCAGACAAGATCAAATCAAACGTCCGGAAACTGGAGGGCGCGCTCAACAGGATCATCGCGTTCTCATCCATTAAAAGTGTCGCGATCACCCTGCCTATGGTGGAAGACATCCTGCAGGAAATCATCACCGGAGAGGAGAGCCAGGTAATCAGCATAGAGCTCATCCAGAAAAAGGTGGCCGAGTACTATGATATCCGCATGGCGGATATGATGAGCAAGAGAAGGCCCCAGGCCATCGCCTTCCCACGGCAGGTGGCAATGCATCTCTCCCGGAAGCTAACAAACAAGTCGCTCCCGGAGATAGGAAACGCCTTCGGCGGTAGAGACCACACAACGATTATCCACGCCTGCAAACAGGTGGGATTGAAACGCGATAACGACCCTTCCCTGCGGCGGGCTATCGGGCTGATAGAGCGAAGGATAAGGACTTAGCGAGCTGTGGATAACTTGTGGACAAGCAGCGGAACCCGCGGGCCTTTTCAAACATGTTAAAAATACACACAGTTGTTAAAGTTAATCCACAGCTTATCCAGTGGTTCTTTTACAGATTCAAACCTGCTATGGGATCCGGATATCCACAAGACCTACTACTACTATTATTAAATATAAATCAGAATAGTAGTAAAAGTAATACAATATAAAACTGTTGATAACAAATCGGGAGGAAGATAATGAAGCTTAAATGCGAGAGAGAATCACTGCAGTCGATTCTCCACAGGGTGCAGGGTATCGTGAGCTCGAGAACCGCGATCCCCATTCTCGCCAACGTTATGCTGGAGGCCCGGGAAGGGGAGATCTCATTGACCACTACCGACCTTGATGTCGGGATCCGCTGCACATGCGGGGCGGAGGTAGAGGAAGCCGGTGCAACAACCATTCCCGTAAGGAGATTCTCCGGCATCGTGAAGGAGCTCAATCTGCCCGAGATAACAATCAAGGTCTCCGAGGAAAATGTCCTGGAGATACGGCACGGCAGGAGCTATTTCAAGATGCTGGGGCTGTCCGTTGACGACTTCCCGAAGCTTCCGGATTTTTCCGGCAAGGAGAGCTTCGATGTGGAGCAGGGCGTATTTAAGGACATGCTGAGGAAGACGTCGTACGCCGTGAGCCAGGACGAGACGAGATACGCTCTGAGCGGGGTACTACTCGAGATCAAGGAGGATATGATTGTTGTTGTGGGCACGGACGGACGGCGGCTTGCCCTTATAGAGAAGCAGGGGGAGTTCGCGAGGGAATTCAAGAAGAACGTGATTATTCCCGGCAAGGCGGTGAACGAGCTCCTCAGGATCATGGGGGACGAGGGGACCATGAGCATCTCTTTTCTCCCGAACCAGGCCGGGTTTAGAATTGGAGCAACCCTTCTTACCACCAGGCTCATAGACGCCCATTTCCCGAATTACACCCAGGTTGTCCCAGGGGAGGCAAAGGAAAAGGTCGTGCTGAACCGGGAAGAGTTCCTATCGGCCCTCAGGCGCGCTGCGCTCCTGACGAGCGAAAGGTCTAATTCCGTGAAGATGCAGTTCAGCAAGCGGGGCCTCGAGATCACGGCTGTAAGCCCTGAAATAGGGGAGGCCAAGGAGGAGATCGATCTCGCTTACGAGGGGACTGAAATGTCGATAGCCTTCAACCCGTACTATATAATGGAGTGTCTCAGGAACCTGGACGACGAGGACATCATATTCGAGTTCACGGACCCTGCCAGCCCGGGCGTCATAAAAAACGAGCAGTCATTTCTCTATGTCATAATGCCCATGAGGGTCACGTGAAATACGGCCAGAAGTTGAAGGTTTCAAGTTAAAGGTCCTTCCTGCCTCGGAATTTCAAGAGCTTCCATACCGCCCGCCCTGGCCTCGGAGTCGACAGTTTGTACATCGAGGAGTTAAATATCAGGTGCTTCAGGAATTACGGCCTGGCAAGGCTCCATTTCGACCGGGGCATCAATTATATCATCGGGGGCAACGCCCAGGGCAAGAGCAACCTGATCGAGGCGATTTACTACCTTTCCACGGGCAGGTCTTTCAGGACCAACAGGATAGCGAACCTGGTCAAGTGGGGAACGCCGGCGTTCCAGTTGAAGGCGGGCATTACACGCGGGGCGGGCATATCTTCCATCGGCCTGCTGTATCAGATCGGCAGGACATATTTGACGCTCGATGGGAGGAGAGCCCGGAGAATGGGGGAGCTCCTGGGCATCCTCAACGCGATTATCTTTTGCCCGGAAGACATCTATATTGTCAAGGGAAGCCCCTACATAAGGAGGCGTTTGGTAGACATCCATATTTCCCAGCTCTCTCCGCTATACCTTGGTTCGCTTGTGAGGTACGGGCGGGTCCTCAGGCAGCGCAACGAGGCGATAAGGAGAGGCGGGGGGAGACTGTCTCACTGGGACAGGCAGCTGGTGGAGAACGGCCTCGAGGTAATGAGGGCGCGCGCCCGGTATATCGAGAGGCTTAACGCGCTGGCTCAGGAGGCCTACGGGAAGATCAGGCCGGGCGAGGGACTGCTCATGAGGTACAAGTCTCTTTACTCGGACCTTGCTCCGGGAAAGGAGGAGCGGTGCTACCACGACGGGCTGAGGTCGGCCCGCGTCCACGATGAGAAAATGAAAGCAACGGCAGTCGGACCTCATAGGGATGATATCGTCATCACCATCGATGGACGTGATGCCCGCTGCTTCGCTTCGGACGGCCAGGGGAGGTCTGTTATTATAGCTCTGAAGATGGCCCAGTTCATGCTTGTGAAGGAGGTGGCGGGGGAGGCTCCCATTCTCCTCGTGGACGATCCGCTCGCGGAGCTGGACGCCGGGGGAAGGGGGGCAGTTCTCCCGTTTTTTACAGAGAGAGTGCAGTGTATCATTACGGCCACCGGTGAGGACGGGTTGCTTCCGGGGAAGCGTTTCATGGTAAAGGCGGGCAGCATCGAGGATGTTTGATAAAAATACACGGGAATATGAAATAAATAAGCTCGTTCTTTCTGGATTGAACAGCCTGTATGAAGTATAATAGAAAAAATGAAGGAGTAGAGTCCTTGGGCTCTGTTCTGCAATCCCTGCTCAGGGAACTCGGGCTCGAGCAGAGGGTTAAGGTCGGGCAGTTTTTCTCCCTGTGGGAAGAGATTGTCGGTGAGCAGATAGCCAGGCATGCGAGGCCCGTCGAATACAGGCGGGGGGTTATTGTGGTCAGTGTTGATGGTTCCTCGACGTGGCTTGCCGAGCTTTCACAGAATATGAAGCCGGAGATACTGAAGAAGCTGCGAAGCAGAGCGGGATCTCTCGTGATAAAGGATATAAAGTTCAGGATAGGGTAAGGGTATGAGCAAGTACGATGCCACAACGATCATTGTTCTGGAGGGGATAGAGGCGGTCCGGAAGCGTCCGGCGATGTACATAGGGGACACCGGACCGCGCGGGTTCCACCACCTTGCCTACGAGGTAGTGGACAACAGTATAGACGAGGCCCTTGCCGGTCACTGTTCCACCATTGATGTCGTCATACACGGGGATGGAAGCGTCAGCGTTACGGACGACGGTCGCGGCATCCCCGTGGATAGGCACAAGACCGAGAAGAAGCCGGCGGTAGAGGTGGTCCTCACCACCCTTCACGCCGGCGGCAAGTTCGACCATAAGACGTACAAGGTCTCCGGCGGCCTCCACGGAGTCGGTGTTTCCGTCGTGAACGCCCTCTCCGAGTGGCTGGAGGTCGAAGTCAGGAGAGACAAGAAGGTTTACCACCAGAAGTTCGCGAGGGGGAAGACCGCATCGAAGCTGACGGTCATAGGGAAGACGAAGAAGACGGGAACCAAGGTGACCTTCCTGCCGGACGAGAAGATTTTCGGGGACTGCGAGTTCAGCTTCGATGCGATTTCGAAAAGGCTGCGCGAGATGGCGTTCCTCAACCGGGGAGTGAAGATAACGCTCAACGACGAGAGAACGGGCAATGAGATCGAGTTCAGGTACAAGGGAGGCATTGCGGAATTCGTATCCTACCTCAACAAGAACAAGACGGTCCTCTACAGGAAGGTTATCCATCTCCAGAAAGAGAACGCTGACGGTTCGATAGAGGTCGAGGTCGCCATGCAGTATAACGACGGCTACGCGGAGACCATACTTTCTTTCGCGAACAATATCAACACGGTTGAGGGAGGCACGCACCTGAGCGGGTTCAAGTCGGCCCTCACCAGGGCCGTAAACCATTATGTCAGGAGTTCCAAGAGACGCAGGGATGAGGGGATGTCGATTTCGGGGAACGACGTGCGGGAGGGACTCACGGCGGTCATAAGCGTGAAGCTCCTCAACCCCCAGTTCGAGGGCCAGACGAAGACGAAGCTCGGCAACAGCGAAGTACAGGGCATCGTCGAGTCCATAGTGAATACAGGGCTCGGGAATTTTCTCCACGAGAACCCGTCCGTGGCAAACAAGATCGTCGACAAGAGCATCGTTGCCGCGAGGGCGCGCGCGGCGGCGCGCAAGGCCAGGGACCTCACCAGGAGGAAGAGCGCCCTTGACAGCGCTGCACTCCCGGGAAAGCTCGCGGACTGCTCGGAGAAGGCACCCGAGTTGTGCGAGCTTTATATAGTCGAGGGTGATTCAGCCGGGGGGTCGGCGAAGCAGGCGAGGGACAGAAGGTTCCAGGCGATCCTCCCCATAAAGGGGAAGATAATAAACGTCGAGAAAGCCAGGCTCGACAAGATCCTCAGCAACGACGAGATCAGGACGATCATCACGGCTGTCGGGACGGGCGTGGGAGAGGAGGATATGGATATCTCGCGGCTGAGGTACCACAAGGTGATAATCATGACGGATGCCGACGTCGACGGGTCCCACATCAGGACGCTTCTTCTCACATTTTTCTACCGGCAGATGAAGCCGCTGCTCGATCAGGGCTATATATATATCGCCATGCCCCCCCTCTACAGGGTCAAGAGGAAGAAGGCCGAGAGGTATATAGATACCGAGAAGGAGATGGACGAGTTCCTCTTCGATACGGCGAGCAATGAGATGAAGCTGGTCAAGAGAAAAACGAAGAAGGAGTACACGAAGGAAAAGTTCAAGGAGCTGCTCCACACCGTCGTGGAAATCGAGAAGATGGCCTTGCATATCGAGAGGAAGGGCATACCATTCGATGTGTACCTCGCGGGCCGGGAGAAGAAGACAGGTAAGCTCCCCGTCTATATCATCAAGGATAGTAGTGAGGAGTGGTTCCTGTACGGGGACGACGACCTGAAAAAGTTGATGAAAAAGGAGGAGAAGCGCGCCGGGCGCCCGGTGGAGATTGTTTCGGAAAATGAGTTGAAGGAGGAGCCGTCCGTGGAGGATGAACGCGCGATAGGGTACAGGGAATTGTTCGAATCGAGGACCATGGAGAAGCTCTCCTCCAGGCTCAAGAGGATGGGCCTGAGCCTTGACAATTACCTGCAGTCGGATGGTCAACTCTTTAACCTCATAGAGGACGGAGAGAAGACGCCGGTGAACTCCCTTTCGGACCTGCTCAACCTGGTGAGGGCCGCTGCTAAGAAGGGGCTTTCTATCCAGCGCTACAAGGGGCTGGGGGAGATGAACCCGGATCAGCTCTGGGACACGACAATGGACCCGGAGAGGAGGACGATGGTGAAAGTTCTCATAGAGGACGCCGCGGCCGCCGAGGAGATATTCACAATCCTCATGGGGCCGGATGTCCAGCCCCGGAGGGCATTTATAGAGGAAAACGCCCTCCTGGTAAAGAACCTGGACATCTAGCTGCAGGTTATCCAATGAGGGTGATGAGAAATTTGATGCTGGAAAGAGCACACCAGAAACCAGGAACCAGGAACCAGGAACTGTAGTCAGCTTGTACACGAAGAACGAGAAGATAATTCTGCGGGACATCGAGCAGGAGATGCGGGTTTCATATACCGCGTACGCAATGAGCGTGATTATCTCGAGGGCCCTGCCTGACGCCCGTGACGGACTCAAGCCGTCACAGAGGCGGATTTTAATAGCGATGAACGACCTGAATCTCGCTCCCAACCGCCCGCACAGGAAGTGCGCGAAGATTGCCGGTGACACGTCCGGAAACTACCATCCCCACGGTGAGCAGGTCATATATCCGACGCTAGTCCGGATGGCCCAGGATTTCAGCTTGCGGTACATGCTCGCCGACGGCCAGGGAAACTTCGGCTCTGTCGACGGTGATCCGCCTGCGGCTATGAGGTACACCGAGGCGCGCCTGAGCCCTCTGGCCATGAGGCTGCTGGACGACCTCGACCAGGATACGGTGGATTTCGTCCCGAATTATGATGAGACCCGCAAGGAGCCGACGATACTTCCCGGCAAGTTCCCCAACCTCCTCTGCAACGGATCGAGCGGCATAGCCGTGGGGATGGCAACTAACATCCCCCCGCATAACCTCTGCGAGGTTGTCGAGGCGATAAAGTTGCTGCTGGATAAGCCGGAAGCGACCGTGGAGGATCTTATGAAGGTCATCCACGGCCCCGATTTTCCCACCGGCGGCATCGTTTACGGGATGGACGAGGTCGTCAGGGCCTATAAGACCGGGAGGGGGCGCATCAAGTTGAGGGGGCGTGCCGGCGTCGAGCCGCTCAAGGGGGCCAGGGAGTCGATCATTATAAGCGAGATTCCCTATATCGTCGGAAAGGCCCAGCTCATAGAGAAGATCGCCGACCTGGTGCAGAATAAGAAGATCGGGGGTATAAGCGACATCCGCGACGAGTCGGACAAGGATGGCATGAGGATAGTCATCGAGCTGAAGCGCGGCGAGAACGCCCAGGTCGTCCTCAATCAGCTCTACAAGCAGACGCCAATGCAGACAACGTTCGGCATTATCCTACTCGCCCTCGATCACAGCCAGCCCCGCCTCATGAACCTGAAGGAGTTCATCACCTGCTACATCGAGCACCGCAAGGAGGTTATATACAGGCGCACCGCCTACCAGCTGGCGAAGGCTGAGGCGCGGGCCCACATTCTCGAGGGATTCAAGGTCGCCCTCGCCAATATCGATATCGTCGTCAAGATTATAAAGGCCGCCAAAGACCGTGCTCACGCCAAGAACAAGTTGATGGCAAGGCTGGCTCTCTCCGCTATCCAGGCGGACGCTATCCTGGATATGAGGCTCTACCAGCTCACTGGTCTTGAAAAGGAGAAGATTAACAAGGAATACCGGGAGCTGATCAAGAGAATAGCTTATTTGAAGGATATCCTCGACAGCGAAAAGAAGATACTGGGCATAATCAAGAAGGAGTGCGATGAGCTTGCCGAGAAGTACGGTGACGAACGGAGAACGGAGCTGGTCGGCACCGCCGAGGACCTTACCATCGAGGACCTTATCGCCGATGAGAGCTGCCTGATAACCGTGTCGCACCACGGCTACATCAAGAGGGTTCCCTCCACTACCTATAGGAGGCAGCGGAGAGGCGGAAAGGGTGTAGCCGGAATGGAAACCAGGGAGGAGGATTTCGTCGAGCACCTCTTCATGGCCTCTACCCATGATTACATCCTCTTTTTCACGGACAGGGGAAAAGTGTACTGGCTGAAGGTCTACGAGATACCCCAGGCCGGCCGGGCGGCAAAGGGGAGGGCCATAATAAACCTGGTCCAGATCGGCAAAGACGAGAAGATCGCGGCAATGATACGGGTGAAGGAGTTTGACGGGAACCGTAACGTGATACTGGCCACAGAGAAAGGCATCATTAAAAAAACGAAGCTCTCCCAGTTTTCCAATCCGAGGAGGGCCGGCATCATCGCCATGAACGTCGATAAAGGAGACAGCCTCATAGTGGCGAAGGTGAGCAGCGGAAAGGACGACGCCCTCATGGTAACGCGTTCGGGCAAGTCCATACGATTCTCCGAATCCCAGGTCCGCCCGATGGGCAGATCGACAAGAGGGGTAAAGGGGATAACCCTGGGAAAGAACGACAGGGTTGTCATCCTGGAGATAGTCAATGACAGGGCGACCCTATTCATTGCTACCGAGAACGGGTACGGCAAACGAACGGAGTACGGACAGTATAGAAAGCAGTCGCGCGGCGGCAAGGGTATTATCGCCATAAAGACGACGAAAAAGAACGGGCTCGTGGTCGGGGCGCTCAGCATCCGGGAATCCGAGGAGGTTATGATGATTACCGAGATGGGCAAGATGGTGCGTGCGTCGGTAAGCGAAGTCCGGATAATAGGCAGGGCCACCCAGGGCGTGAGAATAATAACTCTCAGCGACAAGAAGGACAAGCTTGTCTCGATAGCTATTGCTGCCGGCGAGAGCTCCGAAGAAGAGTAGCGGCCCATGATAGACATCAAGCTCCTGCGTGAGACTCCGGATATCGTGCGGGATTCCCTATCGAAGAGATTCATCCAGCTTGATATCGACACCATCATCGATCTCGATAAGCAGAGGAGAGAGAAGATACAAATCGCCGATGAGCTCAAGAAGCGTAAAAACGATGCTTCGAAAGCAATAGGAAGGCTTAAGAGGGAGGGGAAAGACCCGGGCGATCTCATGGAGGATATGAAGGATGTATCCAACCGCATCAAGGCCATTGACACTGAAGTGGGGGATTTAACTGCAAATATAGCCGAATTATTAGCGGTAATCCCAAATATTCCCCATGAAACCGTCCCAATTGGTATAAAGGGGGAGGCTCACCGTTTAATAAGGGAGGGAGGGGCTAAGCCGGAGTTCACCTTTGAGCCCGTTCCTTCCTTCGAGTTGGCCAGGAGGCTCGGGTTAATAGATTTCGAGGCGGCAGCGAGGATGTCCGGTGCGGGCTTCGTTATCTTTCGAGGAGTTGGGGCGCGGCTTGCCCGAGCGCTCATTAACTTCATGCTCGATCTACATACACGTGAACACGGATATACCGAGGTCTCACCTCCCCTCATGGTGAACAGAAAGAGCATGACCGGCACCGGACAGCTCCCCAAGCTAGAGAACGATATGTATCGCTGCGAACAGGACGACCTTTTCTTCATCCCTACAGCTGAGGTCCCCCTGGTCAATATTCACAGGGAGGAGATCCTGGACGGCAACATTCTTCCCATAAGCTATGTGGCTTCCAGCCCCTGCTTCAGGAGGGAGGCCGGTTCTTACGGGAAGGAGACGCGGGGAATTGTAAGGATACACCAGTTTGATAAAGTTGAGCTGGTAAAGTTCACGCTGCCCGGGAAATCGTACGATGAGCTTGAGAGGATGCTATCGGACGCGGAAAAAGTGATCCGGCTTCTCGGGATCCCTTATAGGATCATGGAGCTCCCCGCGGGCGAGATAAGCTTCGCGTCGGCAAAGACCTATGACATCGAGGTGTGGTCTCCTGCCCGGGCGAGGTATCTCGAGGTATCCTCTGTGAGCAACTGCGGTGATTTCCAGGCCCGCCGTGCTGAAATCAGGTACAAAAAGGACGGGGAGAAGGGGTTTGTCCACACACTGAACGCTTCGGGTGTCGCCCTGCCGCGCACGATTGTCGCCATTCTTGAAAACTGCCAGAGAGAGGATGGTACAGTCTCCGTCCCGGACGTTCTTCTTCCGTACATGGGCGGCATAGAAGTATTGCAGTAAGCCTTTTCCTTTCCCCTGCCCGCCCACGGCTGTATAATCCCCTGTTGTATGCATAAGGAAAAGTAAGATCTCTCCCCTTTCGCGGGGTTCAAGGAGAGGTGGCAGAGTCCGGTTGATCGCGCACGACTCGAAATCGTGTGTACCGAAAGGTACCGTGGGTTCTGCGTCACCGAAGGTGCCGCATCCGGCATCCCGCTAAATGCGGGATGACGGAGAATCCCAACTTTAGAATCAAGGTTTACTATAAAATAGATAAGGGAATTGCCTTATGAGTTGGCAGAGAGTATTAATAGAAGGCGGTATCATCTCTGTTTTAGTATCTTTTATAGTTTCACTTATAATTTTGTGGGTAAAAAATTGCCTTACAAAAAAAATAGAAAGGCTACGACACGAATTCACCTTCTCTAAAGCTACTTATGAACAACACTTAGGTCATATATTGGACTATTATGACAAATTTTACCAAGATTATAGGTTGTGTCAGAAAGTTGCAAAGGTAGATGCGATTAAGCAGCCAGATGGCAAAGAGATAAGAACAATAGATATTTATCGTAATAAAATTGATGATCGTATTGGAGAATGGAATAAAATAGAGGCGAAAATTCGTATTTTGCTGCCAGAAAAGATACTAAAGATACATGAGAAATCAATTCGCTGCTTCAATAATTTCAATAAAGTTGTTAAATCGCACAATTTCTATAATGCCGAGTTTAAGGCAGAGCTTGAGAAGGCCTTTGAAGGTGTTCACGAAGTAAAGAAAGAGATGGAATCATCATTGAAAGATCTATTGAGAACTGAGGATCTTATGGCTAAAGTGTGACCTATTTTTATCAGATAAAAATAGGAGAGGTGGCTGAGTGGATGAAAGCGCTGGTCTTGAAAACCAGTGTACCTTTCCGGTACCGTGGGTTCGAATCCCACCCTCTCCGCCAGAGTAGTCAGGAGAAGGATTGATTGAGAGGATGGTTCAAAGTGGGTTCTGCGTCACCGAAGGTGCCGCATCCGGCATCCCGATAATTACGGGATGACGGAGAATCCCACCCTCTCCGCCACAAATACAGTGAATGGTGAATAGTGAAAAGAAAAAAACTAGAAACCAGTAACAGTCTTTAACCAGAAAGGATAGGTGATCAAATGGGCGAGGCACACGCGAGGAAGTTTCCGCTTATAGCGGTCTTGATGATTGCTGTGGGGGTGGCATTCATATTCAACATAATGCCGCAATATAAAGATCTCTTCGGCCCCATTGTCACGCTGGGCTTTGGCGTGGGCTTGTTGATAAGGTATATTATGAGCGATAAGGAAGGTTCGAAGCCGCCGTTTATAGGTATTATTCTTACAACTGTGGGCGCGGTTCTGATCATTGGAAAACTAAATGCGAATATCGATCTTGGTTCGCTCCTTATGCTGGTTATAGGGCTCATGCTCATGCTCAGGTATGCGATCAACAAGACGGAACGCAAACGGTTTCCCATAATCGGTATTGCTCTCACGGTCTTGGGGGCCCTGTTGTTTCTTAAGGGCAGATGGGAATATTACTGGGTTTTACCCACGCTGCTGATTGTTGGCGGAATCCTCTTTATCGGCCGGTGGCACTGGTCTAAGGCGGAAATTAAAGAAGGAGCTGATTAGAGGAAGCATTTTTACATAACAGAAAACAAATTTGCGGAGAGGTGCCGGAGATGGCTGCCGGAGGTCCGGCTTTAGACGGAAACGGGACGGATTGCTAATCCGTTGTACTGGTATAGCTGGTACCGAGGGTTCTCAGTCATCCCGCAATCAGCGGGATGACTGATGCGGCACCGCCGAAGGCGGTGACGCAGAATCCCTTTATTCTTGTTAAAGGTATTTTGTGTTTATGACATAGGGGGACGATTTCTAGATAAGCATATTAATATAGAGCGGAGAGGTGCCGGAGCGGCTGAACGGGACGGATTGCTAATCCGTTGTACTGGTATAGCTGGTACCGAGGGTTCGAATCCCTCCCTCTCCGCCACGAGCGAAGCGAAGTGGCGGCTTGGCCTTTGGCCAAGCTGCCGCTGGAGCGGCAGGAGGGAGAGGATAACCCGCCGAAGGCGGGGCCCGAAGGGCGAGCGAAGCGAGTCATCCCTCCCTCTCCGCCAACAAAGCAGAGATTAGGGATTAGGGGGAAGTGATTAGGTGTACTGAGGTCAGGTTTTTAAAAAGAGTAGAGAGGGAGGGTGAGTTAAAGACAGTTCAAAGTTGAAGGTTTAAGGTTCAAGGAGAAAGAGAAGACATAATCAATCGTTTTAATTAAGCGGGTTCTTTCAACTTTAAACTCTTAACCTTAAACCGTTTTTAGCCTCTCCGCCAACAAAGCAGAGATCAGAGATTAGGGGGAAGTGAGAAAGAATATACTGGCAAAAAGAATAGTTTTCTATGAGTGGATAGGGTTCGGGACAGTAATCCTCTTTCTCTGGCTGGATGAGCTGTTGGACCTACCTAATAAATTATTTAATGCTGAGATGACTCCCGTTAACTGGATTCCTATCGATGAGTATGTAGGAGAGCATTCCGATGCTGAATTTTCACATAGCTTCTGTCCTGAGTGCCTGAAAAAATATTATGGCAAGTGACCGCAATAGCGGCGAATATCTCGATTAAACCCCTCTCAACCCCTTTTGCACCATCTTCCTTAATTTGCGTTCCGGCTCCCTTGTAAAATGGCGCCCCTTGGCCTATACTGCAGGATGATGAGGTGGGATAAACCTATCTTCTGGATTGTTGCTGCGGCCTTATTTCCTCTCTGTCTCTCGGGATGCGACAGGGTTAAGGAGTGGGCCGGTGTAAAGAAGAGCGGGCAGTTGTCCCGGAAGAGCGAAACCCCGGCAATCGGGCAGTACGACAAGGTCGCACTGAAACGGAAATACGGCGAACCGAACGAGGTGACCGGGAAGCTCGGCTGGATCAAGAAAGAGCACGGTTTAAGATATAACAATAAGTGGTCATATTATTACCGGAAGAATCGGGATTCGAGGAAGCCAACGATGAGAATCCTGTACTTCATAGATGACGAGTTCCAGGGCTCGGTAATCATAGACGAGGATGGACGGTCGAAGCGGGAGAAGGTGGGATTTCTCTAGGCGGTGGAGGGTATATGGGAGCTCAGGAGATACGGAGCATAAATGTTTTTTCGGTCTTCAAGCTGTTTTTCGGTGTTTCCTTGATAGTCGGGTTGGTCGTGATACTCCTTGCCGGACTGGATCTTATACCGGCCAGGATGCCGTCCAATATCCTCTACTGGCGAACGCGGTTCCTGGAGCTTGATACCGTGCCTAAGGTGATTTTAGGTTCATTTATAATAGGTGCTTGCGGGGGCCTGCTGGCGACGATTGTCGCCTTAATCTATAATATTTTTTCCACAGTGATGGGGGGAGTAAAGATAAATATTGAGTGAGCTATAATCGGGTGAGATGATATAGAGCTTTTAGCATATAGGCGTGCCTGTGGCGAAACTGGACATCGCGTCTGGCTACGGACCAGAAGATTGGGGGTTCGAGTCCCTCCAGGCACGCCAAAAATTTAGAGCCGTGCCCGTGATGGAAAAGCCCCACGATTACTATATGGACGAGGCATTGAAGGAGGCGCGCCGTGCCTATGAGGCCGGCGAGGTGCCCGTTGGATGCGTCATAGTTCATAAAGGAATGGTAGTTGCCCGTGCACATAACCAGGTTGAGATGCTGCGGGATGCGACCGCCCACGCCGAGATGATCGCAATTACCCAGGCCGGCGAGGCGGTGGGGGATTGGCGGCTAAAAGGCGCCGTCCTCTACGTGACGAAGGAGCCATGTCCGATGTGCGCCGGCGCTATAGTGCTTTCAAGGCTCGGCGGTGTTATCTTCGGTGCCGGTGACCCGAAGGCGGGAGCTGTTGTGACGGTAAATGATATCCGGGAGATCGAGAATCAGCTTAACTCCGACGGGAGACTGGATGTCGTTACCGGTGTTAGAGAGAACGAGTGTTCATCTCTTTTGAGGGATTTTTTTATCAGGAAAAGAAAGAAAAAGAGCGGAGAGGTGGCAGAGTCTGGTTGAATGCGCACGACTCGAAATCGTGTGTACCGAAAGGTACCGTGGGTTCGAATCCCACCCTCTCCGCCAACAAAAGAGGGATAAAATATAAGGGAGAGGTGATAAGTGGGTTCTGGGGTCAAGATTCTTTGATGAGAGTAGAGAGGGTGGGTGAGTTAAAGACGGTTTCAAGTTCAAGGTAGAAAGTTGAAGGAGGTTATTGAGACTGGCTGTACGCAAGGTTTTGGAATCCAGTAAGTATTCGGGCAACAAGGTTCTTTTAACCTTAAACTTTCAACTTTGAACCGTTGTTGGCCTCTCCGCCACAAATACAGTGAATAGTGAAATGTGAATGGTGAATAGTAAAAAAAGGATACAGAAACTAGAAACCAGTAACCGTCTTTTATTGATAAGGGATTAGAGATAATGGGAAGGTTATTCGATACATGGCCTGAAAAATATGATGCGTGGTTTGCGACACCTATAGGGTTTTTAGTGAAGAAATATGAGAGTGAGCTTATCATGGACCTTTTGAGGCCAAAGCAGGGGGAGATGATCCTTGATGCCGGCTGCGGAACGGGTATCTTTACCTTTAATATCCTTCGCCTTGGTCCATGCGTAGTAGGTCTTGATATCTCCTTGCCAATGCTCAGGCGCGCGGAGCATAAAGCCGTAGGTTATCATTTTCGTGGGGTGATAGGTGATATGATGAATCTCCCTTTTCCCGATGGTTCTTTTGAAAAGGTAGTATCTATTACTGCTCTTGAGTTTATAAAAGATGCAAAAGGTGCCCTTGATGAGATGTTCCGCGTTACAAAGCAATGTGGGTGCATTGTGGTGGCCACCCTCAATAGCCTCAGCCCCTGGGCTCAACACAGGAGAGTTAAGGCTCAAAAAGGCAAAACCATATTTGATAGGGCGATCTTCAGATCACCGGAAGAAATAGCTGCGATTGCCCCCATAGCTGGGGAGATAAGGACTGCCATTCACTTTAGCGAAGATGATAATCCGGAGTTAGTGCCTGGAATAGAGAGCGAGGGGCATCATATGGGTTTAAAAACGGGTGCGTTCATTGCTGCGTGCTGGGAAAAGCCCCGGAAGGCTCAATAATTAAGAGGACATCGGAAAATTCGGTAGTCGTTTACAGGGCTAAGGATGAGCTGGAGGCCCGCTTTATCGTTTCAATGTTGAAGGAAAACGGAATAGAGGCCATGCTGAGAATACCGGAAACTCCAGCGTATAATGGGCTTGAAATGATGTGGTTGGGTGATAAACTCGGTGAGATAGTAGTTCTGGAGAGCGACCTTAACAGATCAACCGAGCTAATAAAGAATAATATTCCATAAAATAGTATATAATAGTTAGCGGAGAGGTGCGAGAGCGGATGTCGAGATGCGGCTTTAGACGCAATTCGGCTCGCCTGGAGAGCGAGTGTACCCCACAAGGGCACCGTGGGTTCTCAGTCATCCCGCAATCAGCGGGATGCCTGATGCGGCACCGCCTACGGCGGTGACGCAGAATTCCAATCATCCTTAATGCATGAGTTATTACGTTTATGTTATTTGGAGCGAGAAGATCAGGAAGAGATATATAGGCTGCGCATCTGATTTCAAAAAGAGATTGGGGGAACATAACAAGGGTAAGCAAAGGTTCACAAGGGGAGGGATACCCTGGGAACTGATATATGTGGAGAGCTTCGAGTGCCTTAAAGATGCGAGGAAGAGAGAGAGTTATTTAAAATCACGTTCAGGAAGGAGGTATCTGGATAGTAAGATACCCAAGTAGCGGAGAGGTGCGAGAGCGGCTGAATCGGCTCGCCTGGAGAGCGAGTGTACCCCGCAAGGGTACCGTGGGTTCGAATCCCACCCTCTCCGCCAGAAATACAGTGAATGGTGAAGAGTGAAAAAAATCCAGAAACGAGAAACCGGAAAACGTTTTTCGGGGGCAAGTGATCGGGGGAGAAAAATGAGAAAAATTTTTGCATTGTCTTTGGCTTTATCCATGTCTTTTTTGTGTGTGCCGGGATCGCCGGCAACCAAACCGCAAGTCATGCTGGGTATGAGGGTCCTCAAGGTCACGCTTCCGAAGAAGCATTCGTCGGGGCTTGATTGGAAAAAGATGCCTTTCAAGCCCGGCTTGAACAAGGAGATAGACTTCTACAAGGTTCTGAGGGAGCTGAAATCCCTCGGGGACGTGGGTGTTCTTTTCAACCAGAGTCTTATCGGGATATCGGGAGGCAAAATCGAAGCGGACACGATAGTGAGCGGACCACCTCGCCCCGGAGAGGAAGGGCACATCGAGGTAGGCGCAAGGTTCACCGGAGACATCGAAGTGGCGGGGAATGACGCACATCTTGCGCTCGACTATGAAATTTCTTATCTTTACGGCCATGCGCCATCCCGCGTCGCAAAGACCAGCTTCAAGTCCAGCGTTGCGATAGGGAGCGGCCAGACCCTTGTTCTTGACGACCTCATCGTGGAGCAGGGAGAAGAGGAGAGGTCGGTGGAGGTCCTGGTTTTTATATCGGCCTACGTGATCAAGTAGGCTTCCCCCGGCTTATTTCTCTGGCCTCTATTACCTGCCCCGGATTATAATCTCATCGGAAAGGATCCCATGGATTACGTTGTACTAGCGCGAAGATGGAGGCCTCAGCAGTTCGATGACATTGTGGGCCAGGAAAACGTAACAACCACACTTAAAAATACCATAGCAAGGAAGAGGATAGGCCACGCCTACATATTCACGGGCCCCAGAGGAATAGGCAAGACGACGATAGCCAGGGTCTTCGCCAAGGCCCTTAACTGCGATGGTGGCCCCACCCCCGCTCCATGTGATAAGTGCATAAGCTGCACCGAGATTATCGGCGGCAACAGCCTTGATGTGCTGGAGATAGACGGCGCGTCCAACAGGGGTATCGATGAGATACGGGAGCTGAGGCAGAACGTGAAGTACGCGCCCACGCACGGCAAGTACAAGATATACATAATCGACGAGGTCCACCAGATAACGACGGATGCCTTTAACGCCCTCCTCAAAACGCTCGAGGAGCCTCCACCTCACGTTAAATTTTTCTTCGCGACAACAGAGCCTCACAAGGTCCCTCCCACGATTCTTTCGAGGTGCCAGCGGTTCGACCTCCGGCCTATATCGGGCGTTGCTATCAGCACCCGCTTGAAGTCAATATGCTCGAAGGAGGATGTGGAGATAGACGAGGAGGCCCTGGTAATGATAGCAAGGTACGCGGAAGGAAGCATGAGGGACGCCGAGTCGATTCTGGACCAGGCCATCGTATACTCCGAGGGAAAGATAAGCGGAGATGTCATCTCATCCATGCTGGGCCTGGTAAGTTCCGACGCGATCCGCGAGCTGACGGATATCGTGGCGAAAGGCGATTCGGAGGCGGCGATAAGGCTCTTGAATAGAATAGTGACCGAAGGAAAAGACCTTCCCCATTTCATATCGGATCTCTCCAGGCACTTCCGGGACCTGCTTGTCTTGAAGATAGCGGATGAGTCCCTGCTTAACCTCACTCATGATGATGTCCGGGAATTGGGCCGGCAGGCCGGGGAGTTCTCAAGGGAACAACTCCTGTACATACTCGAGATGCTGACGGAGCTCGAGGCCGGGTTGAAGAGGTCGCTTTCCAAAAAGATTCTCCTCGAGGTCACGCTGCTGAGGATGGTCGAGTCTCGCCACCGTGTCGGCATCGGGGAGATCACCGGAAGGCTTCAGGCACTTCAGGATCGACTGGCCGGCCCTGCCGGGACTCCGCCGCAGGAAGATCCGGATGGAACGGGCGGGGGCGGTGAGGCCGTCGTCACGATCGACGAGGTCAGGAAAAAGTGGCAGGAGATACTCGATGTCGTGGGGAAGGAGAAGCCCCTTTTGAAGTCGTATCTCATGGAGGGCGCTCCCCTGGCTATCGAGGGAGAAAACCTCGTTGTATGTTTCGAGGCTTCCTTCGATTTTCATCGCGAGGGGCTGGAGGATTTCAACAACAGGCGATACGTCGAGGGCGTCCTTGCGCGGCTTCTGGGTGCAGACCTCAGGATAGGCTTCAGGATAAAAAAACCCGGGGGCAAACCCGTTAAAAAAAAAGTAAAAGATGATAGCCGGCTGAGCAGGGATCCCATAGTGCAGAAGGCCATGAGCGTATTCAATGCCGAGATTGTGGATATCAAGAAGTGATGGAAATATACCCCCCTCCTCTCAGGGAACTGATCAACGAGCTCAAGCGTCTGCCGGGGATCGGGCCGCGCAGCGCCGAGAGGATAGCGTTTCACCTTCTGTCCGGGGATCGATCGGCTGCAAGGCGGCTGGCCGGCGCGGTCGTCGAGGCGGTTGAGAAGATCGGGTATTGCCGGCGCTGCTTTAATTTCACCGAGAGAGACCTGTGCTCTATCTGCAGTGACCCCGGAAGGAACGGCCGGACGATATGCGTCGTCGAGCAGCCTACCGATATCATCGCCATAGAGAAGACACACGGTTTCGGCGGTCTCTACCATGTCATCTCGGGAAAAATTTCTCCCCTTGACGGCATAGAGTCCGGGGACCTGAAAATCCCGCAGCTTATAGAGAGGGTCAAAAGGGAGAAGCCGGCTGAGATTATTCTCGCCACCAGCTCGGACGTCGAGGGGGAGGCGACTTCCCTCTTCATAGCGAGGGAGTTGCGGGGTCACGTCGCGAAGATAAGCAGGATCGCTCACGGCATCCCCGTCGGGAGCTCGCTCAACTTCGCTGATGAGATCACACTGGCAAGGGCGATGGAGGGTCGCCGGGAATTCTAAGCAAGAATTTATTTTACTGGGTATGAACGTGTGGTAGTATGAAGCCGATGAAGCCGGGAAATATGCTGGAGATCAGGTGGCACGGCCGCGGCGGCCAGGGCGCGAAGACCGCCGCTGACTTCATCGCTTCCTGCAGCATCAAGGAGGGGAAGTACAGCCAGGGTTTCCCCGATTACGGTCCTGAGCGGATGGGGGCCCCCATACGGGGGTTTACCAGGATTTCCGAGGAGCCTATCAGGCTTCATTGCCCGATAGACCGCCCCGATATTGTAGTCGTCCTCGACGAAACCATCCTCGATTCCGTGGATGTCACGGCCGGCTTGCCGGATGACGGGGTACTGATCGTCAACACGCAGGACAGCCCCGGGGACCTGCGCCGGAAGCATGGTATCGAGGCTGCCAGGATATACACGCTGGATGCCACCAAGATAGCTTTCGATGAAATCGGCCGGCCCATACCCAACACACCCATGGTCGGGGCGCTGGTAAAGATTACGGGCATTCTGGGCCTCGATGGCGTCATCGAGGTACTGAAGGAGGAGTTCAAGCCGAAGTTCAATGAGTCTATCATAGAAGGCAACTTGAAGGCGGTTAGGCGGGCATACGAAGAGGTGCGTGGAGAGTGAAGAAAGCTCCCGGTTACAAGGATATCCCTATCGGCGGCCTCATAATCGAAGCCGGCAACGCGGAGAAGTACGAGACGGGCTCGTGGAGGTCGTTCAGGCCCGTCCGCGACGATGAGAAGTGTATACACTGTCTCATCTGCTGGATTTTTTGCCCGGACTCGGCGATCATCGTGGAGGACGGAAAGGTCGTTGGAGTAGACCTCGACCACTGCAAAGGTTGCGGAATCTGCGCCCGCGAGTGCCCGAAGAAAGTACAGGCGATAACAATGGTCAAGGAATCGGAGTTCAGGGAGTAATGGCTAAGGTACGCGCCCTGACAGGAAATCACGCCGTCTCGGAGGCGATGAGGCAGATCGACCCCGATGTCGTCGCCTGCTACCCCATCACGCCACAGACGGAGCTCATGCAGAAGTTCGCCGATTTCTACGCGGACGGACTTGTGCGTACCGAGCTCATCTGCGTCGAGAGCGAGCACAGCGCAATGAGCGCCAGCGTGGGCGCATCTGCGGCGGGCGCGCGCGTGATGACGGCCACGGCGGCGAACGGCCTGGCCCTTATGTGGGAGATCGTCTACATCGCCGCCTCGACCAGGCTTCCCATCACAATGACTGTCGTGAACAGGGCCCTATCCGCTCCAATAAATATCCACTGCGACCACTCGGACTCGATGGGGTGCCGCGATACGGGCTGGATACAGCTCTACGCCGAGAATTCCCAGGAGGCCTATGACCACGCCATCATGGCGGTGAGGATAGCGGAGCACCCTGATGTCCTTCTCCCCGTTATGTCCATGCTCGACGGCTTCATACTCAGCCACACGATGGAGCGGGTAGAGATACTGGAAGATGAGCAGGTGAAGGCTTTCATAGGCGACTACACTCCCCTTTACCCCCTCCTTGATGTCGATAATCCCGTGACGTACGGCCCCCTCGACCTCCAGGACTACTACTTCGAGCACAAGCGCCAGCAAATCGGGGCGATGGAGAATGCCCGCGTCGTCATCCCGGAGATTTTTGCGGAGTACGGCAATTTATCGGGACGTGAGTTCGATATTTTCGAGAGGTACAAAAGCGATGACGCTGAAGTCATCTTGGTATGCCTGGGATCGACGGCCGGGACGGCGAAGGTGGCAATAGACGAGCTCAGGGCCGGAGGCATCAAAGCGGGTTTGGTGAAGCTCCGGGTGTTCCGCCCGTTTCCCCACGGGGAGCTGGTGGAGGCTCTTTCCGGGGCCCGTGCTATTGCCGTTCTGGACAGGTCCGCCTCATTCGGCGCAGAGGGCGGCCCGATCCACGCGGAGATCCGGTCCGCCCTTTACGGCAGGACTGACATACCGGTGTACGATTACATCTACGGCCTGGGAGGCCGTAACATATTTGTTGATGACATCAAGAACGTGATAAATCTTGCCCTCGAGGGGAAGGCGGGCGAGATGAACTATATCGGTGTAAGGTAGGGTCATGGCAGGAATAAATCTGAAGGAGCTCTCGAAGAAGCCCGACCTGTTGAGCGGTGGGCACAGGGCCTGCTCCGGGTGCGCCGCGACAGTGGTCCTTCGGCAGATCCTTCTGGCGGCGGAGGACCCCGTTGTCGTCTCGTGCGCCACGGGATGTCTGGAGGTAGCGACGACGATATACCCTTATACGGCGTGGAGGGTACCCTTCATCCACAACGCCTTCGAGAACTCCGCGGCCACCATGAGCGGCGTGGAGACGGCCTACCGTGCCCTGAAGAAAAGGGGCAAGATCGACAGGGAGATAAAGTTCATAGCCATGGGGGGCGACGGCGGGACCTACGATATAGGCCTCCAGTCGCTCTCGGGCGCAATGGAGCGCGGCCACAACATGTTGTACATCTGTTACAACAACGAGGCCTACATGAACACCGGCATACAGCGCTCGAGCGCGACGCCGTTCGGAGCTGCAACGACGACTACCCCCGCCGGCAAGGTTGTTCCCGGCAAGATGCAATTCGCCAAGGACCTGACGGGAATCATGGTTGCTCACCGAATTCCCTACGTGGCGCAGACAGCTCCACATAATTACCGCGATCTCATGGGCAAAGTGCGCAAGGCCCTTTCGATCGAGGGCCCGTGCTTCATGAATATACTTGCGCCGTGTTTCCGGGGATGGCGGTCGAAGATGGACGACTCTATCGAGACAAGCAGGATGGCCGTCGAGACCTGCTTCTGGCCACTCTTCGAGGTGGAGAACGGACAGTGGAAGCTCTCTTATAAGCCCAAGGAGAAGCTGCCGATCACGGAATGGATAAAAGTTCAGGGCCGCTTCAAGCATCTCCTGAAGGAGGAGAATAAGGCGATGCTGGATGCCATCCAGAAGCACGTTGACGAGAGGTGGGAGGAGCTTCTGGAAAGGACTTCCGGGAAACCGTCCTCCTGACCGCTGTCATTATTCTAAAAAATATAGCTTATACGTCATTGCGAGGAGCGGAGCGACGAAGCAATCTCAACCCCTTGCAAACTAAGAGATTGAAGGAAATGGGAACAATAAAGCGCTACAATTAGCAACTGGCCCCGGCGTCGATAAAATGGGAGAGATGGAAAAACCGCGTGCCGGAGAAGTACAGGAAATCATGTATTTAAGAATAGAGATAGAAGCCCTGGATAATGGTTATGTCGAGGCCTCCTGCCCGGAGCTTGGTCTCACGACGGCGGCGACCAGCTTCGAGGAGGCCATGGATAAGATCAAGGCAATGCTCATAGCCTACTTTTCCGAGATGGGCGAGGCGACATTCAATCTCTCAAGAACTTCCCTCCCTCTCGGCTACCTGAACCCCGACTTCAAAGACAAGTACCTCCACATCCCCCCCGATCAAAAACCCCATTGATGTTTTACAAGGAAGTTCCGAGAGGCTTTCCGCTCAGGCACTATCTGAACTTCTTGAAACAGACTCCCCTACTTGCTCCTGTATCTTTTACTTTGCTATAATACCCACGCTCTTTGACAAATATTGAAGGTTCTAATATTCTTTAAACCTTTGACTTTTAACTTTTAACCGTTTTATTCCCCGGTAGCTCAATCGGTAGAGCGTCCGGCTGTTAACCGGATTGTTGCAGGTTCGAGTCCCGCCCGGGGAGCTTTCAAACGAGGAGGCCCATTTTTTGGGCCTCCTCGTTTGAAAATTCGTCTGACTGATCGAGAACCTGAGGGGGTGCGGGGGAGAGGCCTCCCCCGCGTCGTTGGGGGTAACAGCGAACGCAGCGAACGTTAGAGGGGGACGAGTCCCCCTCTAACGAGGCCCGATTCATCGGGCTGAGGTTTGATGTCCCGCCCGGGGAGATCTCAGATGGCGCAGAGCGAAGTTCGTTCTGCGCCATCACTCTTTTCGTGTTTGTCATAAGAGCCTTCCGGGCAGATTTGCAGACTTCGAGATCTCAGAACATTTTTAAGATACGATGATAGCCGTGAGAACCTGGTCTGAAAAGTGGCCACAGGGGTAGCTCCTACACGCTAGGTTTATTTATGCAAACCATTGTTGAGATTGCGGTATCCCTCCCTGTGATTCCCTCTCTTACTGCGTATTTTCGGTAAGCAATATCTGCGCAAAAAATAACATTGACTTTCCCTGTATTTCCCCTGTAATATATCCAAACGAATCACCAAGGCTCCTGCAAAATAGCAATTTGCTTTAATCAATTGGCGGAAGCAACACAGGAGATGGGTGGCAGGAGAATTAGGAAGGATTTTTTTAGTGGTAGAAGGAGAGAGAAAGCTACCACAGGCAGAAC